>CAZFPM010000087.1:0-20391 GCA_964520965.1 uncultured Myxococcales bacterium
GGTCGACCACCCAATCGGACGCCGCGACCAGGTCCAGGTTGTGCTCGACGACGATGATCGTGTGGCCGGCGGCGGTCAGCTCGCGCAACGCCACGACGAGCTGTCGCACGTCCTGCATGTGTAGCCCCACCGTGGGCTCGTCGAAGATGAAGAGACGAGCGGCGCCGCCACCGGCCTTGCCGACGTATGACGCGAGCTTCAGGCGCTGGAGCTCGCCGCCCGAGAGTTCCGAGGTCGGCTGCCCGAGCTTGACGTAGCCGAGGCCGACCTTCTCCAGGGGCTCGAGTCGCCGAACCACCGAGCGCGAGCCGGAGAAGAACTCGATGGCGCTCGACACCGTCATGGCGAACACATCCGCGATCGTGCGCCCTTCGTACCGCGTGGCCAACACGTGCGGCTGGAATCGCTTGCCGTCACAGACGTCGCAAGGGAGTCGAACGTCGGCGATGAAGTGCATCTCCACCGTCATCACACCCGTGCCATCGCACCGCTCACAGCGCCCGCCGGCGGTGTTGAACGAGAAGGCTCCCGCCTTGAGCCCGTTGGCGCGCGCATGCGGTGTCGCCGAGAAGAGGTCGCGCACGGGGCCATACGCCCCGCTGAACGTCAGGGCACAAGAGCGCACCGAGCGAGGTATCGACGACTGGTCGACCAGTACGACCTCGTCGAACGAGTCCCCGTGAAGAACGGTCGGAGCGAGCGCGGCCTGCTCCCGTTGACCGCGCGCTTCCATCAGCTTGGCGTGGAGCGCATCGACGACGAGCGACGACTTCCCGGAACCGCTGACACCGGTAACCACACTCAGCTGGCCCCGGGGAAACGACACGCTCACGTTGCGCAGGTTGTTCACGCACGCTCCCTCGAGGGCGAGGAACCCGTCGGGCCGCGAAGCGACCTCGACGAGCTGGGTTCCCGAGCGGATCATCGTCCCGGTCGGCGTATCGGTCTCCCGTAGCCCCTCGAAAGCGCCTTCGTAGAGCAGCGTTCCCCCCGCATCGCCGCCGGCAGGCCCGAGCTCCACGATGTGGTCCGCCTCGCGGATCACGTCCGGGTCGTGTTCGACCACGATGACCGTGTTGCCGATGTCCCGCAGACGACGGACGACCCCCATGAGCCTGGCGGTGTCGCGGGCGTGCAGACCAGCGGTCGGCTCGTCCAGCACATAACACGTGTCCGTCAGCATCCGGCCGATGCTGGTGGCGAGGAGCACGCGGTGCATCTCGCCGCCGGAGAGCGTGCGCGCCTGGCGATTGACCGCCAGGTACCCGACCCCGGCGTCCTCCAGAAAGGTGAGTCGGGAGTGGAGCTCGGTGATCAGCGGGTCCAGCGCGACTGCCAGCTCGCCGGGCAGCTCGAGTTCGCGCACCCACCGCGCCATGTCGGTCACGGTCTTCCGCTGCACGTGGCCCAGATGTGCGCCCTCGATCCGGACGGCACGGGCATCGGCGCTGAGCCCGGAGCCGTCGCATTCCTCGCAGTCCGCATAGCCTCGGTAGCGCGCGATCAGGATCCGGATGTGAGGCTTGTAACGGTCGTCCTCCAGAGACCGGAAGAACCCGCGCACGCCCAGAAAGTCGGCGTCGCCCCGAAACACGACTTCTTGCGCGGCCGTGGGCAGATCGACCCACGGTACGTCGACCGGGAACCCCAGGCGTTCGAACGCCGAGACCAGGCGACGGCGGTGCTTACGCATGCTCGCCGTCTGGAAGCACGCGACGGCGCCGTCGGCGATGGAGAGGCGCGGATCGGGCACCACCTTGTGGTGGTCGATGCCGACGGTCCGGCCGTAGCCGCCGCACCGCCCGCAAGCGCCGATCGTGGACTGCACTTCGAAGAGCGCCGGGATCGGCTCGTGGTGCATCGTGGCGCACACGTCGCACCGGTGGTGGTCGTAGAAACGCCACTCCGTGCGCTCGGAGTCGTCCCACCGAACGATGTCCGCGATGCGCTCGCCGAACGCGAACGCCGTCTCGATCGAGTCTGCGAGGCGTTGCGAGTCGGCCTCGATCCGCAGGCGGTCGATGACCACTCGGAGCTCGTCACGCTCGAGGAGGTCGGCCGCCTCGGGGGCGTCGAGATCGACCAGCCGCCCCTCGTCGAGCACCCGCCTGTAGCCATCGGCGACGAGGTCTCGCAACAAGGGCGCGATGCCCTGATCCTCCAACGGGCGCACGGTCCCGAGCACGATCACGCGCTCCCCATCGCCGTTGTTGACCAACCAGTCCACTACCGTCCCCGGTGTCCAGGTGGTGACCGGTGCGCCGCACTGCTTGCAGACGGTGGAGCCAGCGCCGGCGAAGAGCAGCTGGAGGTGTTCGGTGACTTCGGTCACGCTGCCAACGGTCGACCGGGCACCCGAGACCGAGTTGCCCTGGCGTAGCGCCAGCGCGGGTGGCACATTCCGCACCGCCTTCACCGGCGGCTTGCGCATCTGTTGCAGGAACTGCCGAGCGTAGGTCGACAGGGTCTCGACGTAACGCCGTTGCCCCTCGGCGTACACGGTATCGAAGGCGAGCGACGACTTCCCCGAGCCGCTCACCCCGGTCACCACCGTCATTCTACCGTGGGGGAACCGGCAAGAGACCCCCTTGAGGTTGTTGGTCCGCGCCTCGTCGACGTGGATGCATTCGCCGTTCGTCTGCACCTGGGCGACCTCCACTAGCGAACGAACATGCGCTCGAAGTACTGACTCCACAGTCTGCGGGCGGCGCGATCGCCACTCGGTCCCACGAGGCCGTGGCGGCGGAAACCACCGTAGCGCGCCTCGCGCACCGCGCCGTTGCACCCCGCATCCCCTGCGCAGGACTCGGCGAGCCACTCGTCGGGGTCGACGGGGACCGTCCACGTGACGAGTTCCATGTCGATTCGGTCGCCCTCGCCGAGCAGGAACGCCAGGTAGTTGAACTGGGAGTTCTCACTGCTCGCGAAGACCTCGCCGCCCTGAACGACGCCCTCCCCGGGGTAGCCGCCGAAGACCACCGCGACCGGGCGGGTCGTGTAGGAACCGCCCGCGGTCTCGTCGCGATGTCGGTCGATGATGTCGAGGTCTGCGGGTACGAGATCCGACGCTGTACGCCCGTCGATGCTCGGTCGGTAGTCGATGGCGAAGAGGTCCAGGGACTCGTCCATGCGGTCGAACCAGGCGAGCTGCACGGAGTTTTGCGTCGTGTGCGTCATCACGAGCTGTGCGTAGCTCCATGTCGGGAACACGAGCGCGTTCGCGCTGGCGAACTTCACCTGCTCGCGAAGATCCACGTAGAGCGACCGGAGGGAGTCGAAGTCGTCCGATCGGGTCGAGCCGTACCGGTTGATCTCGACGACCGGCACGAAATACCGGGGTCCGAACCGAGCGGCCAGATCCTCGCAGAACGCTGCATAGCCGCGCCGCAGCTCGGCGTTGGAGAACAGGAGTGTCGACACGTCGACGTCTTCTCTTCCGAACACGTCGCCCACGAGGCCGTTCCGATCGCTGTTGAGCGGGTCGACGATCAACAAGACGTCGCGCTCGCTCTGGCTGGCCCGGTCCGCGAGGTCGGCCAGGAATGCCTCGTATTCCGGGGGCAGCGCCTCCTCGGCGAGGATCTCCGGCCAGGGGAGTCCACCGGCAAGCTCGATCGCCAGGATGTCCGCGTTCGCCGTCGCGAACTCCCAGGACTCCGCGGCGAACGCGCTGTCCAGATCGATGGAGGGAACTCCGATCGCCAGGCGGAAAGCACGAGGTGCCTGCGGATTGACCGTGACATCGACGCGCGCGGCGTCGTCGCTCGGCCCGGCTTCTGGGGTCTCGACAACGTCACCCGGGCCGGCGTCGGGTGCGTGGACCAAGCCGTCATCGGACGAGCACGCGCCGAGCGCGAATACGACGAGAACGATGGGAATGAGCGGTGAGCGGGGGCTGTTCGGCGGCATGTCGACCTTCGCGGAGCGGAAGAGGAACGCGATCCCGGGGTCCGAACGGATGGCGGCCGGAGCGTCCTTGTCGTCTATCCCGAATCCGCGGGGTCGCCGCAAGCGTTCTCGCTCGGCGCGACCTGAGAGCACCGTGCCAGACCGAGCTACCACCTCTCCGGGCGGATCGAAACCGGCGCCCGTCGTGGAGCACCTCGACTCCGGTGCCCGCGTTGGTTCCGTTCTGCCCCATCGAGCCCGGAGCACTTGGATCGCGACCTACTTGCCCCACAAGGCCCGGTGCTGGCGCCGACCGCAGTGTCCGCATACAATCCAGCCCGCCGTCCAACCTGGACAAGGACCATGACGCCAAGACCACTACGTTTCGTGATCGCTGCGCTGCTCTCCCTTGGGCTGAGCGCCAGCGCCAGCGCGACCACCGTCGTCGGAGGATCCCTCGAGGATCTCGTCGAACGTGCCGACGAGGTCATCCGGGGAACCGTCGTCGACGTCTCGTGCGAAGTGCGCGACGGCCGGATCATCACGCTGGTGGTGGTCGATGCCGAGGTACTCTACCGCTCGGGGCAAACCGGTGAGGTCGAGCTGGTGGTGCCCGGTGGACGGGTCGGGGACCTCGTCACCTGGGTCCCTGGCGCCGAATCGTACGCTCGCGGGGAGGAGGTCGTCGTCCTCGCGTCGCGCCGATCCGACGGACGCTACATGTCGATGGGGTTGTCCATGACGAAATTCACCGTCGAGCACAGGCCCGGCGGGAACTGGGCAGTTCGCGATCTGCGAGGCCTTAACGTCGTGAATGTCCCGTCCGACACCGAGTTCCTGGCGCCGGACGCCGATCTACCGACCGAGATTCCGCTCGCGACCTTCGACGAGCTGCTGTCCGTCGTCTCGCCGGAGGCGCCATGACGCGCCGGCTTTCGGCGTCCATCGCGGTGGTCGCCCTCCTCGGTTCGGGGCACGCGGTCGCGTACGAGCGCACAATGACCTGCCTCGAAGACGGCTTCGGGCCATATGCCTGCCTCGAGGACGAGACGCCGATCCCCGTCGCCTGGCCGAGCCGGTGCGTCGGTTTTCACATCAACGAGGCCGGCAGCGAGGACATCCCGGACTTCGACGCCGTGACCGCGGCGATCGAGGGTTCGTTCGAGACCTGGAGCTCGGTCGAAGGGAGCTACCTCGAGCTCGTCTCGGCCGGCCTCACGAACGAGAATCGCCCGGGCTACAACAAGTACACCGACAACGTGAACTTCGTCGGGTTCGTCGAAGACGGCTGGGAGGATTATCCGGCGCAGGCGCTCGGGTTGACGTCTGTGACCTTCAGCGCTTCTGAGGGCATCATCGTCGACGCCGATATCGAGCTGAACTCGACCCTCTTCACCTTCGGCATCCTCGATGACGAAGGAGGGGCCGGCGGAGTGCAGGATCTCGCCAACACGGTCACCCACGAGGCCGGTCACTTCGTCGGGCTCAACCACACGCTACCGGACACCTTCACCGGCACCGATCCTCGGCGGTACATCGAAGCGACGATGGCGAACACGAGCCCGCCGGGCGAGACTACCAAGCGAACGCTCCACGACGATGACATCGCGGGGATCATCGCCATCTATCCTGCGTCCGAGGTCGACTCCGCGGGTGCCTGCGAAGTGTCGAACGAGGGCTACTTCGACGCCCCGGCTCTGGCACCGGGCGACGAGCCCGACGGCGAGCGGCGACGTCACCGCAGGTGCGCCGCGTCCTCGACCCCCGGGGGGCCACCATCGTGGGGTCTCGCGCTCGTGGCCCTTTTGACCGTCCTACGTCGGAGGTCGCCACGCGGCAGCTGAGCTCCACGATCCTGCTCGTGTTGGCCGTCGCCGCCGACGTTGCGGCCGAGCCGATCCCGCTCGCGGTCGTCGGTCACGCGGAGATCACAGGTGCAGCGCGCGCCGGAGATCTCGGCGTCACTCTCGGGGCCGACGGCCTCGTCATCGTCTGGGACGTCGAGGCGGAGATTCCCCGGGCGTGGGCACACATCGACGGCGCTCTCCACGTCGTCGCCGCCGCCGAGGCGGTGACGATCGTCGGGTCCCGTTTCGTCGGGTTGCGAACACCGGACCTCACGCCGATCTCGCGGACCGCGATCGACGGGCACGCATCGTGCGTCGGCGCCGACAACGTCTGGACCTGGACGGTCGAGCCGCCCTCCGTGACCCGGCATGGCCCCGAAGGCGTGGTCGTCTCGACGGGGGCGGTCCCGCCGGCCGACGCGCGCTGTGGCGCGGATGGTAGCCGGACCGCGTTGGCCTGGTACGACGGCTCAGGCGCGACTCTCGTCGAGCCTGACGGCGCGCGTTGGTCCGTGCCGTGGACGGACAACGTGCCGCCCCGGCCCGTGCCACGCGACAGCGCATGGTGGGTGCTCGGCGCGTCGAGCGCGCAGCGCCCAGACCGGCCGGCGGCCTCGGCGTCCACGCTGGGAACACGCTCCTGTGACACCTGGTCGCCGAACGGCACGCCCTCTCCCTGCGTCGAGCCTCCACGCTGGGCTTCGGACCTGGCGCTGGTCCGGATGGCACCGCGCCCGATCGCCACCACCGTGACCGACGACGGCATCGTGATCGCCGACGGCGACGGGTGGGACGTCTTGCTCGGCGGTTCTAGGCACACCGTCCGGGTGTCGTTCGCTCCACCGCGCTCACGAGTCCTCGCGCTCGTCGACGGAGTTTCGCCGACTGTGATCGCGTGCGAGTCATCCACGGGGTCGCGGCTGGTCGCTTTCGATGCGATGAGGGGCACCGAGCGCTCGTCGGTCGATGTCGCCGACTGTCGGTTCACATCGTTCACCACGTCCCATCGCGTCGCGCTGGTGTCCGCCGGACGGACGGTGTCCTACGAAGACCCCGACGGTTTCGTGCCCACAGCGACTCCGGGTGCCTTTGCCGCCACCCCAGCTACGGCCGGGAGTTCTCTCGAAGCGGGCTGGGGGCACGACCCGGCGTGCGGAGCCCAACGCGCAGCGTTCGTCGCCGTGCGCTCAGCTCCGGCTGCCCCGGCCGTGCGCACTGCCGGGCCCTTCTGCAACGTAGGGCCGCGTCTCGTGCCCGTCCTGGATTCGCAGGGGCTCACCGTCGGAGCGGCGTTGGAGGTGGGTCGCGACTCAGTCTCGACGTACGTCGCGTTCGGCCTCGACGGATTTGCGCTCGGCACGACGACGGGCCCGCCGGGTGTCACGGTGTTGGAGCGAGCAGATGACGACGCGCTCGCCGCCGGTCGCCTGTCCGGCGATTCGGGGTTGCTCGAGTTCGCACTGCCCGGTGGAAACCTGGCCGTATTGCGTACGCGCGATGGCGTCGCGCTCAGCACCGACGAGGCGATCTGGGCGGAGCCGACGCTGTGGGTGACGGGAGCGTGGACCGACGGAGAAGTAGCCCACCGGATCGCATCGCCCGCGACCGCGCCACTCTGGGACCCGAGCCTGTTGCGAACGGCGCTCCGTCGAGCGCCGTAGGTCGGAACATCGAGGGTCGAGAGACCACTGCCGGCCCGTCTGTTGGGCCGACCCGCACGGGATACGCGGCCGGTTGACATCCGGCGCCGACGAGCGGCTCAGGTCGGCGCCGCGGTCCCGAGCTCCAGCGAAACGCGCCCCATGCGTACGAAGTCGTCGGTCCGTAGCTGCTCCGGCCGCGCGTCTGGCGGTACCGCTGCCTGTGCGAGGATCTCCGACAACGCCGGACCGGCCGACGCCAGACTCCGCCGCAGCATCTTGCGCCGCTGGTTGAAGGCCATGCGGGCGAGCCGACGTGCCTCGGCGCGCACGTCCGCGTCTGCCAGGGGGCTCTGGAGTCGCTCGAACAGCACGACGGCCGAGCTGACCTTTGGCCTGGGCACGAACGCGCCCGGCGACAGCTTCATGGCGACCGACGCAGTGAAGCGTAGCGACACTGCGACCGACAGTGGGCCGAAGTCGCGGCTCGCACCCGGGCTCACGATGCGATCGGCAACCTCGCGCTGGAACATCAGCGCCATGCGTGCCGGCGGCTCGGGCAGATCGACCAGGCGCAAGAGGATGGGCGTCGCCACGTTATACGGCAGGTTCGCGACCACCAGGCGCGGCGGGTCGCCGAGCGCGCGGTCGAGGTCGGGGCCCGTCCCATCACCCCTGACCACCGCGAACCGTTCGAAGGCACCGAGGTGACGTTCGAGGTGTTCGACCAGTTCGGCGTCCGCCTCCAGGCAGAGCACGTCGGCGCCAGCGGCGAGGAGGCGCCCGGTCAATCCACCGGGGCCCGGGCCGATCTCCAAGACACGATCGCCCTCACCTATCCCAGCGCATCGGACCACGCGGTCGAGGATTCCAGGGTCGGTCAGGAAGTTCTGTCCGAGTCGTTTCTTCGCCGGCCTCCCGTACGCACGTACCAGCTCGGCGGGCGACGGGATCGGATCGCCGACGTTCATCCGCCGAGGTGCTGGAGCGCCCGGCTGAGATCCTCTTCCACGCGCACGCGCTGCTCTCGATCGTCGTCTTCGTCGAGGTGGTCGAGCAGTAGCTGGAGTGGGCTGATCGCCTCGGTCCACCGAGCGTGCCGCACACAGGCCTGCGCATAGAGGTCGACCATCCGGACATCGCCCGTGGTGGCGGCCGTCCGCAACAACGCCAGCGCAGGCCGTTCGTCGATGACGGTCGCGCTGAGCTCGGCGACCTGGGTCACCGCGTCGAGGGCTTCCTGCGAAGACGGCTTGCGCTCGAGGAACGTCGTCGCCGCCTCGATCGCGTGTTCCATGGCGGTGTTCCAATGTCCGACGCCGGCCTTCGCGCGGGCCGCGTCGAGCTCGAGCATCGCCATGTCGACACCGCTGACCTTGACGTCCTTGGCGCAGGCGAGCGCACGCTCGATCGCTTCGACGCGCATGCTCGGGTCGGCACCGGACTCCGCCTGAACCGCGATGATCCGCTTCCAGAGAACGACCGCCTCGTTGGCGGTCGCGGCCCGCTCGACCGTGCGGAAGAGCCACTTGAGCTCGAGGTCGAGGCGTCCGCTTCCGCGCGCTACCCGGGGCAGCACGAATCCGATCTTGGACTCGGTCGCGCTGTCGATGTCGTCCCGGTCGAGGAGCCCGAAGAGCAGCTCGGCCGCCCGGCTGAGGCCCCGGGGCCGAGCAACCTGCAGCTCGGCGAGCCGCGCAACTTCGGCGGCCGACAACCTCTCGGGGCCCTGCTCGGTGACCTGCTCGAGGGCAGCCATCTCGGAGAGGGTATCGCCGACCTCGCGGAAGCGCTTGGCCAGACGGCAAAGCACCTCGGGATCGCCGTCGGTCCGGTCCGCCGCTTGCTCGAGGATCGAGATCCCGTGTTCGGCGTCGTCGACCATCTCGGCTGCAACTCGTGCCGCCGCGCGGTAGTATCCCGCCCGTTCTTCGGGGTCCTCGGTGTCCTCGGCCGACCGGGCGTAGAGGCCGAGCAGCTCGTCGACCCGACCGGATGCCTTCAAGAGCGACGCGAGCGCATGGACGATGTTCGCATCGTATCGGCGCTCCTCGAATGCGTCGCTGTAGACGCGTATCGCGTGGATCGCCCCATCGGGACGGTCGGCGTAGGTTCCCGCGAGGCGCTTCACGACAGCGACGTACTCGTCGTCGCTGCGTGCAGTGCCCAACATCGTATGCAGCGTCTCGATCTCCTCTTCGCTCCGCCCCAGTCTCCGCTGGGCGCCAGAGAGCGCGAATCCGGCCTCGATCTTCCTCGCGCCGGGAGTTCGATACGCGGCGTCGAGCGCCTCGATCTCCAACTCCGGGGAATCGAACTCCTCGCGGGCTATGCGCGCCCGCTCCAGGGCGCGATCGAACTTGTCGTCGGCTGCGCGGGTCAGGAAGTCGAGCGCCCGCGGAACCAGATTCGTACGCATCGCGAGGTCGACGTAACGTGCGCGAATGTCGGCGTGACCGCCGTCGCTCATCGCCTGCTCGTAGATCTCCAACGCGCGCGGCGGGTCGTTCAGCTCTTCGACGCACAAGTCGGCCGCCCGCGCGAGGCGCTCGGCCCGCTCTTCTTCGCCCGTGGCGATCTCGGCGCAGCGAAGCAGGAGCAGGAGCGTCTCTGCCGAGCGTCCGGTCCCGGCATAGTGACCGATCAACGCGGTCACCGCGTCCTCGTCGTAGATGTTCCGGTCTACGAGGCTGTGCCACAGACCGGCGGCACGTGAGTTCTCGCCGAGCCGGTCCCGAGCCAGCTCCGCGGCCCGACGCGTCAGCGTGCGGATCGCCGCTTCGTCCTGACTCGCTTTCGCTCCGCGCTCCAGCTCCTGCGTCAGGTTCTCCCACCAGCCGAATGCCTCCGCGAGGGCGCACGCCCGCTCGAAGGGAGGTTCGGCCAGCGGCGCGATGCGGATGATCCTCATGAGCAGGTCGAACGCCTGGCGATGATCCCCCAGGCGTTGTTCCGCGATCGCCGCCGCTTCTTCGAGGCATCCGAGCCTAAGCGAGACCTCGGGGTCCATCTCGCCCATCAGAACGAGCGCGCCGAGCAACCGGCCGGGCTTCTCCTCGCTCCGGAGCGGTCGCTCCAGGATCTTCCACGCACGCCGAGCCATCACCCGGTCCGTCGCGCCGACGAGAGCCAACAAGACACTCTGCGCGCGTCGGTCGCCGGGGTCGTTGCGCAGACGCTCTTCACAATCCCTCAGCGCCGTCTCCGGGTCGCGAAGCAGGCTCTCGATATCAGCGATACTCTCGAGGTCGCCGGACTCGTGCCGCTCGACCGGCAACTCGATCGGAACCGCGCGGCCTGTGAACGACCGAAGGGAGTCGTCGTCGATCAGCCCCGGTCCGCGGCGGGTCGGCTTCGCAGGCGGCGGTGGTTCCGGCATGGCTGCGTCGAACCAATCGACTCCGTCGACGTTCCCGGAAGGGAAGACGACACGCCCGGCGGCTCGCTGCTCCGGTTCGAGCCCGACCAGCGCCGGCTTCGACGTGGTGCGCTGGTGGGGTGGAGCCTCTTCCGAGGTCTCCTCGGCCGCCTCGTCGTTCTGCGCCGTCTGTCGTCGGCTTGCACTCGCGTCGGCGGGTTCGATCGGCGTGACGGCGGGAGGGCGCCGCCCGACCCGCGTATTCTCGCGACTGTCGAAGAAACTCGCGGCCGACCCGTCGTCGGTGTCCATGGGCCGGGCGTCCACCGCGGCATAACGGTTCGTGCCTCCCAGGCGGGTGGTTCGAACGCCGGGAGCGCCGATCACCGGGGAGTCGGGGGCGCGCACGGCGTCGGTGTCGCCGGTGTCGGGACGCGGCGTCGGGAGTCGGTGGGACGTCTTCCCCGGGTTGTCGCTATCATCCTCCGCGCGGACCTTCGCCTGCACCTTGCTCGGCAGACGTTGGACGGTCGTTCGGGGGTCGATGGGCGCGGTCGGCGAGCTGTCGACGCCTGGGTCCACTGCTTCGTCGACCAACCGCGACCGCATCGACGGATTGGTCTCGTCCCGCTCCAAGAACTGCTCGTCGACACGCGACGACGTGAACGTCTCGGTGTCCTCATCAGGGCCCAACTCGCGAGCCCCGGAGTCCTGGGCCCGGTACCCCATCGTCTGCTCCGTCCGCAGAGGCGCCGGCGTGGCGTCCGCTGGTGTAGCGCTCAACCGCGGGAACGCCGAACGCGCGGCGTCCGCCGCGCGTTCTTCGGCGCGCGAGGAGCCTCCGGGGCGCACTGCAGCTCGGGGGGCCTCGCGTTCCGGCTTCGCCGACTCCGAGACCGGGGGCACGGCCCCTCCAGCGTCCTCGATGCCCCGGTCAGCCGCCACGGCGACCCGCTCGCCCGTCGACCCAACGGCGGCGACACGGCCGGCGGGCACGGTGGCCCGCTCGCCCGTCGACCCAAAGGCAGCCACACGTTCAGCAGCCACGGCGGCCTGCTCACCAGTCGATCCCACAGCAGCCACACGGCCGCCGGACGCCGCGGCCCGCTCACCGGTCGCCCCCACGGCAGCCGCACGGCCGCTGGACGCCGGTCGCACGGCGCGCAGATCCGGGTCCGCCCCGGATTGGCGGTGCACTCCTGCGTGCGGTGTCGGAGCGTGGACGCCGGTCTTGGCCCCGGAGAACGCGAGATCATCGCCCCGACGGCGCGCCTCCGCCGCCGCGCGTTGCCAGATCGGGCTCTTCCCCCCTACGGGTCGGACGCCGGCGACCGGTGTCCGCGTCTGGTCTCGAAACCGATCGGTGGCCATCACGGTGGACAGCTCGGACAACGCCTGCCGGAGTCGCCACTCGAGCCGCGCGTCGCCACGCAGGGTCTCCAGAGCCCCCCACTCCATGACCGGGAGCATGCGGTGAAGTTCGCCGAGCACCGCCCGTGCGGCGAGCGTCTGGCGCACCTCGCGGTACGCGGCCGTTAAAGACGCCGCGTCGCCGGCAAGCGCGGCCTCGAACACGCGAGCCCGACGACGCATCTCATCGAGCACGCGCGGGTCATGGATCATCGCCGCATCGATCACCTGGATCAGGGACATCAGCGGATAGCCCAGCAGCTCCTCGGCCTCGATCACGGCCGGCACGAGCCGCATCTGCTCCAGCGTGTCCAACTCGACGACGTCGCAGGCGCGGCCGAGCAAGCGTGCCTCGTCCAGCAACTCGTCGCGGGTCAGGGTCTGGAATCGCAGTTCGGGCATTCAGCCGATCGTCTCGCGCAACGGCGTGGCCCAGGGGAGGCGGGTGAACTCGCGAACGACCTGTGTCGCGTAGCTCCCCGAAGGCAGGGTGAACTCTAGCATGGCGGTGCGCGAACTCGCCACCTCGGCCCGCAGGTCCGTCGGCCACACAACGAGGTCGCGGCGCGTTCCAGGGGCCCAGCGGGCAAGAACCTGCAACGCTCCGTCGTCGAGCCCGAGCTCGACGACCGCCTGCTGCTCGAGCGCGGCGGGTACGCCAGACGCCGCCCTCATCTTCGGTCCGATCATGGGCCCGGTCGGTACGATCGCGCGCTCGTGGAGTCGGGGCAGTTCAGCATCGACGGTCTCCACTTCGAAGACCGCGCGTCCGGGGACGAGCCGTACGACCTCGCCCTCGAGGAGCGCAAGATCGAGGGCGCGTCGAGCAGTCACGTAGCGGTTGAAAATCTCCGATTGAATGACGCTCGGCAGGAGCTTCGCGTGGTAGCGCCCCTTGCGTCCCTTGTTTCCGCCTCCGCGGCGAAGCCAACGCACGGCGTCCCCGAGGTTCCGCCCGCCGCGTCCGAATCGCTGCTGCCCGAAGTAGTTCGGCACTCCATGCGTGATCAGGGCGGCATGCACAGACTCGAAACGACTCGAGGCATCATCTGTCAACCCCTCGAGTTCGATACGGAATCTATTCCCGGACAGATGGCCGGTGCGGAGTTTGTTGGTGTGCCGCGACTCCTCCAGGACCCGAACGTCGTCGGGCAGGTCCCACCCCTCGGTCGGAGATGCCTGGTCGGGTACCGATATCCACTGGGTCGTGACCGCCAGTCGGTCCTTCTGGCCGGCGTATCCGATGTCTCGGGCCTGCACACCGGCGACACGGGCTACGGCATCTACCACGTCCCGCGTCGTCCAACCGCGCTTCTCCACTCGGATATAGCGATGCGGCCCGGCTCCTGTCGGAAGATACGCTGGGATCTCGTCGACTCGGAACGACTCCGGGCGAGCCGGTACGAAACCGCCGGGCGGCGGCAGGTCCGCGGTACAGATCGGGGGCGCGTGTGGCGTGAAGTCTGATTCCACTGTCATGCTCGGGTATAGTCCACGACGTGAGCGACGATTTCGCAAGACTGTCGAGTGTGCCGGGGCTGACAGCCCAGTTGGCGACGGGCGTGCCCTACTCCCGGATCCAGGAAGGGCTGATCGCAACCGTGGAAACGCGGGTCCTGACCATCGTCGCGGACTCCGCCGCGTTGCGTGAGATCCAGATTCTCGCTGTCGGCAGCTTCGGACGACGGGAGACATTCCCGAGAGCCGACCTCGACCTCGTCTTGCTCTACGACGGATCCGAGGCCGACGGCGACGCTCGCGAGCGCCTCGACGCCCGCCACCCGGGCTCGTCCGCGGCCATCGGCAACCTCTTCGACCAGATGCGAGCCGCCGGCTGTCGGGTCGCCGCACCGGTTCGGACCGTGGCCGAGCACACGCAGGGACTGGCCGACGACGTGTCGATCGCGACGGCCGGACTCGACGCGCGTCACCTCTGCGGTCCCCGGCACATCAACGATCCTGCCGGCCTCGCTCGCTCGAGAATCGGCGAGGAGTTCGACGGCGGCGTAGAGAACTTCACGCGGCTCATCGCCGAGGGCGTTGCGGCTCGACACGCCCGGTTCGAGGGCGCCGCCCACGTCTTGGAGCCACAGCTCAAGATGGGCCGCGGCGGGCTTCGGGACGCCCACGCCGCGCGATGGACGGCCGCACTCCGCCTCGCAGCCGAGGATTGGGCCGATGTCGTCGAGGCCGGGGCGGTCACCCGGAGCGAGATGCTCTCGGTGCTCGATGCCTACGAGTTCGTGGCTCGGGCTCGGTTGGCGTTGCACACGCTCAGCCGGTGGCGGAACGACCGCCTGGCCTTCGAGTATCAAGCCGGAGTCGCCGGCCTGATGGGATACGGTCACGGCGACGAGCCGACGGCGATCGAGAGCTTCATGCAGGCGCTGTACCACCGGGCCAGCACGCTCGCGAGCCTGGCCGGGGAGTGGATCGCGCGCTGGAACACGTCGGACGACGCGCCCACGCACGAGGTCGCCCCAGGCGTGCAGGTCGTCGCCGGGAGTTTGCGGCTTGCCCGTGGCGAGGACGAGACCGCCCCCCGATTTGCCGCGCGGGCGCTCCACCAGATCGTCGTGCACGGATTGGCGCTCGATCCGGAGACCCGCGCCGCGCTGCGTCAGGCCGCCCCGGAACTCGACCCACGCGACGCAGCGCCGCTGGCCGACGCGGTGCTCGCACCCGACGCCGACGGACTGGCGTTCGACGAGCTCGTCGAGTGCGGCGCGTTCGTACGCGTCGTCCCGGAGTGGGCACACGTGGTCGGACACACGAGTCGCGACGTGTACCACGTGTTCACCACCGACCGGCACCTGTTGGCTGCGTTCCGGCGCATCGCGGCACTCCGTGCCGGGAACTCCGACGCCCCGCCCTTCGTGCTGAGCGCGTGGGAGTGCCTGGTGTCAGCGACGCCGAGCGCGGCCGGCGCGGTCCTCCTCGCCACGCTGCTCCACGACGTCGGCAAGGGGCTCGGGGGAGCGCACAGCGAAATCGGCGCCGGGATGACCCGGGAGGTCGCCCGCCGCTTCCAGATGTCCGATGCCGACGGCGAACTGGCCCGTTGGCTGGTGCTGCACCACCTGCGGCTCTCACACGCGAGCCAGAGACGCGACCTGCAGGATCCGGCGACGGTCGACGCGGTGTTGGAGGCCGTCCCGTCGCCGGAGCATCTCGATGCGCTTGTCCTCCTGACCTGGGCCGACATGTCGTCGGTGGCGCCAACCCTTCAGATCGGCTGGCGCCTCGAACTCCTGCGCATCCTGCACGCCAACGCGCGCCACGGTCTGACCGGCAGCTACCGAGCTGCCCGCGGCCTCGCGGATCGGCCGCCGATCGCCGCCCTGCTCGCGGCCGGCGCCGTCACACCGGAGTCCATCGCGGAGCTCGAACCGACCCTCGCGGTCGAGGAGTGGGCGCGCATGCCCGATGCGGAGGTCGTCCCCGTCGTGTTGGCGCTGGCCCGGTCCGACGGCGAGCCTGTCCAAGTCGAGATCCACCTCCCGGAGGGCAACGGTACCGACGAGGTCGACCGTACGGCGACGCTGGTCGTTCGGACGACCGATCGACCGCGGCTGCTCGCCCTGATCGCGGCCGCCGTCGCCGCGGAGCGCACCAATATCCACCACGCTCGGATCCTGACGACGGCCACCGGGAGCGCCATCGACCTCTTCCTGCTCGACTGGGTCGACCCGGGCGGGCGCCCGTACGACGCATCCCGCGGAGAACGGGTCATCGAGCGGGTTCGCGCCTCGCTTGCCGGCGAGGTCACGTTCGCCGACCTGCGGGAGCGGTGGCACTCGGAATCGCGCATTGCGCCACGGGCGCGGCCGCCGGTCCCGACCCGGATCGCCCACCACGCCGTCGCGGCACCGGACCTGGCGGTCATCGAGGTCGAGACGCGAGACCGCCTCGGCCTCCTCGCCGACCTGTGCGCGACGCTCGCCGACCTGGGCCTGGAGATCGACCGGTCGATCATCATGGTGGAGGGCGACCGGGCGATCGACTCGTTCTATGTCCGGGTGCCCGCCGGTGATCCACCCGACCTCGATGAGGTCTGCGCGAGCTTGCGCCAACGCCTGGAAGACGACGAGAGAGACGATGTTCTCCATCGATGAGGCGATCGGCCTCTACCTCGACCACCTCACGGTGGAGCGGGGTCTGGCAGCTAACACAATCGCCGCATACGGGAGCGATCTCGCGCGATTGGCGGCTTTCCTTGCCGATGGGGGCGTGACAGACGCCGCCGCCGTGGACACCGGGCTGCTGGGTGCGCACCTGCTCTCCCGCCTCGACGAGGGAGTGAAGGTCCGCACGCTGGCGAGGAACGTCACCAGCATCCGCCGGCTGTTCCGATTCCTCGTGGCCGAGGGCCACCTCGAGGCGGACCCGGCGGCGACTCTAGACGTGCCCAAGACCGAGCGAACCCTGCCCCAACTCCTCAGCGAGGGCGAGGTCGAGCGCCTGCTCGCCGCCCCGCCGGACGACACGCTGGAGGGCGTCCGCGACCGGGCGATGTTGGAGGTCGTCTACGCGACCGGCCTTCGCGTCTCGGAGCTCGTCGGACTGCCCCTCGCGGGGGTCGACCTGACGGTCGGGTTCGTCCGGGTGTGGGGCAAGGGCTCGAAGGAACGCCTGGTCCCGCTCGGGGATGTCGCCAGTGATGCCGTGCTCCGCTACCTGGAAGTCGCTCGGCCGGGGCTGCTGGCGGCGGCCGGGATCGATGCGTCGCCGACGCTCTTCCTCACCCGCCGGGGCGGGCCGATGACACGGCAGGCGTTCTGGCGGAATCTCCGTCGCGACGCGCTCCGCGCGGGCATCGACCGGCCGATCTCACCCCATAAGCTCCGGCACAGCTTCGCAACCCACCTGCTCCGGCACGGCGCGGATCTCCGGGCGCTGCAGGCGATGCTCGGACACGCCAGCATCTCGACCACTCAGGTGTATACGTTGGTCTCCCGAACGCGTATGAAGGAGCTTCACGCGCGGCACCACCCGCGCGGGTAGCCGGGACCGACACCTTGCACGCCGACGAAAATCGCCTGCGGATCCAGCTCGAAGGATTCGAGGGGCCGCTCGACCTCCTGCTCCACCTGATCCGGAAGCACGAACTCGACATCCTCGACATCCCGATGGCGTTCATCACCGAGGAGTACCTCGAGTACATCGAGGCGATGCAGGCGCTCGATCTCGGGGTCGCTGGCGAGTACCTGGTGATGGCGGCGACCTTGCTGCACATCAAGAGCCAGATGCTCCTGCCCCGGCCGGAGCCGGGCGACGACCTGGACGACGGCGAAGACGCGCTCGACCCGCGCGAGGAGCTCGTCCGCCGCCTGCTCGCCTACCAACGCTATCGCGGGGCAGCAGAGCACCTGGGTTCGCGGCAGGTCTCCGGGCGCGACGTCTTCTCCCGCCCGTCGCGTGCCGAGCGTTATCGCGACGAGGCCGGACCACCGGACCTGGTGGCTGTCGACCTCTTCCACCTGCTCGATGCCTTCAAACACGTCGTCGAGGGGCGACCGGCCGAGGCGCTGCACGAGGTGACCCGCGAGGAGCTGACGCTGCGCGACACGATCAACCGCATCGCAGATCACGTCCGCGAGCACCCGCGCACGACTCTCCTCGATCTACTCTACCTCCACACCGAGGAACCCACGCGTACGCACGTGGTGATCACGTTCCTCGCGCTCTTGGAGATGGCGAAACTCCGGCTCATCAAGCTCTTCCAGAGCCGGCTCTCGAAGAGTGAACTCTACATCGAGCGCGCCGTGCTCGACTACGACGAGGTCGCTCAACGTCTCGAGCCGCTCCAGGATCACCCGCCAAACTGATGGGCGAATTCGACGAACCGGACATCCCCCGCCACCTGGCGGCGGCGGTGGAGGCGCTCTTGTTCGCCGCCGAGGGCCCCCTCGACGTAGACACCCTCCGCGAGACGGTCGCCGGCGTCGACGAGACCGAGATCCCGGCGGGGTGGATCGAGGCGACGCTCGCCGACCTGCAGGCGGAGCTTGCCGAGCGGGAGGGGGGCATCGGACTTGTCGAAGTCGCCGGAGCGTGGGAGCTGCGGACCCGCCCCCTCTTCGCAGAGTATGTCCGAAGCCTGTACAAGCGACCGCCGGTCCGCCTGTCCCGCGCCGCACTCGAGGTGCTCGCGGTGGTCGCATATCGCCAACCCTGCACCCGCGCCGACGTCGAGGATATCCGCGGGGTCGACTGCTCGGGCGTGCTGCGATTGCTCCTCGAACGCGGTCTGATCAAGATCCTCGGAAAGGCCGACGAAGTCGGCAGGCCGCTGATCTACGGTACTTCCGACGAGTTCCTGTCGTTTTTCGGCCTCGCGTCCCTCGGCGACCTCCCTACGCTGCGTGAGTACACCGAGCTGACCGAGGAGCACGTCGTCCAACTGCAGGAACTCGACGAGACCCTCGCTGCCAACGTCGCCGCGCAGCGCGTCGAAGATAGCAGAGACGGGCACGATGATGCGCCGACTCTGCCGGGGGCCGACGCCGAGGCGACCTCGGAACGGCTGCCTGCCGCGGAACCCGCTCCGCCAACTGTGGAGACCGAGTCGCAGGACCCGACGGGTGCCCCCCCTCCCCGCACTGACTCTTCAGAGCGAGACGACGACTACCGATGAGCGAAGAACGCCTGCAGAAGTTCCTCGCCCGAGCGGGGGTCGCCAGCCGACGCGCAGCCGAGCGATTGATCGAGCAGGGCTTCGTGAAGGTCAACGGCAAGGTCGTGAGGGAGCTCGGAACGAAGGTCGACCCGTCGCGCGACGTCGTGGAATTCGAAGGGCGCCGGATCGAAGCAGACGGGCGCTGCGCGTACCTGTTGCTCCATAAACCGCCCCAGGTGATCAGCGCCTCCTCCGACCCGGACCGCCGCCAGGTCGTCACGGAGCTGGTCCCCGCCGAGTACGGCCGGCTGTACCCGGTGGGCAGGCTGGATTGGGACTCCGAGGGCGCGCTCCTGATGACGAACGATGGCACCCTGACGCAGCTCCTGACCCATCCGCGGCACGAGGTTCCGAAGACCTACAGCGTCAAGGTACAGGGCGTGCTCGGTAGCAGCGACGACCGGATCGAGCAGATCCGTGCTGGCGTCCGACTCGACGACGGGTACCGGACTCGAGCCGCCGAGGTGATCCGCGACTGCGACACAGGCCGGAACACCTGGTTCATCGTGGTCGTCAAGGAAGGCAAGAACCGCCAGATCCGGCGAATGTTCGAGGCGGTCGGCTTGCGCGTGACCCGGCTGAAGCGCGTCGCCTACGGACCGGTCCTCCTCGGCGAGCTGCCTCAGGGAGCGTTCCGGAAGCTGTCGGAGGACGAGGTCGACCAGCTCTACGAGGTGGCCGGTTCGAAACGGCCGACGCTCACGGCGTCAAGGGGCCGATTGACGTCGTCGAAAAAGAAGAACCGCCCTTCGTCTGGACGCGGAAAACCGGCCCGGTCGACGACCCGCAGCCAGAACAAGGGCAACGGTGTTCGGCGGGGTCGTTCGGGGGGGCGCGGCGGGCGCGGAACCGACGGTTGACAGCCCCATTTTGCGACGATAGGGTCCCCCTCCCTGCCGCGGGGTAGAGCAGTCTGGTAGCTCGTCGGGCTCATAACCCGAAGGTCGTCGGTTCAAATCCGGCCCCCGCAACTTCGAAGGCGACAGCGAGCGCCCGGCCGCCGGTCGGGCGCTCGTTCGTTTCGTGCACGTGACCCGACCTCCGCACCCCGTCCTTGGACTCCTCCCAGCGGCCTCGGCTAGAGTCGAGACACCCTCCCGAACAGCCCGTCGAATGGAAGCCGTCTTCATCCTCCTCGTGATCTTCTCGGTGCCCCTGGTCGCGATCGTCGCGGCGCACCGCGTGAAGGTAAAACAGCTCGAGGTCGAGCGCGCCCAGGCCGCCGGTGCGAGCACGGCCCGCCTCGCGGAGCTCGAGCAGCGGATCGAGGCATTGGAGACCATCGTGACCTCTGGTGAGCGGAGCTTCGATGCACGGCTGGCGGAAGCGGTCCGTACCGCGGAGCCCGAGCCGGCCGCAAGGGTGCCGCGGACCATCGTCGAGCGCGCCGTGGTGACCGAGGAGAGGTAGCGGCGCGACGGCCCAAACGCGGGTGCCTTCGGCGCGCGCGAGGCGCACGGATCTGATTCGGGACATTTCGTGGCGCCGAAGCTTGACAGGCCCCAGGCAGCAGCGTAGACGACCGGACCCTGCCGCGGGGTAGAGCAGTCTGGTAGCTCGTCGGGCTCA
>CAZFPM010000088.1:0-4906 GCA_964520965.1 uncultured Myxococcales bacterium
TCCCGCGTGTTCGACAGCGTGAAGCTGAATCGGACGGTCTCGCCGGGTCGGGTCACGTCGGTGTCCAGCTCGAAATCAGTCGGTACGAGATCCGTGCCGGACAGACCTTCGACCACGAAGCAGTAGGGTTGGTTCCGCGGCCCCGACCCGTTGGATCGGACGCGGAGGTAGTGGCGCCCGGCGACCGGGATCCTGTACGTGAGCGGCTCGTCGGCGGTCACGGTATTGGTCAGGAAGTTCCGCGCCGGGCCCCAGAGCGCCATGCGCAGCTCCTCCGACGGTGCACCCTCGTCCGGGCCGACGAGACGGATCGTGAGGTCGGTCCCCGGGCTGAGCTGAACCTGGTAGTAGTCGTCGTCGGCGTTGGGGCAGACCGCCATGCAGTCGTCGAGGTGGTTCCGCAGCGCCACGGCGGTCCCGAACCCTTCGTTCGGTTCCTCGATGCGGCTGCAAGTCAGCTCCTCGGGAGCGCGGCCGGTGTTCACGGTGAGGGAATAGGGGACCTCGCGGTCGCGTCCGGCGACGTAGATCTCCACGGTGTAACACCGGTCACCGGCGACGAAGTCGACGGCGACGCGTTCCTCGTTGCCGATGCCCTCGCTCCGGTCTACCTCGTCGCCGTCGTCGTCGTAGAGCTTGAGATCGACGTCACCGTCGGCGGGATCGAACGCGGCGACGACATCGAGGAAGTCGCCGTCTTCGAGGCAGATCTCGTAGAAGTCGCGGTTGTCCGAGCAGACCAGCAGTTCGCTGAAGAGGATCGGCGGCTCCCCGAAGAGCTCGAGCGGACGCGGGGTCTCGAGGTCGTTGTTCGGTTCCAACACGTCGAAGCACTCGTCGTCGAGGAAGAAGACCGGCGAGACGCCGTCGTTGTTGTCTTCGTCGAACTCTCCGGGCACATCGTCGCGAGCGTCCGCCACGACGCCGAGGTAGCGCTCTCCTCCGGAGACGTCGTCGGGCAGGGTCACGTCGACGCACCGGGTCACCCGATCTTCGAACCCGTCGATGCCGAGGTCGCCGAGGAGGAGATCCTCGACCGGGTCGATCTGGGGGTCTTCGGAGAGGTAGATCCGAGTCAGCGTGGAGCCGACGGGGGTGTCGCCGAGGTTCACCAAGTCGAAGCACGCCTCGATGGTCGCGCCCAGCGCAGGCCGCGGATCGGACACCTCGACGTCGAGGACGATCAGGTCGCTGCCCGGCTCGGGGGAGCTGACGGCGAGGTCGAGCGCGTAGACGTTGCGGTCGTCTTCGGTCCGGCCCTTGACGCGGAGCAGGTAGTTGCCGCGCTGCGGCACCCGAATGAAGGAGACCTCCTCGCGGTCGCCATCGGTCTCGGAGCGGTCGAGGACGGTGGAGAAGTCGAGGGCGAAGAGCTCCATGTCGAGGTTGCCGCGATCGCCGTCGAAATCGATGGTGACGCGCACTGTTTCGTCGTCGAGCAACGGCAACAGGTAGTAGTCGAAGGCGCGCTCACACATCGTGAGGTCGGTGTACGAGCCGACGTCGGGATTGAGGAACGACGCCGTCGCCGGGGAGTCGTTCGGCTCGAACCGGTCGAGCTCGCAATCGCAGATCAGCCCCGAGATCGTGAAGTCGTCGTCGAGGCGGATGACGTTGTTCTCCTCGTCGGCCTCGGCCACGAGTCCGGTCACGTCGGCGACGGCGAAGATCGTGTAGTCGGACACGAAGGTGTCACAGCTCGCCGGCACATCGGCGAGGATGGTCACACACGCACCCGGGTTGATCGGCGGGACACGGCTCTCCACCAACACCGAGTCGGTCAGGTCGACGATCGGATCCTCGGACATGAAGACCCGGACCACGGAGGGTGTGGACCCGTTCGAGCCATCGTTGCAGATGTCGACGGAGACGGAGACGGAGCCCTCGTTCTCGACCTCCATCGGGTCGACGACGAGGGCTTCGGGTCGCATGTCTACGTTGGCGTCGGTGGCCACGAGGACCGTGCCCTCGTTGGCGATGACGTTGTTGTCGTCGTCAGACTCCGGGACCAGGAGCGACGGGTCGCAGGCCGCGATCGGCCAGTAATCGCCGGGTTCGAGGAAGCCGGGTACGAAGGCGTCGACCTGCACCGTGGTCGACTCCCCGTCGTTCAGGCCGTTGAAGAGCATTGTCGTGACCAGCTGGTCGCTGGCGATGTCGAAGATCTCGTCGAGGGAGAAGTAGACCTTGCAGTTGAACTGGGTCTCCACCGGAGCGGTCCCCTCGTTTGCGACGGTGAGGTCGACCTGGATCGAGCCGCCGAGGAAGGTCGTGTCGGGCAGCACCTGGAACGCCGCGGGCACGATGTCGACGCCGGGGACGGGCTCGTCGGTGACGACGAGGCGTGCAGACGCTGAGGTGTTGTTCGTCTCGTTGATCTCGGTCACCTCGTCGCCGGTATCGGCCGTCACGACGACGAAGTAGTTGCCGAGCTCGGTGACCGGAGGATCGAGGGGGAGCACGACGTCGCGGATGTCGAAGGTTCCGCCGACCGGGATGTTGTCGATCCGCGCTGATGTCAGCAGACGGTCGAAGTCCTCGATGGTCGGGTTGTCCGCCGAGAGCCAGATCTCGTAGTCGAACGGCTCGGCAAAAGCGTTTCCGGCGTTCTCGAGCGTGGCGGTGACCGTCAGGTTGTTCAGCACGTTGGCCCGCAACGGGCGGGCGGAGACGCCGCGCACCAGCAGGTCGGGGCCCTCGCCGGTGGAGTTCACGACCGGCAGGCGCCGCGCCGCAAAAGCGACGTTGTTGTCTTCGTCGCGCTCGCCGACCACGTCGGCCGGGTCCGCGTAGACGAAGATCACGTATTCGCCGCTGTCGAGTGTGTCCGGAGGCGTCAACGTCTGGTCGTCGATCAGGGCCTGCGCCGGCTGTGCGTCGAACGCGTCGAACCGATGGACGGCGAGCTCGGCAACGGCGCCGCTGGTGATGAACGCGCGCAGATCTGCCGAAGAGAGCGGAGCATCGGGGTCGATGACGTCGGGTGTCCCGGCGTAGATGCCGATGTCGAATTCGCCGGGGACACGCGCCGCCAGATTCAGGAGATTGACCGAGACGCGAAATGCGTCGCCGGAGCGGACGACGGCGCTGGAGAGGGTGAGCGTGGGTGTGTCGAGCGCGAGGTCCGCGGCCGGGTTGATCGCGAGCGAGCGGCTCGCCATCGCCTCGGCGACCGTGCGCTCCCCGTCGATCTGTCGCGCGATCACGGTGACGTCGGTCTGTCCCGGGGTGGCGAACGCGTGCTCGACGCGCGCGGTCGCTCCGATGGAGGATGCGCCGCCGCCGAACGACCAGTCGAAGACGAAGTCGACCGCGTCGGGGTCGAAGTCGCCCTCGGGCACGATCTCGGCGCCCAGGGTCGTCGGCACGTCGGTGTAGAGGACGTCGCCCTCGGCCGGCGTGACGATCTCGACCGTGAATCGCGCGACCGCATCGGACTCTCCGTTCTTGCCGCAGGCGGTGGCGATCGCCCCGATGGCGAGGACGGTCAGGCCGAGCGCGATGCGCCGGAGTGGAGCGAAGCGGGTGAGCATCGTGGTGTCCGCGAAAGGCGTGTCGAACGGCGGGTCTTGCGGCGATCGTGATTGGTCCGCCTACCGTACGGTGTAGGTGTCCGCAAGGCGGACGGCGGGAACGGTGGATTCTAGCACGAATGTCGGTCTCGGAAGCAAGGCGCCATCCGGCGGTCGAGGGGGCTCCGCGCGGCCATTCCGGTGTGCCGGTCGCCACACCGCGAAGCTTGACCACCGGAATCCCGCTGGCCTAGTGTTCGGAGCCGAGTCAGAGTCCCTCCGGCGCGTCGCATACGCCCGCGGCGCGTATCAGCACGTGACAGAAGGAGCGCTTTAGTGGCCACACGACGACGGGGCGCCGCCAACCTCGAGGACCTGAAGGCGAAACTCGGGTATTCCGAGCCGCAGGTCGCCGTTCCCGAGCCCGAAGAGGCTCCTGCTCCCGACGCCGCACCTGCGCCGAGTGAGCGGGCGGCCGCTGCGCTGGCGTCAGCCGGGGCGACCGCGACCGCCGAGTTCGCAGCCGAGGACTACTCGGAGGCGGTATCGGAGCTCGAGACCGCGCCGGCCATCGAGCTCGACCCGCACGCGGTCGACCCGAGCATCAAGGCGCCGCGCAGCGGACATTACCTCGGCCTGTCGATCACCGCTGGCGTCGCCCTGCTCATCGGGCTCGTATTCGGTGCGATCGGTGTCGCAAACAACACCGTGCGCTCGCTGGAGAATGCGACCATCGACGACGCTCGCACCGTGTTGGACGTCGTCCAGCCGATCGCCGCCAAGATCACCAACCTCAACACCCGCCTGGCCGCGATCGACGCCGAGACCAACTTCCAGTCCGAGTTCGAGGATCAGATCCGCGCCGCGTACGGTGAGGGGCGACCGGTTCTCGACCCGTCGCTCGTCTCGGCTTCACGCACCCTGATCGTTCGCAACGAGCAGCTCGGGCGAGTGCTCGTCGACTACTCTCTCGCCACAAACCTCCTCGGCGAGCTCGCTGACCGACACCTGCGGTCGACGGAGCGGGATCTCGAGGAGATCATCCGTGTCCAGCAGGGGGAGCAGGACGCCCGGAACTACGCGATCGCGTTCGAGCTCGAGACCCAACTCGCCAACTTCCAGAGCTTCGTGCAGACCCCCGAGGCACCGCCGTTCCGGCCCATCGCCGCCGAACGGGTGACATACGAGTCCCTCGAGCTCGTCGTCGAGGGCGAGGGGGAGGAGCAGCGCGAGTACTACCAGGTGACCAACTCCGCCGGGCAGCCGATCCGCGTGTTGATCCACGATATCCTGCTGCTCGAGGCCGAGCAGCTCCTGCCGCCGCGCTCCGGCGAGACCGCGCTCGACCGCTACCGGGCACGTACCGGCGTCGACCCTCGCGAGCTCGTCGAGCT
>CAZFPM010000088.1:4916-20306 GCA_964520965.1 uncultured Myxococcales bacterium
CCGCCGAACAGCGCGACGAACCAAGCCACCTCCTCCACCTCTAGCGGGCGGGGGTCCTGCCCCTTGCCCGTGAAGGGCCAGTCACCGTACTCCCCGCCACGCAGAGCCTGCTCCGCATCGCCGACCTGCAGGCGTCGCTGCTCACCGAGCTCGAGGCAGCCGCCGAGAGCCAGAAGTACTTCACCTTCTGACCCCGCGACGGCATGCGCCGTCGACCGGCGACGAAGCCGCTGCGGCGGCGACCTCTCGAAGGCCCTGGCTGAGTTACACCTGGGCCGGCCTGCTCGTCGCCGTACATCTGGCCGCGGTCACGGCCGTTCACCTCTCCAACGGTGGGGCGTGGGGGGGCGCGATGAGTTGGCGCGAGGCGATGGTGTTCGGCGAGAAGGCGAACGCGCTCCTCGCGTCAGGCCAGATCTGGCGCCTCGCGTCGGCTGGGCTGCTCCACGCCTCTCCTGTTCACATCGGCACGTCGGTCGCCTGCCTGTTCCTCGTCGTGCCTGCGCTCGAGGCGCGGTTCCGCTGGCCTCGGGTCGTCGTGACGGCCGCGGTGGCAGGGGTCGTCGGTGGGGCCGTGAGCTGGGCGGCGGGCGGACCGAGCTCGGTCGGCGCGAGCGCGTCTCTGCTCGGCGTGGCTGCGTTCGGCGCGGTCGTCTCGGCCGTCCGGGGCTCGGAGTGGGGTCGCGCCGCGGCCCGGCGCGACCTGGGGATCCGGTGCGCACTCGTCATCGTGGCGTTGCTCGTCGGCGGTGCGCTCTCGGTCGGCGTCGACGACGTTGCTCACATCGGCGGGCTCGGTGACGGCGCTGCCTTGGGTGCGGTCGTCGCAGGTCCCGAGCGGGCTTGGAATCTCGCCGCGGCGATCGCCGTGTTCGTCGTCACGGTGGCCATCGGGAGCCTCGTCGCGGAGTGGCTGGCCTGCGGTTTGACGCCGGTCGCGTTCGACGGTTGCTACGGACACCTCTTCTGACGAAGGCAGCCAGCACACGGGAGCTATCGCCCGCCGTCCGCGGCGACGATTGTCGGCGGTCGCGGCCGATCCCGCTGACCCGACACTGCGCCTCGGCACTTGTTTCGGCCCGCGCGTTCGGCTATCGGCGGACGAGTTCGATCCCCCGTCAGAAGAGGACGAAGTGAAGGTCGGTGTCATTGGAAGCGGATATGTAGGGCTCGTCGCCGGAGCCTGTTTCGCCGATACGGGCGCGACGGTGATCTGCGCCGACATCGACGAGGGGAAGATCGACGGTCTCAAGGAAAACGTGCTCCCGATCTACGAGCCGGGATTGCGTGAGATCGTCGTGCGAAACCAGGACGACGGTCGGCTGTCGTTCACGACCGACGTCGGCCGGGCGATCCGCGACAGCACGATCCTGTTCATCGCGGTCGGAACGCCGCCGGACGAAGACGGGTCGGCCGACCTGAAGCACGTCCTGGCCGTCGCCGCCACGATCGGGGACAACCTGAATGATTTCAAGGTCATCGTCGACAAGAGCACGGTCCCGGTCGGGACGGCGGACCGTGTGTGTGCTGCGATTCGCAGTCGGACGGACGGGGACTTCGCTGTCGTCTCCAACCCGGAGTTCCTCAAGGAGGGCGCCGCGATGGAAGACTTCCGCAAGCCGGACCGGATCGTCATCGGCACCGATGACGAGCGTGCTCGCGACCTGATGGGTCAGCTCTACGCGCCCTTCCAGCGGACCAGCGATCGAATCCTCTACATGGACGTGCGTTCGGCCGAGATGACCAAGTACGCGGCCAATGCGATGCTGGCGACGCGGATCTCGTTCATGAACGAGATCTCCCGCCTCTGCGAAGAGGTCGGGGCAGACGTCGACTCGGTGCGGCGGGGCATCGGCTCCGACCCGCGCATCGGCAGCAAGTTCTTGTTCCCCGGCGTCGGGTTCGGCGGCTCGTGCTTCCCGAAAGACGTGCGTGCGCTCGTCGGCACCGGGCAGGAACACGGCCAGGCAATGGACATCCTCCAGGCCGTCTTCCGGGTGAACGAGCGCCAGAAGAAGCGGCTCGGCGAGCGGGTGGTCCAGCATTGCGGCGAGGATCTCACCGGACGGACGTTCGGGGTCTGGGGCCTCGCCTTCAAGCCGCGCACCGACGACATGCGCGAGGCGCCGTCGATCACCGTGATCGGCGACCTGCTCGCCCGCGGCGCCAGAGTTCGGGCACACGACCCCGTCGCGATGGACAACGCGCGCGGGATATTCGGCGACACGATCGAATACGTGGATAATGAGTACGCCGCCGTCGAGGGCGCCGATGGTCTCATCGTCGTGACCGAGTGGTCGGAGTACCGGAACCCCGACTTCGTCCAGCTGAAGTCACTGCTCGCCCAGCCGGTCGTCTTCGATGGGCGGAATCTCTACGATCCCCGCAGAATGGCCGAGCTTGGCTTCACCCACTACTCGATCGGGCGCGCCCACGCCGAGCCGGAATCCCAGGCCTGAGCCTGGCCCCTCACGGGCCCGCGTGGCTGCCGTCCTGACGTTCGTCGGGGCGCTGCTGGCGGGTTCGGTTGGCTCCGCGCAGCCCCTCGAACCCTCGGTCGACGAGGGCGAGAGCGGTGTGTCCGGTACCGTCAGCGTGGGTCTCAGCGCGGAGCGGATCGCCGAGGATTGGTACCTCGTCACGTCGCCGGCGCTGCTCCTCACGATTCCCGACGTCACGCTCGCCCGAGACAGCGCGTTCTTCGGCGGCGATGTCTCCGAGTCGCTGCGCCTGCTCGTCCAGGCGCCGTTGCGATTCCGGGTCAAGGACAACCCGCCCCGCGACGACGACGGCGCGTTCCGACGGCAAGACTGGGACGAGGCCGCCGAGTTCCTCCGCATCGTGCGGTGGATCGAGTACGGGCATCCGTACGGCGGCGTGTATTGGCGCGCCGGCGAGCTCGCGAACGTCCGCATCGGTCACCGGACCATCGTCGACAACTACATCAATTCCCTCGAGCTCGACCACCACCAGTGGGGGCTGCACGGAAGCCTGAACTCGGTGTACGGCGGGGTCGAGCTTCTGCTCGACAACTTCGCCGACCCCGACGTGATGGGGCTACGCGTTTACGCGCGGCCCTGGGCGTTCGTCGACCAGGCTTCGTATTGGAACCGGTTGGCGGTCGGAATGTCGTTCATCGGCGACCAGAACGCGCCGCTCGACCTGTTGACCACCGCCGACGGCACGGCCTACGCCCGTGACCGCGGCGACTTCGTGGTCGAGCGCTCTTCCGCCACCGGTCTTCTCGGCTGGGACGTCGAACTCAATGTCGTCGACGAGGAGCGCGTCACCGTCACCCCGTACACCGACGCCAACACGCACCTCTCGCTCGGCTCCGGGTGGCACCTCGGCTCGTTCTTCGGCTTCAAGCTGACCGACGCCGACGTGCTCGACATGCGCGCCGAGTACCGGCTCGCGGGTCGCCACTACCTGCCCGGCTACATCGGAACGCTCTACGAGATCGAGCGCTCGACCTACCTGCCGATCGACAACGACCCCGCGCGCTCGCCGAAGCTCAAGTGGCTGCAATTCGAGGCCGAAGCCCTGCGTCACGGCTACTACGCGGAGCTCGGGTTCAACTTCGGCAACAAGGTCTTCCTGAGCGCGGGCTGGGAGGACCTGACCGGCGCGAACAACAACGCGGCCTGGGCACAGCTCCGCTTGCCCGCGCTCTCGATCGTTCAGGTCGGCGCTCACTTCGCGAACACGCGGTTCGAAGGGGCGAGTGGGCTGTTCGACCTGGACAACGCGTTCGCTGCCGCCGAGATCCGATTCATGGTCCAGCCCTGGCTCTTCGTCGAGGGCCAGCTGCGGAGGCGTTGGCAGCTGGACGATGCCGGGCAATACGAGCCGGTTGACGACTACGCATTCGGGGCTGGCGTCTCGTTCGGCTTCTGAGCAGTGGCGTTTGGGCTGACCAACCGTCGCAGCTGGGTGTGGTCCGCCGCGAAGCTGGCCTGCGTGTTGGTCGTCTGGGGCGTTCTGCCTGCCGGTCTGTTCGGACTCGACGCCTACGGCCGGATGGTCCCGATCCACACCGCGCCCGCGAGCATCGACGTGTCGGTGGCCGAGATCCCGTCGCGGGTGTCGAGCGCACGGGGATTCCAGGTCGGCGGATTGGAGCGGGGGTTCCGCGGGTGGACTGCGTATGACGAGATCTCGTCGGCCTTCGTCCGCACGCTGATCGCCTCCGAGGACGCCCGCTTCTTCGTCCACGACGGGGTCGACCCCGAGGCGATCGCCCGCGCGGCCCTCGCGAACCGGGCGGCCGGGCGGCCTGTCCAGGGGGGCTCGACGATCACGCAACAGCTGGCCAAGTCGTTCGTCGGTGACGCGCGCACGATGGAGCGCAAGCTGGCCGAGCTCGTGGTCGCGCGCCGGTTGGAGCAGCGGTTTTCCAAGGCGGAGATCCTGACCGCCTACGTCAACCGTGTCTATTTCGGGGCCGGGGCGACTGGGGTCGGCGCTGCGGCTCGCATCTACTTCGGTGTGGAGCCGCGCGACCTCGATCTGTCGCAGTCCGCGCTGCTCGCCGCTTTGATCCCCGCGCCTGGCCGCTACAACCCCTTCGAGCATCCCGAGCTCGCCCTGGTGCGCCGCGACCGCGTGCTCGACCGCGTGCTGGACGCCGGGTACGCCACGCACGCCGAGGTCGCCGAAGCCCGGGCTCACCCGCTCGGCCTCCGACCGACCCCGGAACAGCGGGTGCGTGCGCCGGAGTTGGAGCGCGCGGCCTGGCGCGCGCACGCGGATCTCGAGCTTCCCGGCGACCCGCGATGGGGGAATCGGTCCCACGAGACGACCGTTGACCTCGCTCGCCAGCGCCAGGCGCAACGGGCGATCCGCAATCACGTATTCGCGCTCGACCGGCGCCAGGGCTGGCGCGGTCCGGAGGGTCGCGTCACGGACGACGGTGCGACTGCATTTCGCGAAGCATGGGTCGCCGCCGGTTTCTCCGGCGAGGTGTTGCCGGCCCTCGTCACGTCGGCGAACGGTTCCACCCTGGGGGTGTGGGCCGGTGAGGAGATTCGGCTCGCTGAGGACGCGTGGAACTGGGCCATCCCGTGGGACCCGGCGGCGGACAACCACGGCGAGTCGATCGACGACGCCGACGACGCCTTCGCGGTCGGCGATGTCGTGCTCCTGCGCGTCGGTGGACCCGGGAGCAACGATCCGATCGCGAGGTCTTCTTCGGCGGGGGAGGGCGGTGAAGGTCCGTCCGACCACGACCGGTCCGCCGTCGAGATCGTCCAATGGCCGTTGGCTGAAGCGGCGTTCGTCTCGCTCGACCCGGTCTCCGGTCTCGTCGAGACCCTGGTTGGCGGCTTCGACGCCGAGCGCAGCGAGTTCGACCGCGTGTCGCAGGGCTGCCGGCAGCCGGGTTCGACCTTCAAGCCGGTCGTGTACAGCGCCGCCTTCGATCGCGGCTACACGCCGGCCACGCTTCTCCGCGACGGACCGATTCGGGTGGAGCTCGGCCCGTTCGAGGAGTGGAGCCCTCGCAACGCGGACGGCAGCTTCGACGGGGTGATCACCCTCTGGGAGGCGTTCGTGTGGTCTCGGAACCTGCCCGTGCTCGGGGTCTACGCCGACATCGGCGCGGCGGCTACGATTCAGCGTGCGCGTTCCCTCGGCATCGAGTCGGACCTCGATGCGGTCGAGAGCCTGGCGCTCGGCGCGAGCTGCGTCCGACCGATGGAGTTGGCGCGGGTCTACTCGGTGTTTGCGAACGGTGGATACGCAGTCGAACCGTCGGTTCTCGGCGCCGTTCGGGATTCCGGCGGGAGGGCGATCTTCCTGGACGGCGGCGTCCGTGCCGCCCACCTCCGACCGGCGGAACGCGCGGCGATCCTGTGGGACGAACGAGCCGAGCTGATCCCGCCGCGGGTCGATCCCCGCAACGCCTACCTGGTCGGGTTCCTCCTCGCCGAGGCGGTTCGCGTCGGCACCGGCCGCGAGCTGTCGGCCTCGGGCATCGCGGCCGCCGGGAAGACCGGGACGACCAACGCATACGACGCGTGGTTCGCCGGTTTTACGGCTCGCGAGGTCGCCGTCACATGGGTCGGATCGGACCGCAACGTGCGGCCTCTCGGTCGAGGGGAGACCGGCGGCCACCTCGCGCTTCCCCTGTGGGCTGATGCGGTCACGTCCGGCTGGTCGGAGGAGGACTTGTTGCCGGCGCCCCCGTTCGGCATCGAGTTCGCAGCGGTCGAGCCGGAGTCGGGCCGCCTCGCCCCCGACGACCGCTGGGGGGTCACGTTGCCGTTCACGCTCGGGACCGCGCCGCAGCGGACGGCGCCGACGAGGGCTCGCTTGAACGCCGTCGAGGTCGACCGGCGACAGCGGGAGTTCTGAACCGTCGGGTGCAGAAACGGGCGATCGAGCGTCGATCCACTTGAGCCGACGGCCCGACACACCTATAGCCATGGCGCCATGTGCGGAATCAGCGGAGTCGAATTCGTCGTCATCATCGCCGCCGCCATCATCTTCCTCGGGCCCGATCGCCTGCCCGAGATGATGCGGGCGGCTGGCCGTGCAGTGCAGGAGCTCCGGCGGCTGAAGGGGAACCTCGGCGAAGTCACGCGGGAGATCCGCGAGGCCACCGGCGTCGATGAGTTGCGCAAGGACATCGCGGCGGAGCTCCAACTCGATCGGGCGCGCGAACGGGTGACCGAAGCCGAGCACGAGATCGACGCCATCCGATCGCGACTCCGCTCCCGGATGTCCGCCGAGGATCTGGGCAACATCGCCCGGAGCCCGGCCAAAGACGACTCCTCGACCGAGTCCGGGTCCGGCGCCGCGCCGAAGACCGCCGCCGCGGCCTCGAAGTCCGTCGTCACCCGCCCGATCCTCGCGGTCCAGGATGGGCCCGCGACGGTGGCCCCCACGGTCACGCGCCGGGTCGTGTCGCCTGGTCCGCACGACATCGCCGCCGAACCGGCAGCGACCGAACCGGCAGCGACCGAACCGGCAGCGACCGAACCGGCAGCGACCGAACCGGTCCGGAAGCGTGGGATCATCCGCGCCGGACCCGATGACGAGCCCTATGACGACGGACCGACGCCGTCAGTCGGCACCGCTCCGTCCGGCGATGTACCGGCCGGGGATCCCGCGGAGGAGGCCGACGCGTGACCGGACGCGAGGACAGAGAGTTCGACGTCAAACGTCTGCCGTTCACGGAGCATCTTCGGGAGCTCCGCACGCGTACGATCCGCGCGGTCGTCTACATCGTCCTTGGCTTCGGCACGGCGTGGGCGTTCCACGAGCAGCTATTCACCTGGCTGATGGAGCCGTATTACGCGGCGTTGCCCAGCGTGGACTCGGCGTTCGGCCAGGGGATCGCGTACCGGAGTCCGATCGAGCCCGTCATCGTCTACCTGAAGACCTCGCTCGTCGTCGGTTCCATCGCCGTGATGCCGATGGTCCTGCTCGAGGCGTGGCTCTTCGTCGCGCCCGGGCTGTACCGCGAGGAGAAACGCCTCGCGCTGCCCTTCCTGCTGTTCAGCGTGCTGTGTTTCCTCGGCGGTGCGTTCTTCTGCCGCTACGTCGTGCTCAGCCCGGCCATGCTCGTGTTGCTGGGCTTCGGCGGCGAGGGGACGAACGCCGCGATCATGATGCAGGAGAACTTCACGTTCACGACGCGAATGCTCTTCGTGTTCGGGGCGCTCTTCGAGATGCCGGTCGTGATCTCCTTTCTGTCGATGATCGGCGTCGTCTCGCACTCCGGGCTGATCCGGAACTGGAAGGTCGCCGTCGTCGTGGCATTCGTGGTCGGGGCGATGCTCACGCCCCCGGATCCGCTCACGCAGATCGGCCTCGCCGTGCCGCTCGTCGTGCTCTACGTAGTGTCCATCGGACTGGCCTACGTGCTGGGCAAGCCGCGCGAGGAGCCGCCCGAACCGGACGTGGAATCATGAGCTTCCGTGCGATGCTCGCGGCGGCGTCGGTCGTCGCGTTGGTCCTCAGCGCGTGTGGAGGAGCCCAGGAGGGCACCCCCGCGCCGCCGGCCCCGGTCGACGAAGACCCCGGCTGTTGCGTGCCCGAACGGTGGGAGACGCCGCCTCCGGAGATCGGCGAGACGCCGCCGGATCGCGCGGCCGGAGACGACGCACTCGAGGGGTTCGGTCCCGACTGAACGGGTGCGGACCCCGGCTGGAGAGCTGACCAGGAGTCCTTCCGTCGCCTTCACCGTCACGCGCGGCCGCTGGCTGCGTTGCGGCTCGTCGGCGTGCCTACTCCCCCAACTCGAAGTCGGTCGGCGTGCACCCGCGTCGTTCGTCACGCTCGTCGATGTCGAGGAACGGGTTGAAGCAGTAGTCCTGGCTGAACGACTCGGGGAGGGAGAACAGCTCGTTCAGGGCCCACGCCGGGTCGACGAACCAGACGCCCTGATCGGCGCGCTCCCGCGTTGCATTGAAGATGAAGGGCAGGTCACCGAACGAGCCCTCTCCGTGCTCGGACAGGAAGGCGGTCGGGAAGAGCTCTCCCTCGCCCGGGCGCAGGAACTCCTCGCTGATCACCGGGGGCGCGTACTCGTACTCGCCGCCGTAGACGCCGTCGTCGCCGCCGACGCGGTTGCGGAACTGCCAGAGCTCCTCGACGAACGAGCGCAGCGAGTAGGTCAGCGCGTCGTTCGGGGCATCGCCGATGCGGAGCGCAGCTTCGGCGACCCGGTAGACCACGCCGACCGTCTCGTCTTCGAAGGGAGCGGTGTCCCCGCCGGTGGGCGCACAGGGGCCGGCGAGGGTCGACGCGTTCGGAAGGCAGACCCCGTGCCGCCCCGACTCGACGAAGATCGACACGTGTCGGTCTCCCTCGACCATGTCCGCGGGGAGCCGTCCGGCGATGCCCTCGACGGGGCTGCCGATATCCTCCCCTTCGGGATACCAACCGGACTCGACCGCCCAGAGGTTCAGGTTCTCGTGGTAGATCGTCGAGAACGCGCGGAGGCGGCCGAGCGGGTCGTCCGCCGTCTTCTCGACCAGAACCTGTACGCCGACGATGTCGTGCTCGAACGTCACGTCTTCGCGAGGGTGGCTGCCGGGGTAGTAGATCATGTAGGTCACGAACCAGTGGGTGACCGACTCGAGCACGTCGTAGTAGACGTAGCCGTAGTTGGCGGCGACCGCGTTCGAGAGGTTGTTGGCCGGCAGCAGGTCGTCGTCGAAGTCGACGCGGGTGAACGTGTCGATGCTCGCCTCTTCGACCTGTTGGTAGATCACGGGGGCGTAGGCTTCGGCCAGCGCGCGCGGGAACGCGCGACCGGGGTACCCGGTGGTGGAGAACTCCATGCGCCAGGCTTCGCCCAGGGTCTCGCCGGAGGCCGCCGCGATGAACTCGCTCATCCGGAAGATGTGCGGGGTCACCGGCCGCATGGTCGGCATCTCGGGAGTGGGCGCGATCGTCAGCGAGTACGTCACGTCGTCGTACTCCAGCAGGCGATCGAGCGGGTCCGCGTGCAGCGGCGAGAGGGTCAGGTTGCTGGGAATGAACCGCAGGGCGTTCATCGGCTGGTTGAACCGAACCACGATCGACGCGTCGAGCGGGACGAACTCGGCTCCGGGCCCGGGCTCGACGACGAAGGTGAGCGGGCCGTAGTCGATCGGCTCGTCCACGGTCTCGTCTACGCCATTGGAGTCCGGGGCGGCGTCGGTGTCGTCGGGCGGCGGAATGTCACGGCCCGCGTCGCCGGCCGGCGCATCGGTCGGATCAGTGTCCTCGGGGGCGCCGTCCACGTCTGCGCCGGCATCGACCTCGTCGTCGACGCAGATGCGCTCGATGCAGGTCTGACCCTCGGCGCAGTCGACCGAGCTGTCGCATCCGGTGCCGGGGAAGTTCTCGCCGTCGGAGCATGCGCTCGCGACGAGAAGCAGGGACGATGCGAGTGCGACACTGGCGGTTCGAAGGGCGGTCCGGGGCATGGTCTCGCGTCGTCTGAGGGTGAATCGGCTCACTGAACCTCTGCGTCGGCCGCGTCGACGGGCCCTGGCGGCAGCCACGCCGCGGTCGTTGCGCGGCCGCGGCAACGCGGATACGTTCTCGCCGCCCGAGCGCGCGCCACAATAGCAACGCGCCCGAAGCGGTTCAATCCGGGCGTCAGCAAAATGCGCTACGAGTATTTCATCGGCCTCCGACACCTGATGGCGACGAGGCGTGCGTTCCTGAACACGCTGACCATCCTCGCGGTGGTCGGGGTCGCGCTCGGCGTCACGGCCTTCACCTCTGTCGTCTCTGTCGCCGGCGGCTTCGTCGATGCCTTCCGCGACCGGGTCCTCGGCGTGAATCCGCACATCGTCGTGACCCGGTACGGCGTCTACTTCTCCGACTACGAGGAGGTCGCCGACGCGATCGCCGACATCGATGGCGTCGAGTCGACGGCGCCGTTCATCATCCGCGAGATGTTGGTGACCCGCGAGGGCAGCCACGCCCGGCCCGGCGCCTTGATCAAGGGCGTGGCGGTCGACGCCATGCTGGCCAACGACGAGATCGGGGCCATGGTCGTAGGCGGCGATCTCGCCGACCTTCGCTACGACGGCGACCTGCTCACCGACGCCAACCCCGACGGTCTCGTCGCCGGCGCCGCTCTGGGAAAGGTGCTCGCCGCCCGAATCGGCGCCGAGGTGGGTGACTCGCTCACACTCGTCAGTCCGTTGCGGGGGATACGCTCCGTGGGGATACGTGCGGGCGAACAGGGGGCGAACTTTGCCCGGGTTCGCGTCTCCGCCATCGTCGACTCCGGCTTCTATGACTACGACAACCGCCTGATCGTCATGGACTACCGCGCCGTGCAGGACCTGCTCGGGCTCGGTGACGACGTCATGGGGATCGAGGTGCGGGTCCACGACGTGGAGGACACGGAGCGGGTCAAGACCCTGATCACCGAGACCGTCGCCTCGGGGTTGTTCAAATCCCTCGACTGGCGGGAGGTGAACCGCAACCTCTTCACCTCGCTGCAGCTCCAGAAGCTCGCCCTGACGCTCGTGATGTCGATCCTCGTCGTGGTCGCCTGCTCGGTGATCCTCTGCGTGCTCGTGATGCTCGTGCTGGAGAAACGGCGAGAGATCGCGATCCTTCGATCCATGGGGGCGACAGCGGGCGGGATCATGCGGATCTTCATCGCCCAGGGCATGGCGATCGGAGCCGCCGGGACGGCGCTCGGACTCCTCGGCGGCTACGTGGTGTGTCGGGTGATCGGATACGTCGACTTCGGTCTCGAGTTCGAGGTCTATCGTGTTCCGGAGCTCCCGGTGACCATGCGCGCCTTCGAGTTCGCGGCGACGGCGGTCGGCGCGTTGTTGATCTGCTTCGTCGCCACCCTCTACCCGTCGTGGCGTGCCGCGCAGGTATCCCCGATCGACGCGCTGCGGTACGATTGACCAGCTTTTTGACAGGCAGGACCCCGCCCCCAATCCAGGGTCGGGCATCCGCAGCTTCCCGGACAACGTGTTCAAGGCGCAGGCGAAAGGCACTCGGATCGATGTAGACGCGCGGCACGTCGTCGCGCTCCGGCGCTCGACGAACACGCAGAGCATCGCGCTCGGGGCCGGACTCAAAGCGCCGACCCGCGCCTACGTCGTGTCCGCATACGAGGGCGGCAAGGGCTACCGGGTCTACGTCTTCTTCGGGCTCGTCGAGCGCGACGGCCAGGGGCGGCCGCAGGGCCTGCTCTTTCTCTGCGACCCGCCCTATGTCGGGCTCTCGGCCTACGAGACGCTCCAGCAGCAGGCGCTCGGGATGGTCCAGGGGCAGGGGTTCGAGATGGAGGGGTCGCAATTCCAAGCCGCGCCGCCCGCCGTGCGATCGTCGCTCCTCGCCGACCTGCCATTCCGCGACGGAACCGACATACCCCCGCCACCGACCGGGCCCATTCCCCCCTTCCCGACGGATCCGGCCCTCGTCAACAGCACCCAGCAAGCTGCGCCTCTCAGCGATGTCTCCCGCGAGATCTCCCTCACGCAGGGAACCGCGGTGCAGACCCTTGGTCGCCTGCTCGCCCTATTCTGAAACCAGGCCACTATGCGTCTCGTCGTCATCGCCGTCGTCGCCTCGTTCCTACTCACGATCGCGTGCTCTGGGCCTCAGCAGCGCGATGAAGAGCTGATCGAGCAATCCCGCTATCACTTCGAGCTCGCCCAGGGTCATTACCGGGCCAGCGAGATCCCCGTCGCGATCCGCGAGCTACTCACCTCGCTCGACCTCAATCCAGACAACGTCGACGCGCTCTTCCTCCTCGGCTTCATCCACCATGGCCGGCGCGAGTTCGCCGAGGCCGAGCGCCGCTATGCCCGCGCCGTCGACCTCGCACCCGAACGCTACGACATCCAGAACAACCTCGGCACGGTCTTCCTGGAGCAGAGCCGCTGGGAGGAGGCGCTGGAGGTCTACGAGGACCTGATCTCCGAGCCGACCTACACGACCCCCGGTCACGCCCACAACAACCTCGGGTGGGCGCACTACAACCAGGGCCGTTGCCGCGAGGCCCTCGACCACTTCGACTTCGCCATCATGTTCCAGCCCGACCATTGCCTCGCGTACAACAACCGTGGACTCGCGCTGGAGTGTGTGGGCGATGTCCGCGAAGCCAGTCGGGCCTACGAAGGCGCCGTCGAGCGATGCGCGACCTACCAGGAGCCGCGCTATCGACTCGCCATGCTGCTGCTGCAGCTCGATCGCCAGGTCGAGCGGGCCTACACGCTGCTCGAGGAGTGCAACGACATCATGCCCGAGTCCGACTACGGACGACGGTGCCTGGAGTGGCTCTCCCCCGACGACACCTGGTAGTCGGCCGCCCGTGAAATCGGGGCACGGGTTTTTTGTGCATGTGCTGAACGGTGGGTTAATGTCCTACATGTAGGTTCAACCCAAGAGGCAGTCATGCAGGCCGTTCAATACGAGAGACGCAAGCTCCGCTCCACCCATATCAACCGCGCGATCGGTTATCTCTTCGAGACGATCGCTTCGGCTCACGAGGTTTCCAACATGGCCCTCGCGGACTCGCGCGGACTATTGTTGGTGCACCACGGTGACGAGACGCACTGCGACGTGTTGTCGGCGTACGCGCCGCTGATGACGCGCACAGTGGACCCGACGACGCGGGAGCACATCCTGGGGACGATGTCTTCGTACATCCCCGAGGCCTCGCCGGAACGGATCAGCGTGCGGGAGTTCTTCGCGCACGGCGAGCGCATGTACCTGTGCGCCCAGGGCACGCCGAGCGCGGCAAAGGACGTCGCCGTGTGCCGAGCGATCAGCGGCGCCCGTCGGATCCTGAACTGAGTCGCCGCCCGGCGATGCGCACCGGGCCCGACCCGGTGCGCGTCCCTCAGTTCCCGACGCGGCTCGCGAACCAGTCGTAGAGGCTGTTGTAGTCGGGGTCGGCGACACACACCGCGACCCCGATGTTGTCGCCGCCGCCGCCGCGATTGGCGAGGCGGATCAGGTCGAGGCAGAGCAGGTCGGGAATCGGTTCGTCGAGGACGGCGTGGTAGATGCGCTCCTCGGCGTCGGCGGGATCGGGAGCGGCGTAGTCGGTGAGCCCGTCGGTGCAGATGACGAGGTGGTCTCCCGACGCCAGCGAGAATACGTAGTGGTCGGGTTGGACGGGGAAGGGGACGAGCTTGCCGTTGGAGTGGATCTCGAACGAGCCGAGGCACCGGGCGAGGGCGTCGCCCTGCGGGAGCATGATCGCGGTGTCGGGGTCGAGGCCGTCGGCGATCCCGAGCGTGAGCAGGTTGTGGTCCCGCGTGATCTGCTCCATGTATCCTTCGCGGATCAGGTAGGCGCGGCTGTCTCCGAGCGACATCAGGTGGCAGACGCCGCCATTGACGAAGGCGAGGATGCATGTCGAGCCCATGACCTCGGACGGCTCGCCCTCGAAGGGTGCGTGATCGGCGTTCACGGCCTGAACGACGCGTCGGTTGATCGTCTGGATGATCTTGTCGAGCCAGGTATGTGCGCCGTCGGCGAGGGCATTATCGGGGTCGGTGAGGAATGACTCCCAGGCCTCTTCGGCGCAGGCGCGGGCGATGCCCGACGCGAGGTCGCCGCTGCCGAACGAAGCCGTCGAGACGCCGTCGGCGACGAGCATGAATGCGGTCGTGCGGTCTGGAGCCAGCCCGCAGTAGACGTTGTCCTGGTTGATCGGCGCCTGCTGCCGCTTGAGCACGCCGGCGTGCGTGTCGGTGGCGACGGCGAGCGTCGTGGCGGCTCCGCTGACCCCGCGCACGGCCCGTGCCCGGGCACGGTCGAGCTCCGTCATCAGCCCGCCGACGGAGCCCGGTCGATCACCGGGGTCGAGCGCGCCGATCACGCCGAGCACGGGGGCGAATCCGAGCGGGAAATCGGGTGCGAAGTCGCGTGCCAGCAGCGCGGGCGCGTGGCCTGAGTAGATCGACGCCGGAGGGTCGGCGCGCGCGATCAGGTAGTAGACCAGCATCGCGACGCTGTAGACGTCGGCCTCGGTCGACGGGGGCTCCCCGATCGAGGCGCTGTAGATCTCCGGTGCGGTGTAGCCGGCGATCGCGGGGAGCGTCGCCAGGGCGGTGTCGCGGGGGTAGAGGATCTCGACGTTCTGCAGGAAGACGTGGCCCTCGGGCGAGTACTTGACGGTGTACGGGCAGATCCGCAGGCAGAGGAAGCCGGCGTCGTGGACCGCGGCCAGGGCCCGCGTGACCGGTCGGATCCACTCGACGATCTCGGTCGGGGTCAGCGGCCCGTCGCGCTCTTGCAGGCGTTCGTGCAGCGTGAGCCCGGCGATGTGGCGGTAGACCTTGACCTCGTGCTGCCCGTGGGTCGTGGCGGCGATCGGCACGTCGAGGAGCCAGGTGAATTCGCGCACCGCCTCGGGCACGGCCTCGGGCGACGGGGACTTTCGCTCTTCGAGTCGATACTCGACGCCGTCTTCGTCGGCGGCGATCCACACCCGCTTGTGGCCGGTCATCGAGACGCTCTCACCCAGGGTGAGCGTCGCGTTGCGGGGTTCGGGGGGTTCCTCGTCTTCGGACAGGGCGGCGATCGTCTGGCTGATCGACTTCGGCGCCTCGACGGCGGGCGACTCGAAGGGGGTCAGCTGTTCGGTGCGTCGACGGGAGAAGCCGTATTGGGTGGACCCGCCTCTGCCGCCGGCCCCGGGAGGGGGGAGCGTGTCGTCGAGTGCCGGGGTCTCCGGGTCGGTGTCCACGTCGGCCGGTCGCGCCGACGGCGGGGTCAGGGTCACGGCGATCCGATCGCCCTCGTCGTACCACTCGGTGGTCGTCCCGGCCGCCGCGAGATCGGTGCCACAGACGTCGCACCACTCGGCGTCCTGGGATATGGAACCGCAGTTCGAGCAGCGGCGTCCGTCGTCGGTCATCGTGTTGCCGGCTGCGCACCACCGGGCGCGCGCGGGGTTGG
>CAZFPM010000089.1:0-20089 GCA_964520965.1 uncultured Myxococcales bacterium
CATCGGCCATGCCAAGTCGATCTGCCTGAACTTCGGGCTCGCCGAGCAGTACGGGGGGCGGTGTCACCTGCGCTTCGACGATACGAATCCGGCCAAGGAGGACGAGGAGTACGTGCGGTCGATCCAGGACGACGTGCACTGGCTCGGGTTCGACTGGGGCGACCACCTGTACTGGGCGTCGGACTACTTCGCCGCGATGTACCGGTTCGCCGAGGAGCTGGTCGAGAAGGGGCTCGCCTATGTCGACAGCCTGAACGAGGAAGAGGTGCGCGAGTACCGGGGAGACTTCAATACGCCGGGGCGGCCGAGTCCGCATCGGGACCGGTCCGTGGAGGAGAACCTCGACCTGCTGCACCGCATGAAGGCCGGGGAGTTCCCGGACGGGGCGCATACGTTGCGGGCGAAGATCGACATGGCGCACCCGAACATGCTGATGCGCGACCCGCTGCTCTATCGGATCAAGCGGGCGACGCACCACAACACGGGCGACGAGTGGTGCATCTACCCGATGTACGACTTCGCGCATTGCCTGGAGGACGCGGTCGAGCACATCAGCCACTCGATCTGCACGCTGGAGTTCGAGAACAACCGCGAGCTCTACGATTGGGTCGTCGACAACGTGTCCGTGCCCGCACGACCGCACCAGTACGAGTTCGCGCGACTGAGCCTCGACTACACCGTGATGAGCAAGCGAAAGCTGCTCCAGCTCGTCGAGGAGGGGCGCGTCTCCGGGTGGGACGACCCGCGCATGCCGACCATCGCCGGCCTGCGACGACGGGGCGTCACCCCCGAGGCGATCCGCCGTTTCGCCGAGATGATCGGCGTGGCCAAGAACAACTCCGTGGTCGACATCGGCAAGCTCGAGTTCGCGATCCGCGATGATCTCAACGCGCGGGCGCCGCGGGTCTTCGCCGTCCTCGATCCGATCCGGCTGGAGATCACCGACGGGCTCGAGCCGGAGACCCTCGACGCCCCCTACTGGCCCGACGAGGCGCGCGACGAGACCCGCCCGCTGCCGCTGTCGGCGACGCTCCTGATCGAGCGGGATGACTTCAGCGAGGAGCCGCCCGCGGGCTGGCGACGCCTCGCCCCCGGACGCGCCGTGCGGCTCCGCCACGGACCGATCGTCCGCTGCGACGAGGTCGCGCACAGCGCTGGCGGGAACACCGAGTGTGTGCGTTGCTCGCGCATCGACGAGAGCGCCGTCGAGGGCAGCGTGGGGACCATCCACTGGCTCTCGGCCGCCGAGGCGGTCGACGCGGAGGTCCGACTCTACGACCGTCTCTTCGACCACCCGAGCCCGGACGACGACCCGAACGTCGACTTCCACGAACACCTGAACCCGCGGTCCCTCGTCACCGTGCGCGCCAAGGTCGAACCGGGCCTCTCGGCCGCGGCCGGCGGCACCCACTTCCAGTTCGAGCGGCTCGGCTATTTCTTCACCGATCCCGTCGACCATGCCGCAGCGGCCCCCGTCTTCAACCGCGTGGTCACGCTCAAGGACTCGTGGTCGCGCGCGGCCGGCGACGCGGCCGGCGATGACCTCGACGCGCGACGCGCCGAGAAGGAGGCGGAGAAGGATGCGCAGGCGGCGCGGTCGGCAGCCGGCCTGAAGGCCCCCGAAGACATCGCCCGAGAGCGGGGCGCCGACCACCACGCGCGCTTCGCCTCGCTCACCGGGGCCGGCGTACCCCCGAAGATCGCGCTCGGCATCTCGAATACCCCCGAGGCGACCGCGTTCGTGCAGGCGGCGCCCAGCTACGCGCGCCACGCCGAGTCCACGGCGAAGGCCTATGCCAACTACACGGTGAAGGCCTCCGGCGACGGCAACCCTCCCTACGACACGGCGGCCTTCGGTGCGTTCGTCAGCTACGCGGTCGACAACGACCTCGGCGGAAGCGCGATCAAGCGCGCCCACGACGCGATGGTGGCGAGCGGACGCTTCGACCCCGACGCCGCGTCGGGCCTCGACGACGACGCGCTCGCCGAGACCGTGAACACCGTCGTCGAGACCCACTCGGCAGAGGCGGAGCGTTTCCGGGCAGGCGAAGCCAAGCTGCTGGGTTTCTTCGTCGGTCAGGTCATGCGAGCCACCGGCGGAAAGGCCGATGGTAATGCGGTGCGAAAGGCCCTGCAGGCGCGCCTGAGCGGTAGCTGAGCAGGTCGCGGCTCGCGGGGCATCGCGGCAAGCGTCACCGCCAACCGGCGAAGCGCGGCCCGGGCAGGCGACGATTCCCGACACGACGGCCGCGACGGCGCGGACGTGCACGCGCCCACGCTGCCCGACCGCCTCTCTGTCTCACTGTCCGAGCTGCCGGGGATCGATCCGCATGCGCCGAGCACCCCAGGTGCCGGGCTCGGGCTCGAAGACCCCCGCGCACACCGTCCCGCACTGCTCGCATCGTCCCTCGGCGTCGAGACCCCAAGCGGTGCGCACGTACCAGTCTCGCCCGACCAGTCGGTGTCCGCAGGCGTGGCAGTAGGTGCTCTCGCCATCCTCGTCGTGGACGTTGCCCGTGTATGCGTATCGCACGCCAGCAGCCTGTGCGGTCGCCCGCGCGCGGCTCAGTGTCTTCATCGGGGTCCGCGGCACGTCGACGAGCTTGAAGTCGGGGTGGAACGCCGTGAAGTGCATCGGCACGTGGGGGCCGAGGTTCTCGACGACCCAGTCGCACATGCGCCGGAGCTCGTCGTCGTCGGTGTTACGGCCGGGGATCAGCAGGGTCGTCAGCTCGAACCAGACCTCGGTTTCGTGCGCGAGGTAGCGCAGGGTGTCGAGCACGGGCGCGAGGGAGCCGAAGGCGAGCTCGCGGTAGAAGTCCTCGGTGAACGCCTTCAGGTCTACGTTGGCGGCGTCGATATGCTCGAAGAAGATGCGCCGCGCTTCGGGCTTCACATAACCCGCGGTCACCGCGACGGTGCGCACGTCGCGCGCATGGCATGCCTTGGCGGTGTCGACGGCGTACTCGAGGAAGATGATCGGATCGTTGTATGTGAAGGCGACGCTCCGGCATCCGGTCTCGGCCGCGACGGCAGCAATTCGCTCGGGGCTCGCCTCGTCGGCGAGGCGATCGGCCTGCCGGGACTTGGAGATGCTCCAGTTCTGGCAGAAGCGGCAGCCGAGGTTGCAACCGGCGGTCCCGAACGAGAGCACGGGGGTTCCGGGCAGAAAGTGATTCAGCGGCTTCTTCTCGATCGGATCGACGCAGAACCCGCTGGATCGACCGTAGGTATCGAGCACGATCTCGTCGCCCCGCCGGGCCCGCACGAAGCAGAAGCCTCGCTGTCCATCGCGGAGCTGACATTCGCGGGGGCAGACGTCGCATTGCACCCGCCCGTCGGGCAGCAACTGATGTAGAGTGGCGGTCACACGATCAGTTTCGCACCAGGGGAGGTTGTAGATGACACCCTCCACTCTACTCTTTCTGGGAACACCCGCCCACGCCCGCCATGTCACCTGCGATCCGATCCCGCCCGGCGGCCGTCGCCGGACTCTTCTACACATCCGACGAAACCAACCTCCGCGCTTCGGTGCGCGCCTACCTCGACAAGGCCGTGCGAGCAGAGCCGGCCGGTGGGCGGGTGCGTGCGCTGATCGCCCCGCACGCCGGTTTCGAGTACTCGGGCCCGATCGCGGGGTCGGCATACGCCACGATCGCCGACCGACGCGACGAGATCAGTCGGGTCATCGTGATCGGCCCGGCGCATCGGGTGGCTTTCTCGGGCATCGCTGCCCCGACCGTCGACTGCTTCGAATGCCCGTTCGGCGACGTCCGTATCGACCGCGAACACATCGACCGGCTGGAGCGCGACGGGCTGGTCCGACTCTACGATGCCCCTCACGTGCACGAGCACAGCCTGGAGGTGCAGCTCCCGTTCATCAGCGAGGTCCTCGGTGATGTCGGGGTCGTGCCCCTGGTCGTCGGGGACGCCGATCGCACCGAGGTCGCCAGCGTGCTGGAGCTCACCTGGGATGACCCGGAGACGGTGGTCGTGGTCAGCACCGATCTCAGCCACTTCCATCCCTACGAGCCGGCCCGTCGGCGCGACGAGGCCACCGCCCGCGCGATCGTCGACCGCAAGCCGGACGCGCTGAGCCACCACGACGCGTGCGGTCGGTTGGCGATCCAAGGGTTGCTCGAGATCGCCGGACGTCGCTCCGCGACCGTGGAGCTGGTCGATCTGCGCAGCTCCGGAGACACCTCGGGTGACCGGGCGCGCGTGGTCGGGTACGGAGCGTTCGTGGTGTCCTGATCGGGAAGCCGCTCGCACCGACCCGGCGCGCGGCTCTCGCTGGAGCACCCGCCACGCTGCCAGGGAGCGCTTCTCTGCCCCCTCCCCCGCCGAGACGACGATGTCCAACGCCCCCCAGCCCGAGAAAGAACGCGCCGACCAGCTCCTCGCGGTCATCGAGCAGTTCGCCGACGAGCACGTCTACCGACGCCTGCGCATCCGCGTGAAGGAACACGGCGCGAACCAGATCGACGAGGTCCTTCAATTCCGCGAGCTGCAGAAGGCCTGCCGCGAGAACGCCGAGTTGGCCGACGCGATCGAAGCGGCCGGATTCGGCCGGATCGTCGAACTCGACACCCGGCGGGTGTCCGCGGACACGGGCGCGATGGTCCAGGTGTTCAACCGACTCGTCGAAGACCATTGGGAGAGGTAGGCCACGTCTTCCTGACTCGGGGCGACCTGCGCGCCCTGTGGTGCGACGCGTGGCTGATGCCGTGCGACGCACGCTTCCGGCCCAAGCGGCACTGGTGGCAGGACACGCTGGACGAATGGGTCGCGCCGACCCCGGCCGAGGGCTCGCGTGTGTGCGCCGTCCCGTCGTGGCCGGCCGACCAACCGCAGCCGTGGCTGCTCGATGTTGGCGGTGGGCCGACCATGCCAATCTCGTGGTTCGCCGAGGGGGTCACCGAGCTCCTCGACCGCGTGGCACCGTGGGTACTGGAGCAGCAGCCGATCGTCGCCGACCGGGCGCGCCACCTGATCGGGATGCCGCTGGTCGGCACGGGGGGCGGCGGGGCCGCGGACAAGGCCGGCGAGGTGGTCGAAGCGCTGCTCCCGCGCCTCTATGACGCAGCCACTCGCTATGGCGTCGACATCGCGCTGGTCACGAATGAGGGGCCCGCACACGCCGCGGCCCTCGATGTCCGGCGTCGCCTCGACGATCCGCGCTCCTGGCCCGCCGAGCTCGGCGCCGAGTTGCGAGATTCGGCGCGTCGACTCGCCGACGATGTCCGTCGCGACAACCTGGTGCTCTTCGTCGGTGCCGGGATCAGCATGGCGGCGGGCCTGCCGAGCTGGGACGACCTGCTCACGCGGCTCGCCGAGCAGGTCGGCATCGGCGGCGACGGGCCAGCAGCCCCGCTGGCCTCGCGTTTCGCGCGCCTGTCGGCGCCGGATCGGGCGCGCGTCATCGAACTCCGCCTCGCGGAGCGCGGACGCACGATCGGAGACGCGGTCGCCGAGCTGATCGGCGCCTACCGGCACTGCGCGTTGGGCCACCAGCTGCTCGCCTCGTTGCCGGTGCACGAGGTGGTCACGACGAACTACGATGACCTTCTCGAGAAGGCGAAACGCGCGATCGATGCGGAGCTCACGATATTGCCTTACGAGCCGGCCTCGGCGGACAACGCGTGGCTCCTGAAGCTGCATGGGTGCGTGTCGCATCCGGACGACATCGTGCTGACGCGAGCCGACTACCTGCACTACGGCCAACGGCGCGCGGCGCTGCGCGGCGTCGTGCAGGCGATGCTGATCACCCGACGTATGCTCTTCGTCGGCTTCTCCATGACCGACGACAACTTCCACCGGATCATCGACGACGTGCGGCGCGCGGTCCGGGGCGAGCTCGTCGCTCCGTCCGCGGAAGGCGGTGGCACGGCGGCGACCGACCGCGCGTTGGCCACGACGATCTCGATCGACGACGACGCCCTCTTCGACGAGCTGTGGGCCGGCGACATCGACTGCGTCCGTCTGCGAGCCGAAGTCGACGAGAGCGCGAGCAGCCGGTCGTTCAGGAACGCGGCGCGCCTGCTGGAGATCTACCTCGACTTCGTCGCCGCGAGTGCCGTCGATCAAACATCCCACCTGCTCGACGAACGCTACGCCGCCCTGCTGACCAGCGCGCAGCGAGAGGTGCGCGACGCATTGAATCGCCTCGGACTCGACATGTCGTCGAGCGGCAGGAACACCGCCGCCTGGCACGAGATCGATGCCCTCATGAGGCGGCTGGGCGGCTGACGGCGATGGTCCGAGACGGCGGTCGCGCAGAGCTGTTCCGTGTCGCCTGATTCAGCGGCGGCGTGTTCTTCGGCGTCGTTTGGTTCACGGACGCCTGACTGTTCCGTGTCGCCTGATTCAGCGGCGAGCGTCGAGCATTTTCGACCGCTTGTACCGATTGACTATCTGCGTGATGACCACGATCACCACGAGCGCGATCAGGGCGTCCATCACGGTGACCGATCCGACGATTGGCTGCGCGAAGTAGGTGGAGATGTCCCGCATGGCCAGCTCCTCTTGTTGGGGGAGCTACAGCATCGCAGTAGCGGACCGATTGCGAAAGGGCGAGCGGCAGTGCGCGGTCAGTCGACCGGCTCGACCCAGATCGGCGACGTCCAGGCGAGCTCGTTGATCACTTTCGCGAATCGGCTGCTCCGACACCCGTTCGGGCGATCGTCTTCCGGCAGGGTGAGGCACTCCCGCCAGCTCCAACGGCAGCTCGGGTTTTCGACGACACGGGCATAGTAGAACGCCGGGACGTCCGGATCGAAGTCGGGGTCCTGCCACCGGACGCACAGGTCGTCGGCGCCCTCCCCGGCCGGTTCGCAAGTGTCGAGGTCGACGGTGGCCTCTCCTCCCGAGGAGCCTGCCTCGAACACGTCGTATCGGAGCTCCCCTTCGGGTCCGACCCACCCCTTCACGATGTCGATGCGGGCGAGCGGCAACCCCGCCGGATCACGCATCGCCGCGACCACGAACGTGGGCCGGCCGGTCGTGTTGTCGAGGACGCCGCCCATCGGCACGCCGCGCCGGTAACCTTCCTCGATCAGGTCCGACCGGTCGCAGATGTCTTCGGGTACGCCGTGACCCCCGAAGAAGCGAGGCGTGATCCGCGGGCCGGTGGTCGCAAAGGTCTCGCGACGGGCGAGCGCCTCGAAGATCGCGTCGCGGGAGTTCTCGACGGCCCACACGCCGGCGAGGCCACCGGGGTTGCTCGGGATGCCGTAGGTGAGCCTGCCGACCACTTCGAGGCGGCGTTCCGGTAGGGCCTCGTTGCTACCCACGTGCCCGAGCCACCCGGTCTCGGACACCGCACCCGGCGTTCCGTTGTGTGTGTCGGTGCTGCCGATGAATCCCATGCGGATCGGGTTCACGCCGAGCCGAGACGCCTCGCGAAGGCCGCTGACGAGCGCGTTCCGAACGAAGTCGTACCGGGACGTACAACCGAGGTTGTTGATCCCGAAGGTGCCGATGTCATCGCCGCAGTCGTCCAGGTCTGCACGAACCTGCTCGAAATCGCAGAGCTCGTCTGGCGGGCCGAACACACCGGAGATCCCACTCACGCATTCCGAGGCTCCCTTGTGTTGGAAGATCTCGACGAGGGGCTCCAGACGCGCCCGACGCTCGGCCAGGTCCCGCTCCCCGTCGAGGTCTCCGGCGCCTGGGTAGATCGGCGAGAACATCCCGCCGTTCGAGATGTTCGAGTTGTGGGGGATGGCGAGTACCTCGCAACCGGTGCCGGCGTCGAGGCACTCTCCCTCGAGCGCGCGCCAGAGCGCCTCGGCGGTGCTCGCTTCGAAGTAGGAGATGGCGCGGTCGGGCACGACGTCGCCGCGGAAGATGACGTTGCGGTGGTGGTTGCGCCCGTCGGTGTTCCCGGTCCACTCGTAGCCGATGAAAGTCGTGAGCGCGCATTCGTCGCTCCGGTCGTAATGGCGTTCGGCCGCGGCGATCACCTCGCTCCAAGCTTCACGGCGGATCGCGCCGCAGTCGACGCCGGGCTCGTCGCAGAGACCGGGCAGGTAGATCGGCTCGGTGCTGACGAGCTGGGTGCCCCAGAGGAGGAACTGGTGGAACTCCCCACCCCGGTAGTCGTCGCAGCGGTCCGTGTCGTAGCCCGGCTCCCCCTCGTAGGTGCAGCTCGTGACCTCGCCGATGTACTCCCCGTGGTCGGTGACGGCCATGAAATCCAGCGGACGGTCGATGGTGACGACCTGCGTGCCGACGCCGTCCGCGTCGAGGGGCGCAACGCGCACGGAGTCGCCGCGGGCGAAGCGATAGGCTTCGTCCGGAGTCGCGCGGACGTCCCCGACGTAGGCGTCGAACGAATGCCGCGTGTGGACGTGAAGGTCGCCGAAGTAGGCGTCGCGCAGCGGGTTCCGCTCGGCACAGGGCGCCCGCTCCTCGGTGTAGCGCACCTCGGCCGTCGGGAGCGCCCTGCCGTCGCCATCTGCATCGTCGGCATCTCCCGAGCCGTCACCATCCTGCGGATCGACCGCGTCCGCGACCCCGTAGCCGGCATCGCCCGCGCCGTCGGCACCGTCGTGGCCACAATGGAGGAGGCCTGCACATGCCCAGAAGACCAGCCAGCTTCGGCGACGACGGTTCATGCCGGCATCCTAACCAGCCCAGCGGCGAGCATCCAGCGACGTCCGGGTCCGAGCCAGATCCGGTGTTGCGCTGTCGCTCGCGGTCGGGTCTTGGTGTAGACTCGCTGGCCCTCGCATCCTCGTGACCGGGAACGCTGCGCATGGCCCAGGAACCCCGCCCCGAAGACCTCTCGACGACCGGCGAGTACGACCTCAGCTCGCCGGATCTCTTCCTGAACCGCGAGCTGACGTGGCTCCAGTTCAACGACCGGGTCCTGCGCGAGGCGGAGGACCCGCGGACGCCGCTGCTGGAGCGCGCGAAGTTCCTGGCGATCGTGGGGTCGACGCTGGACGAGTTCTTCATGAAACGAGTCGGGGGCCTGAAGCAGCAGGTCGGCGCCGGCATGCACGAACGCTCGGTCGACGGCCGCACGGCGGCGGAGCAGATCGCCGAGGTCGCCCAGCACGTACTCGCCTCGCAGATTCGCCAACAGGCGTTGTTCGGGACGCTGGTCGAGGAGCTGCGCGAGGCCGGCATCCGGCTGGCCCGCTACGACGAGCTCAGCGACGACGAGCAGAAGCAACTCCGGGCGCAGTACGCCGACGAGGTGTTCCCGCTGCTGACGCCGCAGGGGATGGACCCGGCGCACCCGTTCCCCTTCGTGTCGAACCTCTCGCTGAACCTGCTGGTCGCGCTCGAACTGCCGACCGAGGAGGTTCCCGGGCTTGCCCGGGTGAAGGTGCCCGTCGGCGCCGGCGTCGCCCGCTTCATGCGCCTGGGCGACAGCGACACGTATGTGCCGCTCGAAGACGTCATGGGCCACAACCTCGACTTCCTCTTCCCGGACATCCCGGTGCTCGGGTGCTCGGCGTTCCGGGTGACGCGGAACTCGAACACCGAGGGCGACGAGGACCAGGCGGACGATCTCCTGGCGTTGATCCAATCGGAGCTTCGAGAGCGCCGCTTCGCGCCCATCGTTCGCCTGCAGGTCGAACAGTCGATGGATCCGCGTCATCGGGGCATGTTGGCGGCTGAGCTCGGATTGGACGAGGCCATCGACGTCTACGACACCTCGGGGATGTTTGGTTTGGCGGACCTTTTCGAGATCGCGTCGATCCAGCGGCCCGACCTGAAGTACGCGCCCCACTATCCGGTCGATCACCCGGAGCTGACGAGCGACAAGAGCATCTTCCACGTCATCCGCGAGCGCGGGTCAGTGCTGCTCCAGCACCCCTACGAGTCGTTCGCGACATCGGTGGAACGCTTCCTCGCGGAGGCGGCGCGCGACCCGAAGGTGCGGGCGATCAAGATGACGATCTACCGAACCGCGGCGCAGTCGCGAGTCGCCGAGCACCTCATCGAGGCGGCGCGGAACGGCAAGCAGGTGGCGGTCGTCGTCGAGTTGAAGGCACGCTTCGACGAGCAGGCGAACATCCGGTGGGCCAACCAATTGGAGCAGTTCGGCATCCACGTCACCTACGGTGTGGTCGGGCTGAAGACCCACTGCAAGGTGATCCTCGTGATCCGCAAGGACTACGACGGGATCTCCCGATATGTGCACGTCGGCACCGGCAACTACCACGCCGAGACGGCGCGGCAGTACACCGACTTCGGCATCCTGACCACCGACGAGCGGATCGCCGCCGACGCCACCGAGCTCTTCAACTACCTGACGACCGGCTACAAGCCGAACCGCGACTACAAGGAGCTCCTCGTCGCGCCGCGGCAGCTGAAGCGCGCGCTCCTCGACATGATCAAGGCGGAGCGCGAGGCGGCAAAGGCGGGCGAGCCGTCGGGAATCACGATCAAGGCCAACGCGCTCGAGGACACACAGATCACGCGGGCCCTCTACAAGGCGGCTCGTGCCGGCGTCCCGATCGACCTGATCATCCGCGACAGCTGTCGTCTCCGCCCCGGGCTTCCCGGATTGTCCGAGTCGATCCGCGTGATGGGCATCGTCGGCCGCTTCCTCGAGCACAGCCGTATCTACCGCTTCGAGAACCGGGGAGAGCCTCGCTTCTTCATCGGCTCGGCCGACGTCATGAAGCGCAACCTGGAGAGTCGTGTCGAGGTGTTGGTCCCGGTGAAGCGCCCCGAGCACCATACGCTCCTGCAGAGCTATCTGCAGCGCCAACTCTCGGACCAACGCTCCGCCTGGGACATGCAGTCCGATGGCTCCTACGTTCAGCGCAAGCCCAAGAAGGCAGACGCGCCGGGCTGCCAGGATCTCGCGATCGACGCCGCGCGCAAGCGGGCCAAGGAAGCGGTCAAGAAGGCCTCGTCTCCGCGCGCCGCACGACGCCGCCGGAACTGAGAACCCAGCCATTCGCGCCATGCTCCGGGCGCGTGCCGGACCTCCGTCGATCTTGGGTGGTCTACCGCATCACCCGCATCGTGCCAGCGGTCACGCCGAATTGCTCGTGCACCCGGATCTCGTCGAGCAGGCGAGCCGGCGAGATCTCGCCTCTGACCAGCGCACCGTACCCTTCGAGGACGCGTCGGGCTTCGTCGCCCGTCTCCCACACGAACTCGACGCGCAGTTTCCACACCCCGGCGGCGATCAGGCGGGGGACCAGCGTCGCCGCGCTCTGGGCCTGGGCGTTGAACACGGTGTTGCGGCAGCCGACGTCGACGATGACGGGGTGCTCGTTGCCGACGCGGTCCCGGAGCGCCACGCGGTGTTCGTCACAGGGGCGTCCGCACGAGCGGTTGTCCCGGCCGCTCGAGAGCGTGTGTGCATACACGCAGTGCTCGGTGTGGAACGTAGGGACATGGTGGTGCACCGTCACGGCGAGGCGTGACGGGGGCACCGACTCGACGAGGGTGAAGAGCTGGCCCTCGTCGAGGTCGTGGGCCGCGGTGACGGTCTCGAGCCCCAGGCCGAGCAGGTGGTGGGCGGTGAGTGAGTTGGTCACGTTCAGCGAGAAGTCGCCGTGCAGGACCGGGCGACGCTCCTCGGGATGCTCGACAAAGTGCGTCAGCCCGCCCCAGTGGCGGACGAGCACGCCTTCTGGCTCCAGCTTCGCAATCCGCCGGTCGAACCCTTCTTCGCCGGGCTTCTGCACCCGCACGGTGGCCACCGTGACTCGGAGGCCGGCGGCGCGGGCGCGCGCCACTGCGTTGCCGAGGCCGACCAACTCCATCCGGTCGAGCTCGACCTCGGGCCAGCCGGCGGCGATGACCGCGTCGAGCTGGGCGTCGGTTCGGCCGAGGGGGACGACGTGGGCGGCGCCGGGGGAAAGGTCTCCGGTGCCGAAGCCGGACCAGAGCGCCTCCGCGACCCCCGGGGCCGCGGTTTCGCGTTTCGGACCGCGGGAGACCCGCTCGGTCAGCGTCGCCACCAGCTCGCGGCGCAGGCGCTTGAGGGCAGACACCGGCAGGTGCAGGCCGGAGCGGAGGCGGGTGGCATCGAGCTCGGACAGGCGGAAGGGTGTTCCGCCGAGGGAGCCGAGCTTGTCCGAGAGGAGTGCGTCGTCGAGGCCGCCACCGCGGGCAGGCTCGAGCAGGGCGTCGCTCTCCGCGTAGGCGCGGTGGGGGCCCGCCGTGACCTCGACGCCGAGCGGCACGTTTGGCAAGCCGCGCACAGTCATCTTCACGGGCCAACGGCCGGTGGGCTCCGGTGCGGACATATCCGCGCGAGCTTGCTGGGCGAGCTTCGGGTCGCCGCTCACCCACACGCGGTCGCCGACCCGCACGCGGCGCAGGTCCGGTCCGGGGCGACCGAACTCCAGCGTCCAGCCGTCGCCGGTCGCCTCGACACCAAACACCGGGCCGCCCGGCTCGTCGTCGAACTCCGGTTCGCCCTGATCGAAGACGACGCCCAGGCCCGGGCGCGGCTCGACGCCGGCCACGTGGGGTCCGCTCGCCGCGACCGTGGACCCACCGAGTCGCGGCAGCGGCGAGGCGAGGTCCCCCTCGGCGTAGGGGTCCGTTCGGGCCTCCGACGCCACGAAGACGCGTGCCCCCTCGACGCTCCGCACCCGGCCCAGGTAGGCGCCGCGGTGTTTCGGGAATCGGCCCTCGACGAGGGTCTGGTGGTCCGAGCCGGCGAGGAATCCGTCGCCGAACCCGCGGGAGTAGGCGATCGACATCTCGGCGACGTCGCGGGCGAGGTCGGCCAGCGCGTCGGCGTCTTCAGCGCGTCCGTCGGCGACCGCGTCGATCCAGTGCCGGACGCCGCGTACAGCGGTCGTGACGTAGGCCGGACCCTTGAGGCGCCCCTCGATCTTCAATGTGTGGGCGCCGATCTCCAGCAGCGCCGGGATCGCGCGGTAACCGGCGAGGTCTTTCGGACTGAGGAGATAGCGTAGGTCTCCGAGCGGCTCGTACTCGCCATCGACGATCAGATCGTAGGGCAACCGGCACGCCTGCGCGCACTGGCCCCGGTTTGCCGAGCGGCCGCCCCACGCCTCGCTGCTCAGGCATTGTCCGCTCCAGGAGACACACATCGCGCCGTGAACGAACACCTCGAGATCGAGGTCGGTGCCCCTCCGGTAGGCGGCGATCTCCGAGACCGAGAGCTCGCGGGGGAGCACCACCCGCGTCACGCCGAGCGTCTCGGCGAAGCGGGCCGCCTCGGGGCTGGACACCGTCATCTGGGTGCTCGCGTGCACCTCCAGATCCGGGCAGATCGCCCGGGCGAGCAACGCGACCGCCGGGTCCTGGACGATGAGCGCGTCGGCCCCCGATTCCGCCACCGCGCGCACGAGTCGTTCCGCGGCCGGAATCTCGCTCTCGAACAACACCGTGTTCAGGGTCACGTAGACGCGCGCCGCGGCCCGGTGTGCCTGTCCGACGACGCCCCCCAGCGACGCCAACGAGAAATGGGTCGCCCGCGCCCGGGCGTTGAACCCGTCGTCGAGGCCGAGGTAGACCGCGTCCGCACCGGCCACCAAGGCCGCCCGCAAGGAGTCGTGGTCACCGCAGGGTGCCAACACCTCGGGGCGCAGCGCGACGTCGGGGCGCGGGTTCGGGGGTAGGGGTCTTACGGGCATCGACGCAACCGGCGCACCGGAAGCCGATGAAGACCGGGGCGCCGGTATCCGGGCGCTCCCCCTCCCGGGGTCCGGATCAACCGGGAAGCGCCGTCAGTCCGGGTCGCACGGGCCGTCGCAAAACTGCTCGATGGTACCGGTGTCGATCAGCTCCATGACCTGGTCGATCGCGCTGTCGAGACGGACGCCGTCGGAGTGCGTGCCGTTGTCTTCGGTGGGAACGACGTTGGTGTTCAGCGGGGTGTAGCGCTCCAGGTTCTCGGGCATGGCGAATTGGGACACGACCGGCCGGGTCGTCGGTCCCTCGACGATTTCGAGCCCGAAGATCGGCTCGTGGACAGGGCCGAGCTGCGCGATGCCCATCGCCCGAGCAAGGATGCGGGTCGCGACGTTGGGGACCTGGCAGTCGCCGATGGCCTCCTGCAACACGACGAGACGCTCGGGCGGCGCGTCGGGGAGCGGGTTCCGGAACATCAGCGTCGACACGTTGACCCCGTCGGAGCCGTCGAACTTCGCCTGCAAGAGGGAGATGAACGCCTGTTGTAGCAACGGGTCGGGGTAGACCAGATCGACGAGGGTCTTGATCGGCGCGTAGACGATCGAACGCGTGAGCAACGAGGCCCAGGCGCCGCCGGGGACCGCCAGGACGGCGCGGGTGATGCTGTCGGAGAGGGAGACGAGCGAGCTGCCCTGGATGCCGCCGAGACTCACGCCGTAGTACCAGGTCTCGTCGCCATCGATGAGCGGGGCTTCGGAGAGCCGGATGCGCTCGTCGTATTGGAGTGTGCCCCGCGTGAGCTCGATCAGGACGAGGTTGTTGATCAGGCCCTGCTGGAGCCGGTCGGTGATGATGTGGACGTTGTTCAGGTCGGAGACGACCTCCTCGATCAGGCGTTCGCGGTCGCCGCCGGACAGTCCGATCCAATCGGTGGCAACCACGAGGGCGCCTGCGCGCTGAGCGAGGGGGTGAATGATGTCGCGCCCGATCCCGCCGGTCAGGTAGCCGCGACCCGTCCCGAACACGCCGTGGCCGAAGACCCCTAGCTTGAGCAGGTCGCCGTCGACGGCGCGCGCGGGAATGACGAGGGTGTACGGGTACCAGCGGGTGTCCCCTTGATCGACGACACCCCCCTCCGGAGTACGGACGAGGGCCTCGCGCTCGTCGAGGAAGTTCGGGACTTCGAAGGTGCCCTCGACGATGCGGGCGACATCATCGCTCGGTGCGTCCGTGATGGTGTCGACGGTGTAGCCGAGCCCGACTCCGTCACTGAGCTCCATGGCGCGTTCGCGCATCGAGAGGATTCCGCCGAGCACGAAGTCTTCGCTGGCCACCGCGAAGTCCCAGGCGAGGTAGATCTCGTCGCGCGGGTAACCCTCGTCGCCGAGGAAGGCGAAGACGTCTTCGAACGCGTCGCGCATCTCCTCGAGCGGCGCGTTCGATGTCGGAACACCGTCGCGCAGGGCGACGAAGCCGGGGGCGGGTTGGAGCTCCTCGCCATCAACGTCGCGCATGGCGTCCGTCAACACGGCAACGTGCCGGTGGCCCATCGTCATCGGCGACATCGGACGCAGGATCAGCGGGTGCCGACCGGCCCGGGAGTCGAAGCGCAGGTTCTGGTCCATCTCCGTGAGCAGCGGTACGCGGTCGCCGGTCTCCAGGTCGAAGACCGCGATCGGCGCGTCTTCTTCGAGATAGCGATCCGCGTCGACGAGCCCGACGAGAAACGCGTCGTCGACGTCGACGCCGAGGTGAACGAGGAGCGGAGCGGCGGGGGAGTGACCGTCGGTGAAGTTGAACGCCGAAAAATCGAAGGTCGGGGCTCCGGGCGGGAGCTCCAGGATCTCGTTGTGGTAGACCGATCGCACACCGGTCGGCGTGGTCGGATCGGCGGCCTGGAAGAAGCGGCTCGGGAAGGGAAAGAGGCACTCGTCCGTCGTGGCGAGGGGGTTGCACCCGTCGCGGACGTCGAGGTCGATCGGATCGGCACCGGAATCTCCGTCTGCTGCGACGTCCGCGCCCACCTCGGCGTCGGGCACAGCATCGGGCCGCGCTCCGTCGGGCCGCCCGGAGTCGCTGCGCGGCGCGTCGGTCGTGTCAGCCGCATCGGCCGCGTCAGCCGTGTCCGTTCGGTCGAGCGCATCGACGTCCCCGCCGGCATCCGGAGCGTCGCCAACGTCGAACGCGTCGGACATCGCGGCATCGCCCCCCGTGTCGGCAACGTCCGCGGTCCCGGCGCCGCCGGACTTTCCCCCACCATCGTCACACGCACCCACGACAACCCAGCAGGCCAGTGCGGACACCAGAAGAGCAAGCCGCGGCGCGACAGACGCCTGCGCCAAGACTCGGGTTCCGGGGGACTGGGTCGATCGCATCGGCGGCTCTCCGGGTTGGCAGGCGCGATCACTATTGGCGGATCGGCCCACCAGGGCAAGCCGAAGAGTGGGCCGGTCGACAGACCGCCGCTGCGCGGCCGCGCAGCTACGCCCCGCCCCGAACGTGCCGGAGGAAGTCCGCCATCAACACATCGCTCGGCAGCACCCCTTCGGACACCGCCGCTGCGTCGATCCATTCCGGGTGCCACTGGACGCCGACGACGTAGCGATACCGGCGGTGACGGAGCCCCTCGATCACCCCATCTTCCGAAAGCGCGAGCACGTCGAGGTCGTCACCGAGAGACCGCACCCCCTGGTGGTGCACGCTGTTCGTCACCACGTGCTCGGCGCCGTAGAGGGCGTGCAGGTAGCCGCCGACGGTGAACGTCGTCCGGTGTCGGTGCCGGTCGTGGCGCTCCGGGTCCTTGTGAGGTCGCGCTACGACCCCGTCATCGACGAGATCCTGGTGCAGGGACCCACCGAACGCGACGTTGAGCACCTGGTGCCCCCGGCAGACGCCGAGCACCGGGAGATCGCGGTCGAGAAACGCGCTCAAGAGTGCAAACTCGAAACGGTCCCGCTCTGGTTCCCCAGCCCACTCCGGTCGCCGGGGGCTTTCGCCCCACGCCTCGGGCGCGACGTCGCCGCCGCCCGAGAGGATCAGACCGTCGCAAAGGTCGGCGTAGCGCTCGGCGAACGGCACCGTCGCGAGCACGGGCACGACGATGGGCACGCCGCCGGCGCCCACGACCCCCTCGACCATCACGCTGACGGCGAACTCGACGCGCTTCCCCGTGTAGAAACCCCGGACAGGGTGCGGTACGGAGACGATCGCGGTGATCGCGATCAGTGGAGCCATCGGCAGCAGCGACGATCAATCTTCGGGCAGCGGGAACGCCAGCACGACGTCGTCGCCGTTCACCGGTCCGATCTCCGGCATCTGCTCGGACGCCGCATCGTCGGTGACCAGACCGATGGTCGCTCCCGTGAACGCGTCGGCGATCACGAGGTCGAACTCGCCGCCGTCGTCCTGGGTCACATACGCGAAGACCCGGCCGTCGCGCGCGAAGATCGGCTCGCGAGCGCGGTACGCGGGAACGACGAGGGCCGTCTCCGACTCGACTTCGTAGAGCACCAGTTCGGACTCGTCGGGGCCGGCGCGCCGCAGGAAGAGAAGGCGGGCGAGATCCCACGACACGGAGACCGCCCCGAGGATCTCTCCCCCGACGGTCACCGGCTCCTCGGCGCCGGTGTCCAGATCGTGGCGCCACGCGTCGAAGGTACCGGTCCGGTTGGACACGAAATAGATCCAGTGGTCCTGCACCCACGCCGGCCCGCTCTCCGAAGCCGGGTCGTCGGTCACCGCGACGGCGCCCGAACCGTCGACCGGGATGATGAAGATGTCGTTGTTCACACCCGGCGTCACCGCACCCTCGGCGGCGATCTCCTCGCCGTCCGGCGACCAGCTCAGGCTGGCGAGCGTCGCCAGGCCGTGTGCGACGTCCGAGACCTCGCCGGTGGTGACATCGACCACGCGGAGGACGGGCGCTGTCGGGCCCGGCGTGATGAACGCGATGCGCCGCCCGTCGGGTGCCCACGTCGCGTCGTAGTGGCGCAGATCGCCGGTATCGATGCGGGTGACGTCGCTGCCGCTGGCCCGCGCGACGTAGAGCCAGTCGCGGTCTTCCGGATCCGAGGTGAAGGCGACCCAGGGGTTGACGAGCGCCGGGGGCGCCTCGACATCGGGCGGGTCGCCGCAATCGACCCCACCGTCGCAGGCCGGCGGGTCGCAGTCGTCTCCACCGTCGCAAGCCGGCGGGTCGCAGTCGTCTCCACCGTCGCAAGCCGGCGGGTCGCAGTCGTCTCCACCGTCGCAGGCCGGCGGGTCGCAGTCGTGCCCACCGTCGCAGGCCGGCGGGTCGCAATCGTCCCCACCATCGCACTCTTCGGGGTCGCCGCCACAATCGCCGCCGTCACAATCCGGACCGTCGGGACCGCCGTCACAGCCGTCGCCATCGCAGTCGTCAGGGTCGTCGGGGCCAGCGTCGCAATCACCGCCATCGCAGTCGTCAGGGTCGTCTGGACCGGCGTCGCAGTCGCCACCGTCGCAGTCATCGGGCTCGTCCGGGCCGGCATCGACATCGGGTCCGTCGTCTCCGCAATCGCCTGCGTCGCATTCACCGCCGGCATCGAGCACCGACACGCAGGCGCCGAACGCCTCGCCGGCGACGACCGTGATCTCGCAGCGCTCGAGTCCGTTGCCCGGACAGTGGGAGTCCAGCGTGCACTCGCAACCCTCGCCGACGCCGCAGTCGTCTCCCGTCGGCTCGGACTTGCACCCGCCAAAGACGACCGCGATGGCACCGACCAGCACCAACGCCATGACATCATTCGACCTGTTCCGTACGTTCATTGCGTGACCTCCCGACGCTCCAGTCGTCTATCGGTCCACAGTACGCGGTCTCTCGACTCGTCGCAAAGCCGTCGCCGTCCCCCCGGCCGGGGGGACAGCGAAGCAGTGCGGAGCGGGGGGAGAGCCCCAGTCTACCGATCACCGTCAGCCCACGGCGGACGCGCGGTGCCGCTACACGCCGAGGTGTGCGCCGCCGACCAGGACATCGCGCCGGGAGCTGCCGCCGGTGGCGGGACCGACGACGCCTTCGCGCTCCATCTGCTCGACGATGCGGGCCGAGCGATTGTAACCGATGCGCAGCTTACGCTGGATCATCGAGATCGACGCGAAGCCTGCTTCGATCACGACGGAGACCGCCTGGTCGTAGAACTCGTCGACCGGCTCGTCGCCGAACTCGTCCCCGTCGGTGTCGGGCGCGGCGAGAATCGTCTCGTCGTAGTCCGGCTGTCGCTGGGCGTTGACGAATTGCACGACCGTCTCGATCTCGCGTTCGTCGACGTATGCACCATGGATCCGCTGGAGATCGCTACGACCCGGCGGTCGGTAGAGCATGTCGCCCATGCCGAGCAGGTTCTCGGCCCCGGTCGTGTCGAGGACGGTGCGGCTGTCGGTGCCGGACATCAGCCGGAACGAGATCCGGGTGGGGAAGTTGGCCTTGATCAGGCCGGTGATCACGTCGACACTCGGCCGCTGTGTGGCGATGACGACGTGGATGCCGGCGGCCCGCGCCTTCTGGGCGAGTCGCGCGACAGAGATCTCGACCTCTTTGCCGGCGACCATCATCAGATCGGCGAACTCGTCGACGATCACCACCAGGTAGAACATCCGCCGGTGCGTCGGACGGCCGTCCGGGTCGGTCTCCAGGATCGCCTGCTCGAGGGGCGACGGCGTGAAGTCGTCGTCTTCCTGCCGCTCGGCGACGTCCGCCCGCAGCTTCCGGAGCTTCTCGTTGTAGCCCTTGATGTTGCGGACCTTGAGCTCGGCCATCAGCCGATAGCGTCGCTCCATCTCCTGGACCGCCCAATGCAGGGCGGTCGCCGCCTTCGCCGGGTCGGTGACCACGGGCAGGAGCAGGTGGGGGACGCCTTCGTAGAGGGCGAACTCGAGCTGCTTCGGGTCGATCAGGATCAGCTTCACCTCGTCCGGCGACGCGTTGTACAGGATGCTGGTGATCATCCCGTTGACCGCCACCGACTTTCCGGACCCCGTCGTTCCCGCGATGAGCAGGTGAGGACACTTCGCGAGGTCCATCGAGACCGGGAAGCCCTCGATGTCCTTTCCGAGGGCGAGCGTCAGCTTGCTCTTTGACGTCGTGAACACATCGTCGGCGAGGATCTCCTTGAGGTAGACCACCTCGCGGGTGTCGTTCGGCACCTCGATCCCGACGCATCCCTTTCCGGGGATGGGCGCGATGATGCGGACCTTGTGGGCCTTGAGCGCCATCGCGATGTCGTCGGAGAGATTCGAGATCTTCGACAACTTCGTCCCGGACTCGGGCTCGAACTCGAAGAGAGTGACGACCGGACCCGGGCAGATGCCCGTCACCTTGCCGGCGACCCGGAAGTCGGCGAGTACGCGCTCCAGCGTGGCTGCGAGCTCGCGCAGCTTCGTCTTGTCGACGTCGGTGGCGTTCTGCTCCTCGTAGTTGAGGAAGGACAGCGGTGGCAGGTCCCAGGAACCGCGGTTCTCGTCCAATCGAAGTGCGACCTGT
>CAZFPM010000090.1:0-20049 GCA_964520965.1 uncultured Myxococcales bacterium
ACGGCGAGCTGCTCACCTTCGACGTCGTGCGAGAGCCCGAAGTTGAGTGAACCCCGCCAGGTCGCGCTGCTCCTGATCGGCGACGAGCTGCTGAGCGGCAAGATCGACGACCGCAACGGTCCGGCGGCGATCCGGACGCTGCGCGGAGTCGGTGCCGACGTGCGCGAGGTCCGAATCATCGGCGACGACCCCGTCGACATCACGGCTGCCGTTGCCGAGCTCAGCGGTCGCTACGACGTGCTCCTGACGAGTGGTGGGGTCGGCCCGACCCACGACGACCTGACGATCGCGGCCGTCGCGTCTGCGTTCGGGCTGGCCCTCACCGAGGATGCGACGCTGCTCGCCCACATCCGGACGGTGTTTGGGCACGACGACGAGGAGTTCCGCGTCTGGTCGCGGATGGCGACGGTCCCCTACGGGTGCGAGTTGGTGACGGACGGGGGCCTGGTCTGGCCGGTGTACAAGGTCCGGAACGTGTACCTGCTTCCGGGCGTTCCCCAGATATTCCAGCAGCAGATGGAGGCGCTCTGCGCGCGGTTTGCCTGCGTGCCCGTCGGCATGCGAGTCATCTACCTGACGGTGGGCGAGGGTCGCGTCGCCGAGACCCTCGTCGAGGCGATGCAGCGCCATCCGGAGGTTCGCCTGGGCTCGTACCCCGTGCTCGGTAACCCCGACTACCGGACCCGGGTCACCGTGGAGAGCCGGTCCGAAGAGGCACTGGTCGCGGCGACCGAGTGGTTGGCGGAGTGCTTCGGCACGCTGGTGTTTTCCGTCGAAGAGGACGTCGTCCTGCGCGACTGACACCCCGGAACGACGACACCGCGAAGCGCGGATCCGGGGAATCGGTGAGCGTTGGAGCGGGGCCTCGCCGCTCGCTGGCTCGGTGCGGATCAGGCGCGCTCGGTCGCCGCGGCACCCGCGTCGTCCCCGCCCGGGGCCCGCTTGCCGACCCGCTCCAGGTAGAGTTCGGTCAGGGAAGGGAAACGCGCCGGGACCGCCTCGGACAACCCGGTCCGGTCGAGGTCTTCGACGCAGGAGCCGCCCGCCATCACCAGCACGCGGTCGGCGATCGTCGCCACCATGTCGAGGATGTGACTCGAGAGCAGCACCGAGCCGCCGCGGTCGCAGTAGGCCCGCAATTCGCCTTGGATCGCGTGGGTCGATTCGGGGTCCATCCCGGTGAACGACTCGTCGAGCAACACCAGCGGTGGCTCGCTCAGAAGGGCTGCGGCGACGGCGAGCTTGCGCTTCATGCCGCCCGAGTACTCGCAGACGAGGCGGCCACGATCCCGATCGAGCTCCGTCAGAGCGAGCCAGCGGGTGATGCGGCTCTCGCGTTCGGAGGAGATCCCGCGAAGATCGGCGACCATCCGGAGGGTCTCCTCGCCCGTCAGGTACTCGAAGAGTGATAGATCCTGGGGTGTGATCGCCGAGAGTGTCTTGGCCCGGTGCGGCGCATGGCTCACGTCTTCGCCGGCGATCCGGATCTGCCCGGTGTCGGGGATCTGCAACCCTGCGACCGTACGCATCAGCGTCGACTTTCCGGCGCCGTTCGGTCCGATGAGGCAGGCGAGCTCGCCGGTCGGGATCCGCAGCGACAGACCGTCGACCGCAGCGAATGAGCCGTAGCGCTTGGTGAGTGCGTCGATCTGCAGCGCGTACGTCATGTCTCGGACTCGCGGGTCGAGGGCAGGCCCGCCACGGCCGAAGTGACGGCAGCACCGGCGGCGACGGCGACTGCGGCCGTGGCGACGGCGAGCGCTGTCGTCGGAGAGTAACGCGTTCCCACCGCGGCGACACCGGCGCCGAGCGCCCAGAGGCCGATCGGCACCACCGACGAACGCGGGCGCCAGGCAGCGGCAGCGAGCAGGCCTGCCAGGCCGAAAGCGAACGTCGCGGCGAACACGACGCGCGCGCTGTTCGGACCGACCATCACCAGGACGGCGAGCAGCGGCAGCGAATGGATCACCGTCTCGCGAACGACCGCCAGCCGCGTGGCGCGGTCGCGCTCTCGAACCGACCCCAACGTCGCAGCGAGCCCGTAGGGGCCGCTTCCCGCCAATCCGCCCAAGCGCCGTGCCGGTGCGACACCAGCGGCAAGCCAGGCGCCGAGGAGGAGGGCGAGCCCACTCGGTGAGACCGCGCTCGGGGCCGCCCAGCAGGCAGCAAGAGCGACTCCAGTCGCCAGCCACGTGCCGGCGCGAACGAATGGGTGGGCGCGGGATAGCTCCAGACGGTTGCGCCGATAGAGAGCTGCGATTCGCCGACCGAGTCTGCGCTCCAACCGCCCGGCGGGCGCCGCGGCGGCGGAGAACAGCGCGGCGCCCTGGTCGGCCCGATGGAATTCGGACTCGACGAAACGGGCCTGGAGCGCGTGATGGTGCCGCGCGTACGCGCGAAGGGCGTACGCGAGCGTCACAGCGGCCAAGCCCAACGGCGCGCCGATCGCGACCTGCGCGGCACGTGTCAGACTCGGTGTGCCGGCTGCCAGCCAGGTGCGCAACGGTTCCTCGATCCCGAGTTTGGCGAACAGAAGCAGGGAGACGGACAGGCCGAACGCTGCCCCGGGCGCGAAGTGGTAGACGGCTCCGCTGCGGTCTCCGGCCCGCGCGTCGAGCCCTCTGGCGACGAGCGACCCGGGGTCGACGCTCACGAGGCCGGCCGACACGATCACGCCGAAGGCGACGGCCGGGACGAGAACGGCGGCGACGGCACAGTAGGCGAGTGCACCCATGGTGAGGAGACCGCCTTCGCGCAGCAGTGCAGGTGCAACGAACGCAGCCACGCCGAAGGCACCGAACGCGGCCTCGGACACCGCGAGAGCCAGGCGGTCGACGCTGGCGGCGGTCCCTGGCAACGGGTGCAACGACAGCGCGCGCGCGTCATGCGTTCGGAAGAGCACTTCCAGCACGCGGAAGGTGACGACCGCCGCAACCAGGCTGCAGCCGCTGAACGCGGCCTCCAGCGGCCATCCGCCCCAATGCGTGACGGCGCCGTCGGTGGTCGGGGCGATCACGTCCGGCGCTGCGAGCGCGCCTGCGCCGACGACGAGTGGCAGGGCGGCGAGCCACCACCACCGTCTTCCGCCGGATTCGCCGCGAGTCCGTCGCGCGCGCCGGAGCCGGCGCAGGGCCCTCAACGTCGTGCCGAGCGAGGGCGCCGCCGGTGAGCTGTTCATCGGCCGAGGACCGGAAGCTCGGGGGCGTGTATCTGCGGCAGTTGACCAGTCGTCTCGTCGACCGCGGACGGCGACCCGTGCGGACTCACGTAAACGGGCGCCGGTGCGCCGCGTCGGCCCATCAGCGCGTCGAGCTCCCGCTCGATCGTCAGCAGACGCTGGTCGGCGATGCTGGCGAGCGGGCTCGTCGGGTGCAACTCGAGGAAGCGCCGGTAGAAGGTCACGGCGCCATCGTAGTCGCCGCGCGCATAGCTCTCCTCGGCGCGCTCGAAGAGCTCGGTCTCCTCCTGGAACGTGATCTCGCACGCGCTGCTGAACGCGCCGAAAGCGAGCAGAAACAGCAGTGGTATCGCCTGGGCCAGGTTGTTATAGGGCATGTCCATCGAACCGGCGTCCGCGGTGCGTGACGTTTCGAGGTTTCCAATGGAACAGCTCCCGGCACATTTCAAGTCCGGATTCGCGGCGCTCGTCGGGCGGCCGAACGTCGGCAAGTCCACGTTGATGAATGCGGTCCTCGGAATGTCGGTGTCGATCACGACGCCGAAGCCGCAGACGACGCGGAATCGGATCATCGGCGTGTACACCGACGCCGAGCGCGGACAGGTGGTCTTCGTCGACACGCCCGGCATTCACCGGGCGCGGGGCCGGTTGAACAAGCAGATGGTCGACGCGGCCTGGGATGCGCTCGGTCAGACCGACGTCGTCGCCTTCGTCGTCGAAGCCGGTAGCCTGGTTCGCCACGACCGACCGGCACTCTGGGGCGACGACCGCGCGATCCTGGACCGGATCGGCGAGCGCCCGTGCTTGCTGCTGGTCAACAAGATCGACCTGCTCCCGCGGCGTCAGGATCTTCTGCCTGCGCTGGCGCGGGTCGCGGAGGAGCACGATTTCGCCGCCGTGGTCCCGGTGTCCGCGAAGAAGGGCACGAGCGTCGACCGGGTCGCCCCGTCAATCCTCGAGTTGCTCGACGAGGGACCGATGCTCTACCCGGACGACTTCGTCACCGACCGGGCCGAGCGCTTTCTCGCGGCGGAGATGCTCCGAGAACAGGTGATGCTCCAGACCAACCGCGAGGTCCCCTACGGCGTCGCGGTCGAAATCGACGAGTTCGCCGACGATGCCGGAAGCGGTCGGCTCTATGTCTCTGCGGTGATCCACGTCGAGCGAGATTCACAGAAGGGGATCGTGATCGGCAACCGTGGGCAGCGGCTGAAACAGATCGGGACGGCGACCCGCGCGCGCCTGGAGCAATTCTTCGGGCGGCCGGTCGAGTTGCGGACCTTCGTTCGCGTCGAGGCCGATTGGAGTACGACCGACCGCGGGCTCCACCGCTTCGGATACGGCGACTCGGAGATCTGATGGAACCCGAGCAGTGCGAGCCCACGGGCGCCGATGAGCCCACGGGGCAGCCACCGGACGCCGCCCCGGCAACGCCGTTGATCGCGATCGTCGGTCGACCGAACGTCGGGAAGTCGCGCCTCTTCAACCGAATGACCGGCACGAGGTTCGCGATCGTCGAGGATGAGCCGGGAGTCACGCGCGACCGCCAATACGGCGAGGGCACGTGGGACCGACGGCCCTTCCAGGTGGTCGACACCGGGGGGTTCGAGCCGGAGTCGCGTGACGAGCTGCTGTCGCAGATGCGCGAGCAGGCGCAGTTGGCCATCGACGAGGCGGAGATCATCCTCTTCGTGGTCGACGGCGTGGCGGGCCTGCTCCCCGCGGACACCGAGATCACCACGCTCCTTCGGTCGACACGCAAGCCCGTGCTGCTCGTCGTCAACAAGATCGACGGCCCGAAGCAGGAGCTCGACGTACCCGAGTTCTACGCCCTGGGTCTGACACCGCTGTTCGGCGTCTCCGCAGAGCATGGACGGGGATACGAAGAGATGATGGACGCGGTGGCCGAGCACCTGCCGGAGCCGGGCGAGGCCGAGCCGCGCGACGAGGGGCTGATCCGCGTTGCGGTGTTGGGCAAGCCCAACGCCGGGAAGTCGAGCCTGGTGAACCAGCTCCTCGGGAGCGAGCGGTTGCTGACGAGCGACGTGCCCGGCACGACACGGGACGCCATCAACACCTACGTCGAGCGCGACGGTCAGCGCTTCCTCTTCATCGACACCGCCGGGATCCGTCGGAAGCGCTCGATCTCGCGGCGGGTCGAGAAGTACTCGGTCGTTCAGGCCTTCAAGGCGATGGATCGGACCGATGTCGTCGTCTACATGCTCGACGCGACCATCGGCGTGACCACCCAGGATCAGCGGGTTCTGGGGCTGGCGCACGACAAGGGGAGGGCGACGGTCGTCGTCCTCAACAAGTGGGATCTGGTCGTGAAGGACCACCGGACCGCCGACCAGATGATTCAAGCCGTTCGGGACGACCTCAAGTTCGCCAAGAACGCTCCGGTCTTCACCGCCTCGGCGCTGACTGGACAACGCGTCCATCGACTCGTCCCGATGATCGTCGGAGCCTATGCCCAGTACGTGCGGCGGATCAGCACGGGCGAGTTGAACCGGTGCGTCGAGGACGCGACGCGGCGCAACCCCCCGAAATCGAAAGGCAGTCGCCGCCTGAAGATCTTCTACGCGTCCCAGGTCGCCACCAGGCCGCCGACGGTGATGTTCGTCGTGAACGACTCGGAACTGGTGCATTTCAGTTACCGGCGCTATCTGGAGAACTCGTTGCGCAATGCGTACGGGTTCGAGGGCACACCCATCAAGGTGTTCTTCCGGGCGCGAGGAAAGGGCGAAACAGGAGAGGACTGACAGGATGGGTGACGCGCGAGTTACGCTGCTCAGGCTACTGAAGAAAGGCGATGTCGACGGCTTCCACGCCGCGGCTCGGAAGGCCGGCCACGCGCCCTCGCTCGACGGCGAGACGATAAAGGGGGCCAGCCTCACCGGCTTCGACCTGTCGCGCTTCGACCTGTCGAACGTCGAGTTCGAAGATTGCATCATCAGCACGGTGGCCATGCGCGAGACGCGTCTCGACGGTGCATACATCCACGGCTGCACGCTGATGGACTGCGACTTGTCCGGAGCGTCCCTCGACGGCGCATCGTTCGAAGGATGCGTGTTCCGTCGCTCCAACCTGTCGGCGGTGGTCCTGGCCGGCAGCGAATGGACCGGTATCGAACTCCTCGACTGCGTCTTGGCTGACACGACGCTCGACGAGGTCGAGTGGGAATCCGTGACGGTGCAGGGGGGTGAGATGCGCCACATCGACGGCGCCGAGGGGTCGTTGTCGGGGCTCGTCGTTCGCGACACCGTGATCAGCGGGTTCGACACTTCGAAGCTCTCGCTGACGGGCTGTCGGACGAATGCGGATCCGGCGCCAGAGGGCTTCAGCGCGCTGAGCGGGCGGCGAACGCGCATCGACTGACGCACCGGCGCTTGACTTCGGGGGGGCGTTGCACTTCGCTGTCGCGGCCCGAAGATCAGCAGTTCCGGAGGCTTGCGGTGTCGTTGAAATCCCCCGTTGTTCGCAGACTCATGGCTGCGCTCCTCGCCGGCTACCTCGTCGTGCTCGGCGCGTCGATCGCGGCGCAGGACCCGACAGAGGTGTCGGCACCGACGCTCACAGCGGAAGCCGAAGCGGGCGCGCAGGCGGCCGAGCCGCTGGCAGTAGAGGCGGCGCCCGCCGAGGCTGCGGCTGACGACGGCGCAGCGGATGACACGGAGCCCACCGAGGCTGCGGTCGACGAGGCCGCAGCTGAAGACGCGCCCCCCGCCGCAGCCCCGAACGCCGAGGAGCCGGTCGAAGACCCGAGAACGGGCGTCGAGCGGTCCATCGACGCGACGTTCGCTGTCGTCGTCGGCTACATGGCGAAGGTGCTCTTCGCGGAGATTCCGTTCATCAAGGCCGCGGACGGCTCCGGGTTCCCCTTCGTCGTCGCGTGGCTCTTCATCGGAGCGGTGATCTTCACGTTCTGGATGCGCTTCGTGAACTTCCGAGCGTTCCGGCATGCCATCGACGTCGTCCGCGGTCACTATGACGACCCGAACGATGCTGGTGAGGTGTCCCACTTCCAGGCTCTGTCGAGCGCCCTGTCCGCCACCGTCGGCCTCGGCAATATCGCCGGGGTGGCCATCGCGGTGTCGGCCGGCGGCCCGGGCGCGGTGTTCTGGATGATGGTCGCTGCGTTCTTCGGAATGACCGCGAAGTTCGTCGAGTGCACGCTCGGCCAAAAGTACCGTGCCATCGACGACGAGGGGCGCGTGCTCGGTGGACCGATGCGTTACCTCGAGGTCGGCCTCGCGGAGCGGGGCCTCGGCGGACTCGGCCAGATCCTCGCCGTCCTCTTTGCCGTGTTCTGCATCGGCGGGTCGTTCGGTGGCGGGAACATGTTCCAGGCCAATCAGGCCTACCAGGCGTTCGAATCCGTGACCTCCTTCCACGTGCCCGGCTGGCTCTTCGGGATCGTCCTGATGGTTCTGGTCGGGATCGTCATCCTCGGCGGCATCCGGCGCATCGCATCGACGGCGGAGAAGATCGTGCCCTTGATGTGCGGCATGTACGTCATCGCCGCGCTCTTCATCGTGGCGGTCAACGTCGCGGAGCTCCCGGACGCTCTGAACGCGATCTTCAGCGACGCCTTCACGGGCCGGGCGATGGGCGGCGGCTTCATCGGCGTGCTCGTGATGGGCATCAAGCGCGCTGCATTCTCCAACGAGGCGGGCATCGGCTCAGCTGCCATCGCCCACTCCGCCGCGAAGACCGAAGAGCCGGTTCGCGAGGGCGTCGTCGCGCTGTTGGGGCCGTTCATCGACACGATCATCGTGTGCCTGTCCACCGGCATCGTCATCGTCATCTCCGGCGTGCTCGACGACCCGGCGAGCGCTGACGCCGAGGGCGTGGTGTTGACGACGATGGCGTTCCGGACTGTCATCGAGTGGTTCCCGCTCCTGCTGACCCTCGCGATCATCCTGTTCGCGTACTCGACGATGATCTCGTGGAGCTATTACGGCGAACGGTGCTGGACGAAGCTGTTCGGTCCGGGGAGCTCGCTCGCGTACCGAGTCGTGTTCCTGATCTGCATCTTCATCGGGTGCGTCTCCAACCTCGGGTCCGTGCTCGACTTCAGCGACCTGATGATCCTGTCGATGGCGTTCCCGAACATCCTCGGCCTCTACCTGTTGGCCGGGGTCGTTCGGAAGGACATGGACACGTACATGGGCAAGCTGCAGCGAGGCGAGTTCAAGCGCTTCGACTGAGCCCCGGGGGCGTTCGGTTGCCCCTCGCGCTGCCGGCCGTCGAACCGTCGCCGTCCGTCAGAGGGCGTCCAACTCGAACACGTAGCTCGCCCGCAACCAGAACGCCGAGTACCCCGGGAAGTCGGTGAACTCGGGGAAGAGGCCGTGCCAGGTGACCTCGGCGCCGACCGACCAGTTTCGCCGGAAGCGGTAGTCGAGCCCGAACGCGCCGCGGATCGCCGCCGCCACCCGCTGGCCGTCGCGCAGATCGCCGTCGTCGCCGAAGACGCCCGCCGAGAGCGACAGGTACGGAACCACGGCCAACACGTCGATGTTGTACGCAGCGCCGGCAAATGCGCCGAGGACGTCGTTCGAGTCATCGGGCTCGCCCCCGCGAATCGCGAAATGGTGCGCGAAGTGGCCGATGAATCCGACGCTGAACGAGGGGCTGAAGCCCCAGAAGACCGACGTCGCCAGCCCGACGCCGCGACTGGGGGCGCGGAAATTCGGGGCGGCCGCGTATACGGGACCCGCCGCCACCGTGATTTCCTGGTCCCCCGCCTGGGCATGGGCGACCCCGCTGCCGACCGTCGACCCGACGAACACGCACACGACGCCGAGGAGGGCCCGAACGCAGCTTGACACTCGATTTCCCATGCGCTTATAGCTCTGCGGCTTTCGGCCCCGTAGGGGCCTGGCCCACCGATACAGGGGCACAGTGGCGATCAAGATCAAGAAGAAGCGACCCGGCGGCGACGAGTTGGAGAATCCCGACATCGTCCTGGCAGCGTCGCAAGAGACCTTTGGCTGGCTTCAGGAGCACCGGACCCTGATCTTCGGCGGACTTGGCGTATTCGTCCTGGTCATCGTCGCGGGGTCGGTCGTTTTCGACAAGCGTGCCGAGTCTCGCGCCTCAGCCGCTGGGCCGGTGCTGGATGCGTTGGCGGCGGCGATCGGCGACGACACCGCCGGAACGGGCGACGTCGAAGCCCGTGCTCAGGCAGTGCTCACGGCCGCCGAGCCCGCGATCGACGAAGGTGGTCAGGTGGCGACGACCGCCGGCATCATCACCGGCGCCGCGAACCTTGCGTTGGGCGACCCGACGTCGGCGACGGTGCAGTACCGCGCATTCGCCTCCGACCTCGGCCCCGCCGAGCAGGCAGTCGCCGCCTTCGGTCTCGCGGCCTCGCTGGCAGACGATGGCAACCTGGACGACGCTCGACGCACACTCGAGGAGATCGCCCTGGGCTCGGAGGCGCTCGCGTACCCGGCAGCTCTCCAGATCGCCCGCCTGACCGACGCCTATGGTGAGCCTGCCGCTGCGCTGGCTGCCCTGCGCGAGGTCGTCGCAAATCATCCCGGCCAACCGGCGATTCCCGAGGTCGAGAACCGGATCGTCCAACTGGAGATCACCCTCGACGTCGACCCCGAGCCCGAGGAGGCCGAGGAAACTGCGGCCGAAGAGGCGGCTGCCGAAGACGCCGAAGAGGACGGCGCCGAGCAGGCCGCTGCCGAGCCCGGCGCGGAATGACGTCGGCCACGATGGCCGACACGTGTCCGGCGTCGAACCGGGGGGGCGTCATCCTGTGCGTCGCCGTGGCGTTCGCGCTGGTTGCCTGCGGCGGCGCAGCGGCCCCCGCAGAGGTCCGCCTGATCGCCGACGATGTTGTCGCGCTCGATGTCGCGTGGGCTGTCGACCTGGGTGAGCGGCAGACCTTCGACCTTCACCGCGAAGAGCTGGGCGGCGTCGCCATGAGCGACACGGGGCCGACCCTGGTCGTCGCGACGACGGCCGGCTCGGTCTATGGACTTCACGTCGACGACGGTCGCGTCGTCTGGGAAGCAGACCTCGGCGGCGAGGCCCTGGCTGCTCAGCCGGTCGTCGCCGACGGCGTGGCCTATGTCCCGGCGTCGGACGGCGTGCTGTACGCGCTCTCCGCAGATGCCGGCACGGTACAGTGGCGATTCGACTCAGGGTCGGTCTTCCATTCGCGTCCGGTCGCGGCCGGCGAGCGCGTCTACATCACAGCCGCGGACGCGACGCTATATGCCATCCGGAGCGCCACGGGCCGTGCGGTCTGGCAGTTCGAGCACCGGTTGCGCGGGGACATGACCGTCATCGGCGACTGCACGCCGCTCGTTACCGATGCCGGTGTCTACGTCGGGTTTCCCGATGGGGCGCTCGCACTGATCGATCTCGACGGCGATGCCCGGTGGTTGGCCGACCTTTCGCGGGGGGAGTCCCGACTCCGCGATGCCGACGCGACCCCGCTCGTCGCCGGCGACGCCGTCTACGCGAGCTCCTTCAGCGGTGGGCTGCATCGCCGCGACGCCGAGACCGGGGATGCGGTCTGGTGGCTCGATGCGACCGGGGCGACCGACCCGGTCGCCGTGGATGACCACCTGGTGACCACCACCGCGTCTGGGCGCGTGCTCTGGGTCGCCCCGGAGAGCGGGACGATCGACCGCGAGCTGGAGCTCGACGCACCGTCGGTCGGGTCGGCGGTCCGGTGGGGTTCCGAGCTGTTGCTGGTGCCTTCGCCACAGCGTGGGCTCTATATCGTCGATGCCCGCACACCGTGGGTGTTCGGACGCTTCGAACCCGGCGAGGGATTCTCGACCGCGCCCGTCGTTGCGGGGGCACGGGTATACGCGTTGAGCAACGGCGGCTTCGTCTACGCACTCGACGCCTCTCGCAACCGCAGCGCCGGTCGCGCCGCGCATTGACGTGGACTCGGCCTGATCGGTAGACTTGCGGCCAGCCGCGTCGCTGCCACACTCGAGTTCCACCCTGCGATGTCTTCGTATCGAACCCGGCCCCTGTGCCTGCTCGTCATCGGTTGTCTCGGCCACATGGTCGCGTGCGGGACCGACACCCCCACCCATCTCGGTGACGCGACAGACGTAGCGGACGGCAGCGGCGATGTCGCGGACGGCGACGTAGCGGACGGCGACGTCACGGATGTCGAGGTCTCGGACCCCGGCGACCCCCCGGACATCCCGGACGGGGAATGCGTGGACCTCGACGAGGACGGGTACGGCGAGAACTGCGCGGCCGGCCCGGATTGTAACGACGAGAACCCCCGGGTGCATCCCGCTGCCGAGGAGATCTGCGGCGACGGGTTCGACAACGATTGTGACGGGGACTCCGAGGAGGAGTGTCCCTGCACCGAAGGCGCCGTGCGCCCGTGCTATGACGGACCCGCTGGCACCGAGGGAGTCGGCAGCTGTCAGCTCGGCGTCCAGTCCTGCGTCGACGCTGCCTGGACCGACTGCACGAACCGCACGCCGATGGACGAGATCTGCGACGGACAGGACAACAACTGCGACGGCGACACCGACGAGGGGGTCGCCAACGATTGCGGCACCTGCGGCCCCGTGCCGCTCGAGGTCTGCGGGGACAACCTCGACAACGACTGCAACGGTGCGATCGACGACCGGCCCGAGTGCACGTGCGGCGGGCGCGACCGACAGCCGTGCTACAGCGGACCGCCGCTGACGCTCGGGTTCGGAATCTGCCACGGCGGCATGTCCGAGTGCGTCGACGATCGGATCGTCGCCTGTGTCGGCGAGGTGTTGCCGGCCACCGAGGCCTGCGACGGACTCGATAACGATTGCGACGGTGAGGTCGACGAAGGGCTGGCGAACTCCTGCGGTGTCTGCGGAGCGCCGGACCCGGTCGAGACCTGCAACGGCATCGACGACGACTGCGATGGTCAGGTCGACGAGGGGCTGCTGAACCTGTGCGGCCAGTGCGGGGCGACGGCGGAGGACGAGATCTGCGGCGACGGGCTCGACAACAATTGTGACGGCACCGTCGATGAGGGATGCGCGTGCTTCGAAGGCGACGAGACCTGCTGGCCGGGGCTGGAGTCGCAGCGTTTCGTCGGCGAATGTCGTGACGGTGTGCGCGAGTGCGACCCCACGGGCGAGTTCTGGGGCGACTGCGCCGACTACGTCGTCCCGACCATCGAGACCTGCAACGGGCGTGACGACGACTGTGACGGTGACGTCGACGAGGGCCCGCTGGGCTGTTCCGTCTGCGGCACCGACGTCGAGATCTGTGACGCCCGTGACAATGACTGTGACGGCCAGGTGGACGAGTTCCTGCGCAACGCCTGCGGCCAGTGCATCGAAGACGTGCCACCGGAAGAGGACTGCGGTCCCACGTGCTGCGACGGCGTCGACAACGACTGTGACGGTCTGATCGACGAGGGGCTGGTGAACGTCTGCGGCACCTGCGGCGAACCCTGCTTCGTCGAGTCCTGGGGCGTTGTCCCCGAGGAGTGGGACGAGGGCGAGAAGCAAGGGGTGGAGGTCAACATCGAGGGGGACCTGTGCCTCGGGAACAACTTCTCCGGTCTGCCCTTCCTCTGGGTGGCCAACTCCGGCGAAGCGACGGTCTCCAAGATCAACACCGAGACCGTGGTCGAAGAGGAGCGTTACCCCGTCGGTCAGAGCCCGAGCCGGACCGCGGTCGACTTCGCCGGCAACGTGTTCGTCGCCAACCGCGCCTTCTCCGGGCAGGGCACCGTCACTCGGGTCAATGCGCGGGAGTGCGCCGGGAGCGAGTGCGTCCGATTCACCGCCCCCATCGGCCCCAACAACGCCGTCCCGCGGGGCATCGCCATCGACGAAGAGGGCTTCCCCTGGATCGGGACCTACAACGACCAGACCCTCCGCAAGCTCGACCCCGGCACCGGCATCGTGCTCGAGGAATACGACGTCGGCATGCGGGTCTACGGCCTCGCCATCGACGCCGAGGGCCTGATCTGGTTCACCAACCTCGAGATCCCCGAGTTCACCGGCGGTCAGCTCGGAGCGTTCGATACCGAGACCGGGACACTGGCGGGCACCTGGGAGATTCCCGGTTGCTCGAACCCGTACGGCATCGCGGTCGACGGCGACGGCAACGTGTGGATGGGCAACTTCACCTGCAACACGCTCGTGAAGTACGACCGCGTGGCCGACGAGTTCAGCACCTACACGTTGGACATCTTCGACCGTACCCGCGGGGTGGCCGTCGATGGCGACGACAAGGTCTGGGTCGTCAGCTACGGCACGAATCGCGTCGCCCGTTTCGACCCGGTGAGCGAGACGTTCGACGGCTCCTTCCCGGTGTGCGACGGCCCGATCGGCATCGGCGTCGCCGAGGACCGGCACGTGTGGGTCCCGTGCTACTCGTCCAACAACGTCTACCGACTCACCTACGAAGGCGAGTTCGCCGGCGAGGTCGCCGTCGGGCGAAACCCCTACTCCTACTCGGACCTGACCGGCTTCCAACTCCGCAACTTCACCGCCCGCCGTGGCGTCTGGCGCCTGATCTGGGAGTGCGGCTGGGACGTCTGCAGCTTCGACGAAATCCACCTGACCGGCGACATACCGCTGGGAACGGAGATCGTCATCCGCGCCCGCGTATCGAACGATGGCACGTCGTGGTCGCCGTGGGCCGGCTGGTTCGAACTCTCGCCAGCCAACCTCTCAGGCCTCCCGCCAGCTCGCATGATCGAGGTCGAGGTCGCGCTCCGCACGAGCGACCGGGAGATCTCACCGTGCGCAGAGCTGGTCGAGATATTCTGGAGCAGGCCGTAGGCCGCGCCCGCAAGCAGATCTTTGCGCCTTTGCGCCTTTGCGCCTTTGCGCCTTTGCGCCTTTGCGCCTTTGCGCCTTGGCGCCTTGGCGTGAGCCCTCCCTCCTTCGCGCCTTTGCTCCTCAGCGCCTTTGCGCGAACCCTGCCCCTCCGTCCGCTCTCCCCGTCACCGCCGCTTCCGCCAGCTCTCCCTATCCGCCGGCGGCGGCCCCTTGATCTCGGCCACCCCGTCCACGTCGGCGACCGGGAAGTCCTCCGCCCGCTCAGGCTCCACGGGCAAAGAGGACTCGAAGTCCTCGCGACGCCGGTAGTAGCCTCGGCCGAACGGAATGGCGGAGCGCATGCACTTCCGCTCGCGCGTCGATAGCGTCCACGCGGTCTCGTCCGGCCAGCATTCAGGGGGCAGGGGCTCGACAGCGGCCGACGCCGTGACACAGCTCCGCACCCGGTACAGGTAGTCGAAGACGTCGCTCTTCAGGTAGATGCGCCCACCGGGAACGAGTCGCCGGGCGAGTATACGGAGGAAGAGCGGGTCGAGCAGGCGCCGCTCGACGTGACGCTTCTTCCACCAGGGGTCGGGGAAGAGGATGTAGAACGCGCGGACCGTCTCCGGCGCGAACAGGATGGGGACGGCGAGCTTCGCGTCCGCGTGCAGCAGTCGTGCGTTGTCGAGGCCGCGCTTCGCCAGGCGTTCCGTGCCCCACCTGGCGAACTTCCGTCGCCACTCGAGGCCGAGCGTCGCGTCCGGTGCCGCTGCTCGGGCGATGCCCTCCAGGAAGGCTCCCCGACTCGCGCCCAGCTCCACGTGCGCCGGGAAACCCGCCTCGTCGAACTCCGCGCGGAGCGACACCAGCCGCGCGATCTCCTCCGACCGGTACTCGACGAAGCGTGGGACGTAGCACGACAGGATCTCCGGCATTGCCGCGTCGAGGGGCGTCACGGGTGACTCCGGCGGGCGCGGTCGACGGCGGCGTGTACGCGCTGAGACGCCACCTCCCCGGCGAGAGCGGGCCGGTCGAAGGCGATCCCGACGGTCGATTCCGGTAGCTCGGGCTCCTCGGGCTCGGCCGTCATGTCGGTGAAGAATGCACTGGTCTCTTCCGAGATCGTGCCCCGCATCACGAGCAGGACGACCAGCGCCAGCGCCATGGCGACGATCGCAGCCAGCGAGGCCATGTTGCCGCTGCTTCGAGGCGTCGGTCGGCCACGTCGTCGGCGTACCATCCGATCAACGGGATGGAGCGAAGTCCCGCAACAACAACTCGACGTGCTCCGTGCTCCCCTGTCGCACCAGTCGGGGGTGGAACACGACGTCGACCGGGCGTCGGAGCTCTTCGACCCGGCTGCCGAGCCCGAAGCCAAACGCCGCGAAAGTGCGGTGCCCCTGGCGGAGCCGGAGGCGAACGTTGCGCCCGCCGACGGCCTTGGCTTGGATCGGGTGTACGGAGCGCGCTTCGAACAACGGCTCCGGGTTGCCTGCACCAAAGGGCGCGAGCTGGTCGAGCTCCGCAAGCGCCCGGGAGCCGAGCTGGTCGAGCACCACGGTGGCGTCGACCGCGAGCGAGCGGTCCGGGATGTTCCCCGCGGGAACCTGGGAAAGCACGTGAGTATCCAGACGCGCCCCCAGCTCCTCGATGTTCTTCGCATCGAAGGCCACGCCCGCCGCGACGCGATGGCCCCCGTACGTGTCGAGGAGGTCACGGCACGACCGGAGCGCCTCGAGCATGTCGATTCCTTCCGGGCCGCGCACCGATCCCTTCGCCATGCCGGCGTCGTCGATCGCGGTGACGATAGATGGGCGATTGAAGCGTTCGACGAGGCGGCTGGCCACGATCCCGAGAACGCCAGCGTGCCACGAGTCGTCGGCCAGCAACAGGACGGCCGCCCCGTTTTCGTACGCCCGCGTCGCGCGCTCGGTGGCCTCTTCGAGCACGGCGCGTTCGCGCTGTTGGCGTTCGTGGTTCGAGGCCACGAGCTCGGCGGCCACAGCGTCTGCAACGCGATACTCGTCCGTGGTCAGCAGATCGACGCACTTGTTGGCATCGTTCATGCGGCCGGCGGCGTTCAGCAGCGGGGCGATCCGGAAGCCGATGGTCCGGGCATTGACCGTGCTCCTGAGGTCCGAGTCGCCGACCGAGATCAGGTGTGCCGCTCGCATCAACGCGCAGATCCCAGGGCGTCGTGCGGTTCTGACCAGCTCCAATCCACGGTGGACGAAGATCCGGTTCTCCTCGACCAGTGGGACGAGGTCCGAGATCGTACCCAGGGCGACCAGGTCGGTCAGCTCGTCGAGGTTCACCGGCGGCCATTCACCGCCTTCGGAGCGCAGGAACTGGTCGAGGGCCCGCACCAGCTGGAACGCCACGCCGACCGCGGCGAGCTCCTTGAACGGGAAGGTGCAGCGCGGTTGTTGGGGGTTCAACAGGGCGGCGCACTTGGGCGGGAACGCGCCGGGGAGGTGATGGTCGACGACGATCACGTCGATGTCCATCTGACTCGCGCGCTCGATCGCCGCGTTCGAGCTGGTCCCGCAATCGGCCGTGATGACGAGCTTCGGCGAGTGCGGCAGGTGGTCGCGTTCGAGGCCAAGGACGCTCAGCCCGACGGTCGCGTCGCGGCGGTTGATCACGTGGAAGCCCACGTCCGCTCCGAGCTGGCGCAGCGTGCTCAGCAACACCGAGATCGACGTCACACCGTCGACGTCGTAGTCGCCGTGAATCTGGATCCGCTCGCCTCGCACCAGCGCGCGTCGGATTCGCCTGACGGCCTTGTCCATGTTCCGCATGAGGAACGGGTCGTGAAGCCCGTCCATGCTCGGTCGCAGCACGGTACTCATGGACTCGAGCCCGTTGAACCCCCGGTTCAGAAGAACCTGAGCCGTCAGCTCATCGATTTCGAATTCGCGCGCGTAGTGTGTGGCAGCCGACTCCCTGGGCTTATGACGCTTCCAGAGCATCCAGGAGGTACCGAGTAGTTGGAGAAGTGCTTCATCATTTCGTGACATACACTAGTTACTTAAAGCGACTCTGGCAATCCGTGCGAGTGCCGCGAACCGTGGCCGACGGCTTTCTCACGGGGTGTCGGGGTTCCCGCTCGATGTATCCCCTGGTATGGACGCCGCCATACCCCCTGGACGTAGAGCGACGACCTCGACTGGGAGAGCCGCCCAATGAAGCCGACGATCACGGCTGTGATCCTCACCGCCATCTTCGCATTCGCCCTGATGCGGCCGAGCCCAGCCCGTGCCGAAGACGGTCGCTTCGGGCTCGGCGTGTCACTCGGTGATCCCACCGGCGCGAACTTCAAGCTCGGCCTCAACGACGCGATCTCGCTCGACGGAACGGTCGGGCTCGGGTTCATCGGGGGCAACCACGTCGCCGCGAACGTCGACTTCCTCTGGCAGCGCGAGCTGACCAGCCTCGACCGCGCCGCGATCGATTTCTACTTCGGCGTCGGACCGAAGATCGGGCTGTTCAGCGACCCCGACGCCCTCAACGTCGGCGCGCGGGCGCCCGTCGGCCTGGCGTTCGTGTTTTCGGAGGTCCCTGTCGACGTATTCGTCGAGGTCGCCGCGGGGCTCTGGATCATCGAGGCCGTAGACTTCGACCTCGACGGCGCTGTCGGCGCCCGATACTGGTTCTGAGTCCGGCGAGCCTGGGGCCGAGGTCGGGGACAACGAAACCCTACGGGCCTCGCCCCCAGCCGACGGCAGTCGCCGACCTGGAGCGAGGCCCAAGGGTCAGTCCGCGTTCACGATGACCCACGTCTGCACGATTTCGCCGTCGTCGGTCGCGAAGCGGACCTCGACCATGCCCGACTCCCGGTCGACCCGCAAACTCGAGCTGGCCCCGTCCGGGGCCGGGAACCGGTTGTCGTAGCGAAGGGCGAACGACGAGGCGTACTCGCCTGTGCGGACCCCGGCCCCTCGAGCGTCATCGTGGCCGGGCAGACATGCCCCCACGACGCCGGCGCCGATCGCGGTGGCCGCGACGCACGCCCAGAGCGTCCGTGGGAACGGTCGTCTCAACCCAAGGATCACGGGACCTCCGTGTACCGGATCAGGCCGACCCGCACCCCGTGTTCGTCCCGAATGTCCAGGTCGATCCCGCCGTCCGGTCGGGCGATCAGGCCCGCCGAGAGCGTCGGCGAGGCGGCACTCTCGCCAGCGGGCTCCAGTCGGAGGATCTCCTGGCGGCTGCGCTCGGCCCCCGCAAGGGCGAAGCGTGGCACCACGAACCCGAGCGTGGCTGCGGCGGCGAACAGCAGGGCGAGCAGCTGGCGTGGAGGTGTGCGTCTCATCGATCGGGGCTGAGTTCACGCGTCTCCCCCCTGACGACAGCAAGCTGTGGGCCAGACGCACGAAGGCCGCAGATTCGTGGGGTTGGGGCGATCGGCGATCGCCGCGCCGCCCGAAACCGCGACATCCGTGTCAGGGTGGGCCGCGACGGGGGTCAGCCGTCCGCCACGACCGGGTCAGCGGCAGAGGCGACACCACGAGCGCGCACCGGGTCAGCGGTCGGGCGTGGGAAGGCCGACGCGGAACGCATTGGTGTAGATCCACGGGTACTCGCGGTCGGCAAAGCCCGCGAACTCGGCGAGCAACGGGCCGAAGTGGGCGGCCGTGGTGCGCACCTCGAGCCGGTACGCTCCATCGCCTTCCAACGCGACGGCGAACTCGCCCGGCTCGAGCTCCGCAACCGTGCTCCAACCTTCTCCGACCGCGCGAAGGACCAGCCCACGCACCGTCGCCGGAAGGCCGGTGGGTCCGGTCGGGCGAGGGACCGTGCCCCGAAGCACGAGCGCGTCGCCCGAAGGCACGCTCGCCCCCACCTCGTGCCGGGTAACGCCGTCGTCCAGCCACACGTCGAGCCCGTCGAGAGGCCCGAAGACGTCGAACACCACGACGCTCCGGCCGTTTCGGAGCGCCTCGTCTGCCGCCTCCGGTGTGTCGTCGGTCACGAGGAGGTTGTTCGAGAACCACGACATCATCCGGCGGTAGCTGTCGAGGCGCTCACCGTCGCCCGCGATGCCTGGGAACGTGTTCTCGTGGGCGTCCGTGCCGCCGCTGCCCGTGATCGGCGCTTCCTGCAACAACGCGCCCCATCGGTCGAGCGACGGCTGGTTGTCGACGAGGAAGGCGAGCAGAGCAAGGTCGGGATGCACGACCGCGGTACCCGATAGAAACGGGAAGAGGTCGGCGATCGGCGCGAACGGGTCGAGCCCCATCAGCGCGCGACTCTCCGGGTCGAGGTTCGCGTGGAGCTGATATATCTCCAGCCCGTCGAGGCCGACGGGGGAGAGGATCTCCAGCCCGCGCTCTTCGACGTGGGCCTGCCAGATCAACGCGCCCGTCGCCCGCATCGCCGCGACCGCTTCGGGGGTCCGCGCGTTCATCGTCCGGTTGCGCTCCTCGGCGTCGCCGGGGACGTGCTCGCGCATGCCGACCGGCATCAGCTCGTCCTCCGCCCCCGGGCGGATGGTGACGACGAACCCGTCTGGACAGGTGATGCGGTTCGCGTAGGGGCGGTCGAGCTCGTCGCGCAACAGCTCGTCACCCTCTTCGTGGAGCATGAGATCCTCGAAGGGGACTTCGACGAAGTGCGTCGGGTGGTCAGTCAGGTAGGCGTGGTCGATCCGCGCCGCGCACAGCGCCAGCCGGAGTGACTGCCAACACGGCCAGTTGTAATCGTCATCGACGCGAGGGTTGCCGTCGCAGGCGTCGTGAGAGTGCGTCGAATGCAGGTGGATGATCGAGCGCGCCCAACGGAAATTCTCGGGAGCGGCGAACTCCCGTGCGGCGGGCACGCTGCGGTCCCAGACCACTGGCTCGCCACCGTCTGTCTCCGGTTCGTCGCCCGCGTCGCGCGTGTCGATGGCACCGTCGGCCGTGTCGTCCTCGCCGTCTCGCTGGGCGTCCGGCGCATCGGCGATGTCGTCCCCACCCCCGTCGACATCGGGGCGAGGCCCGACCTCGGCCGTGTCGAACCCGGCGTCGTCGGAGACTTCGGTGATCGCGTCCGCGTCGGCGTCGGCGGACGCGCTGCCGCCGCCGTCATCGCTGCACGCGGGCGAGAAGGGCGAGGCCAAGAGCA
>CAZFPM010000091.1:0-19917 GCA_964520965.1 uncultured Myxococcales bacterium
TGGCGCCGAATCCAGCCGCCCAGAAACCGGCTATTCCGGGGTGGGAACTAGCTCGCGCCGTTTCCGACCGGGAAGCAGGTGCCCGTCCCGTCGCACGCCTCATCGTCGAAGATGTTCGAGTCGCAGTCCCCGGGAATGCACAGGCCGTTGAACTCACGGGCGCCAACACCGGTCAATTCGATGAGGCAATAGCTGTTGAGCGGACAGTCGCTCGACCGGGTGTCGTCGGCGTCGTCGAAGTCGCAGCGCGCCAGGCACTGCTCTCTTTCGACATCGCAGAAGAAGTCCTCGGTGGTCTGGGCGTCGCTCACACAGCGGTCCAGAGGCGCGGAGCAGGGGAGCGTCGGCGCGTCGCCGCCGACGCAGCAGCCGTCGAGGCATTGAGGGAAGTCGAGGCCGCTGCCCGCGCAATCGCTAGTACGGATGCACGAGACACCAGAGGCGCACCAGTCGGGCGGCGTATCCTCACCCCCACCGGCGTCGCGGCCGTCCGCATCGCCCGGGGCAGTGTCGACGAATGCATCCACGGCGTCGGGTTCGGCCTCGTCGGTCGGCGAGTCCGCGCCAATGTCGGCGTTGGCGACGTCTCCTTCGGCGACGTCGTCCTCGGCGACATCGCCGGCATCTACGTCGCCGGGACCGGAGTCGAGCGCGTCCTGCCCCGCGCCAGACGCGTCTACGACGGCAATGAACGGGAACGCCGGCTCGGACCCGCAGCCGACACCGGCGCACGCCGTCACGATGACGAGCCCCGCCAGCCACCCTACCCCGACAAACCGTCCGTGAATCACCTGCCCTCCTGCACGCATTGACCGTCGCCGCGACCCCGCTCCGGGTCGCCGTGACGGGAGACACTACCGCCGACGCTCGGCCGAGCCCATCCCCATGCCGGTCGCGCGTCATCCCGGACCGCAGGGACGTAAGCCGATCTCAGGAGTCTCCGCAGAGCGCAGTGCGGGCCTCGACGGGATGATGCGGAAATCGGAAGCGCGTCAGCCGACCCGACCACACGATGTTGCGCCAGAACCGGGCCAGTGTGAGCGGATCCGTGGTCGCCGCGTGGAGCTCGCGGAGCAGCCCGCAGTCGTGGGCGTCACGCGCCGCGTTCCATCGGTCGCTCACGCCGAGCGGGCCCACGTCGTCGAGATACCACGACGCCCGCCACAGGGTCGAAGCCCGTCGGCTGTGCCCTGCGCGCTCCTGAAACGGCACCCCCGTCCGGGCCAGCACGGCGTCAGCGAGGCCGAATCGGTCGATCACGAACGCCTCGCGACCCGCGAGGAGCGACACCGCGCCGATCGCGGGCAGGTTGAAGACGACCCCCGTGTCGGGATGCGTGTTGCGCGTCGCCGGGATCAGCCGACCCTCCTCCCAGTGGAAGAGGACCGTCGTGCACGGCCGCTCCGCGCACGCAGCGGCGGCGACGCGCGACGCGTCTCGAGCGATCGCGACGACCGGGGGCCCGCGCAGCTCGTCGATGACGATCGGGTGATCGGTGTCGTAAACCGACAGCCAGTACTGCCGCTCGTTGACCACGAGCCCGGTGTCGTCCGACGACCGGTTCTCCATCGGGAACACCGCTGGCGCCAGCGCCGCGACGACGGCCGCGACGACCAGCGCGCGCGCACCGGCCTTGCGGGGCCAGGGCACGACGGCGACCGGAAGAAGTAGCGCGAACCAGACGGGCAGCCACATGCGTCCGTGCATGTAGTCGCCGCCGACCCGAACCACGTAGAGGCCGTGCACCAGCGCGGCGGCGACGGTCGCGACTGCGACCAGCCGAGCGCGCCCCCGCGACCGAAAGACCGACCACGACAGCACGAGCGCGGGCAAGGCCAGCGCCACGTGGTAGTGCCGGACGAAGTCGCCGAGATAGGCCCAGCCGCGGACCCACTCGACGGCGGCCGCGGACTTCGCGATCGCGGTGTTCGGCACGAGCGCGCCGTAGAACCCCATTCGGAACACCTGCCACGCGACCGGCAGCGCGACACCGATCGCCAGCAAGGGCGGGAGCCGGCGCCACCACCGACGCGAGTCCGCGTCGTCGACCAGGGCGAGCGCCGTGAACCAGCCGGCGGTGTACAGCGCGAGCTCCGGCCGAACGAGCACGCCGAGCCCGGCGACGAACCAGGCGGGACGACGCCAGTCGCCATCGCCGGCGGCCACCCGGCCGACGGCCGAATACGTCACGGCCAGCCAGGCCAGGACCAACGGCGTCTCGAGACCGCTCGTCGTGAAGTCCCACGCGACCGTGAGACCGGCGAACGCGACCAGTCCCAAGGGTATCGGTGGGGACCCGCCCTGCGACCGCCAACCGGCGACGGCCGGGGTCACCATCGCTACCGCCGCCGATCCGAGACCGGCGACGATCGCCGACCACTCGAGGGCGAACCCGAGCTGCCGGAGCACGGTGAGCAGCGCCAACCACGCCGTGCTCGTGCACGCCTCGACACGGTGGCCGGGATTGAACACGGGCCCCTCTCCCGCGAGCACCATGTCGACGACGCGCAGGTAGATATACCCGTCGTCGGACATCCAACGGCGCCAGAACGCTCCGGCGACCAGGAGCACCGCCGGGAGGCAGCAGACCACGAGCCAACCGACCGGGTTGCGCCGGCGACCAGGCCCGTCGGTGTCACGGTCGGGGTCTCCGCCGAAGGGCGTCGACTCGGATGTGGTCTCGGTGTGTGCGCTCATGGTCCTGCGAAGCGACTCTTAGCGTCCCGCACAGCGGACGAACAGCCTACCGACGACCCGACCCGGACAGGCTGATCGCGCGGAGTAGCCATACAGCGCCGCGCCCGGTTCAGCGCGAGAACCCGAGCTCCTGGCGGGCGGCGAGGTACTCGGGCGTGATCGCGCCGTCGGCCCCTCGCGTGGCGAACTCGATGACCCGCGCTCCGCCATCCACGCCGGAAGCGGCAGCTCGGAAGGCGTAGACCGACAGGAAGGGGCGGTCGTCACCGGCTCGGGTCCGCACATCGGCCCGCACCTCGAGGCGCAGGCCGGCCGACGCGGCGGCGGCGAGCACCCGTGCATCCCACTCGGTCTGAAAGACGAGCACGAAGCGACCGTCCGACGTCAGCAGACGCGCGGCGGTCGCACAGTAGTCTTCTACGCCTCCGCGCAGCTCGAATCGGCAAGCTCGCCGCTGCGGGTCCGGCGACATCACGCCGGTACCGACGGGCAGATAGGGGGGCGACCCGGTAATCAGGTCGAAGGGGCCGAATGCCTCGGCGTCCAGCTCCCGCAGGTCGGATTCCACGACCTCGATATCCAGGCGGTCGGGCAGCTCCGCGACGCTGCGGCGCGCCATGGTCACGCTCTGCGGCTGCGCCTCGAATCCCCGGGTGAGGTCTGGGCGAAGCGCATGCGCCGTCATCAGCATCACGGAGCCGATGCCGCAGCCGATGTCGGCGTAGCGCAGCGGCGGATCGGCGCCGTGGTCCCGGGCGAGGTGGACGGCCAGCCAGGCGGTCAGCAGGTCGTCGGTGCTCGTCCGGTGGCCTCCTTTGCGCTGCCAGAGGCGCCACGTGCCCACGAGCTGGTCGTGAGTCGCGTCGGCCGGCCAGCCGGCGGGCTCTGGATGATGGAGGACGGCCATTCGCCGTGTTCGAAGGTCGGGGCTCGTCGAGCGCGACATGCCGTGGCGACCGGAGAGGTCGGCAGGCCGGCTCGCAATAGCGGGCGTGCGGGCGCGTTGCAAAGGGGGAAGTCCTGATCCTATAACGGCGTCGCCTCGCACCCCCGGCCACCGAACATGAGACGCACCCTGCTCGTCACGGGCCTCGTCGCCCTGCTCTCGCTCCTCTCGGCTCTCGCCACAGCCCAGGACATCGCGCTCACGCTGGTCGACGGAAACGCGGCTTCGGCGACGATGGAGTTGGAGAACACGTACGACTTCGACGTGAAGGTCGTGAACCTGCGGGTCACGTTCGAAGAGCCGGACGGCAGCGACATCCACTACTACAGCGACCGGGGCCTGAACGTGGATCTGGCGCCGGGCGAGACCTGGGAAGGCGAGCTGCGGTTCGCCACCACCGACGGCACGCGACCGGACGACGCGACCGACTGGGGCAATTACGAGCGCCTGTCGAGCGCGTCCGGCATCGACATCAACGCGTTTGCCCCGGCGATCGAGGCAGCGATCTCGGCGCTGGAGTTCGACGCGATCGCCGAACAGCTCGCCTTCGTGAAGAGCCGGATCGTCCCGGTGTCCCGGGCGGCGCGTTTCCATGGCGACCAGATCGCGATCTCCGGCGTCGACCCCGCGCAATGGTTCGACCTGGAGCGCATGGACGGCTTCCGCGACCGACTCGAGAACGCGATCTGCGAGATCGGCTCCACCGAGGTGCTCGCGCTGCGGGGCAGCCAGGAGACCAAGCAGGAGGAGTACAACCTGATCGCCGAGCGGATGCGGACCGCAGGGATGCACATCAACTGCATCAACTCCCCGGCGAAACTCGCGGCGGCTCGGATGTTGCTCGCCGGAAGCCGGCCGCAAGACGCACTCCTGTTCAAGGAGGTCGACGAGGACGGCAACCTGCTGGAGGAGTGGCGACCGATCTTCATCGAAGCGAACCTCGCCCTGGCCCGCACCGCCGCCGAGCTCAACCTGCAGGCGTTCTCCAGCATCCGGCCCGCGCTCCTGGCGCTCAACGAGGTGCTGGAGCTCGATCCGGAGAACGCGGCCATGCAAGTGATCGCCAACACACTGATCCCGAACGCGGCGACCTGGATCGTGCGAGCGTCCGGTCCGATCGAGCGGGACATCGACAATGCCCAGGCGGCGCTGGAGCTGCTGCGGCCGCGGTGGTCTCGGTTCGAACAGGTCGAGCGAGCCGCGGAGGTGTTCGCCGACGCGCTGATCGCCGAAGGGATCGGCTACTGCGAGCGACGCGAATACGTGAACGCGCGGAACCGGTTCATCCGCGGCGAGCGGCTGCTCGACGGCATCGAAGCCTGGGACGCCAACGCCGATCGGATCAACCACTGCCGCGCCCTCGGCGCGCTCGAAGAGGGCCGGGAGACCGCCCGGCACCCGACGGACGAGTCCGGGCCCGCGCGCGGGTTCCTGATGCTCGAAGAGGCGCAGCAGCGCTACCCGATCACCCTGCGCGAGATCAACGCGTTCAAGGCGGACATCTCGGCCGCGTGGGCTGCGGTCGCGACCCGGCAGCTCGAAGAGGAGCCCCCCCGGCACGAGTCCGCTGCCGGCTCTTTACGCGAGGCCGAAGAGGTCAGCCCGACCGGCCGGACCGACGCGATCCGCACCGTCTGGATCCTCTACGCGGAGCGCCGGTACGACTACGAGGGCATATTGATGCGGGGCGCGGAGATCCAAGACGCTCGCGAGGCCCTCGAGAAGGCCGAGGAGGTCGATCCCGATCGTATCTCGGCCGCGTCACGAGAGCTGTCGCTCGCCTTCTACGGCTACCGCGTCGGCATCCCCTTTGGCGCGTTTCTGCTCGCCCTGCTCGGCTTCGTCTTCCACCTGATGAACAAGTCGAAGGCGAAGAAGTTCGCCGCGTTGAGCGACGACGACTTCTGATCAGACCGCGAAGCTCGTGCCGCAGCCGCAGTCGCGCTTCACGTTCGGGTTCTCGAAGCGGAACCCGCCGTTGAGCATATCGGCGGAGAAGTCGATCTCCGTGCCGTTGATGTAGAGGTAGCTCTTCGGATCGCAGAAGACCTTGAGTCCGTGGCTCTCGTAGACGCGGTCCTTCTCGGCCGGTTCGTCGATCTCCAACACGTACGACAAGCCCGAGCACCCGCCGGATTTCACGCCGAGGCGGACGCCGTGGTCGTCGCCGACACCGTTCGTCGCCATGATCTGTCGCACGCGCTCGGCAGCGCGTTCGGTAAGGGAGAGTGCCATCGGGTTCTTCTCGGTCCGGAGGGTCAACCGCCGCAAAAGTAGTTTTGAGACCGCGCGAGTCAAGGTCCGACCTGCGCAATCGCACCGATCCGGTCAGGCCGGCACGTCGACATCGAAGCTGTCGAGGTCCTCGGCGAGAACGCTCTCCGGGAATATGGCCCGCGCTTCGTCGACGATTTCACGCCTGCTCGTGTGCTTCGGCGACACGTGCGTCAGGATCAGGCGGCCCACCCCTGCCTCGCGGGCGACTTCGGCGGCCTCACGCACGGTCGAGTGGCCCCGGGCGTGCGCCTGGTCGGCCAACGCACCGAGGTAGGTCGCCTCGTGGATCAGGATGTCCGCGTCGGCCGCGAACTCGATGACCGCGTCGCACGGGCGGGTGTCGGTCGCGTAGCAGACGACGCGGCCGCGGCGCGGCTTCCCGAGTACCTGCTCCGGCCGCACCACCGTGCCGTCGGGCGTCTCCACGGACAGCCCCCGTTGCAGCTTCCCGAAGTCGGGACCGGGGGTGACGCCGAGCGAGCGGGCCGCCTCGACATCGAAGCGGCCGACCAGGTCGTGCTCCCGGAATCGGAATGCGTGGGTCTTGATCCGGTGCCGGACGCGCACGGCATCGATGGTGTAGCCCTCTCCCTCGAACACGACGCCCGCATTGTTGTCGACGACATCGAGCGGGAATGCCGGCCGGAGAATCGCCAGCTCGCGCAGGGTGTGCAGGTACCGGTCGAGGCCCCGCGGCCCGGCGATCGTCAGCGGCTCCTCGTGGCCGTTGAGCCCCATCGTGCCGAGGTATCCCGGCAGCCCGTTGATGTGGTCGCCGTGAAAGTGCGTGATGCAGATCGCCCGCAGCCGGCTGGTCTTGAGGCCGGCCCGCAGGACCTGCATCTGCGATCCCTCTCCGCAGTCGAACTGAAGCGCGTCGGAGCCGTATTGCAGGAACAGGCCCGCGACGTTCCGGCGCGGAGTGGGCCGACCGGAGCCGGTGCCGAGGAAGGTGAGCTTGAGCTCCATGCGGAGTGCTTCGATGGGTCTTCGGGAGCGGCGCTGGCTTACCCCTTCGTCTGGCCGGCGACAAGTCCGAGACGACGTCGGGGTGACGCAAAAACGACCGCGGGGCGAGCATCGGCCCGCCCCGCGGTCACCAGATGCCGACCCTGGATCAGGGCGCGACCTCGTTGATCACGATGCCGCGGACACCGTCGCCGTCCGGGGCCACCACGACCGTGAACAGACGGCCGGCTGCCAGGGGAACGGCGATCGTCGCGACCGCCTCACCTCCGGCAGAGATCTCCACGGTGTCGTTGCCCGGGACGAGATCGTACCAGGCGCTGACGCCGGTGTACTGCATGCCGGCGGCGTAACCGCGCCCGGAACCGTCACCGAAGCTGAGCGACGTGTCGCCGGGAACCGCGTGCACGAAGCGCAGGCGCGCCTCCCCGTCGCCGGGCGCCGCAAGATCGTCGGTGACGACGATCGCCTGAGGCATCTGCGCCCGAATGCGGGAGTCGCCGAGCCCGGCGAAGACGACCGTATATGCACCGTCGACCTCCAACGCGACGTCGGACGTCGCCAGGGTGTCCCCACTGGCGGCCGCGAAGGTCAACGTGTGGTCACCAGCGGGAACGGTCGACCGCTCCGTCGTCCACTGACCGGTCTCCAATCCCTCGGCCAGTACCAGCTCGCCCGACGAGATGTTCACCGCGGCGGTCGTGGCGGCATCGACAAAGAGGAGCGAAGCCTCCTCCACGACCTCTTCCTCCACGACCGGAGCCGGCGCGGGCTCGGCGGTCGTCTGTGAACCACCGCACGCTGCGGCGAGGGAGGCGAAGAGGCCGAAAGCAAAGAGTCGGTTACGCATGTGTGCTCCATTGGCTGGGCTGCGCCATCGCGTGTCGCGACGGCCGGAGTGCCGGTGGTTGACCGCGATTGCCGCGGGTCTGAGACCATGTCGGCCGGGTACCATCTCGGTACCCGGAAGGCAACGGGACCGCCCCCGTGTCTCGTCAGGCGTTCTCGACCCGATCGCCCCGCAAGACGAGCTCGCCGCTGAACAGGCGGTGGAGCGACGCAGCGTAGATCTCGTGCTCGACGGCGAGAATGCGCGCCGCGAGCTGATCCGGATCGTCGTCCGGGAGTACCGGGACGGCCTGTTGCGCGACGATCGGACCGTCGTCGACAGCACCCGGTGCAACGAGGTGCACGGTCACACCGGACACCCTCACACCGCGGGCGATGGCCTTCTCGTGCGGATGCAGTCCCGGGAACGACGGCAACAGGCTCGGATGGATGTTCACGATCCGACCGTCGAAGCGCTGGATGAACGCCGGGGACAAGATGCGCATGTACCCGGCGAGGACGACCCAGTCGACGCCCCAATCATCGAGGACGTCGATGACCGCGCCATCGAACTCGGCGCGATCGGCGAAGCCGCGGTGCGACAGCGACAGCGCGTCGATGCCGGCCTCACGCGCGTATGCGAGCCCGGGGGCCTCGGGGTTGTTGGAGAACACCCCGACGAGGGATCCCGCGATCGAATCTCGGCGCTCCAGAATCGCTGCCAGGTTCGATCCCCGCCCCGAGATCAGAACGGCGAAACGCGGTCTGGGGGCCCCGGCGCCGATCAGATGTCGTCGTCGCCCTCGTACCCGATCACCGAGTCGAGGTTGGCGTCGTCGAGCACCGCGTCTGCCATCGTGGCGTCGGTCAGGTCGGCACCCATGAGGTTGACTCCCGTCAGGTCCGCAGAGCTGAACTCCGCGCCGTTGAGGGCAGCGGTGGTCAGGTCGGCGCCACTGAGGTCGGCGTCGGTGAAGTCGCAGTCGACCAGTGAGGCCATCACCAGCACGGCGGTCCGGAGGTTCGCCCCGACAAAGGTCGCCGCGTCACCGGCGGTGTTGGTGAAATCCGCGCCGGGAGCTTCCGCCTCGGTGAAGTCACAGTCGGCGATATTGGCTTCGATGAACTGTGCGTCGGTCAGGTCGCAATCTGCGAAGCGCGCGCCGGCGAGCTCCGCGCAGATGAAGATCGCCTTCGCGAAGTGGAGGCCCGCCAGGTCGCGACCCGTGAGGTCGACTTCGGTCAGGTCCATGCCGGCGAAGGACTCGTCTTCGAGGTCTTCACCCGCGTCGAGCTTCGCGATCAACTCGTCTACCGACATCGTCATCTGGAACCCGTTCCGGGGATGTTGTTGCTGGAGACATGGCCACGGCCCCGCAGCCAGTGCAATCCGATTCGATATCGAAGCGATAAATGACGGAATCCGGGTTGTCAAACATCAAGTCCAACGCTGCGCAAGCCCAGACGGCGTAGGCGGCAGCGCCGCTTTCGTGCTACGACCTGAGCCCTACCGCCAACCGCCGACCCGCGCGAGGTACACAATGCGTCGTCCGTCTCGACACCTCACTCTGACCGGCATGCGGATCGCCTGCCTCGCGATCGTCGGGCTCGCCGGATCGTGCGGCGACAGCGGCGGCCCAGGGCCGGAACCCACGCTCGATGCCGATGTCGCCGACGCCGATGCCGCCACGCCCGGCGACGCCGACGTAGCCCCCGACACACCGACGACGGCCGACGGTGGCGACGCCGATGCGCCGGATACCACCGTGGGTGACGCGCGCTTCACCAGCACCCCGCAGGTTCTGGTCCAGGCGGGCGAGCGCTGGTCCTACGCCCCCGAGACCGACGCGTCCGAGCCCGTCGAGCTGCGCCTCACCGATGCGCCCGACAGTGCGACCCTCGCCGACGGGGTCGCCGAGTGGATCACCCCGACCGACGACGTCTTCGAGGCATCGTTCGTCATCGACGCGCTCGTCGGTGACGTGACCGTCGCTTCGCAGGCGTTCGTGGTCTCCGTCAACCACGCCCCCGCGTTCGGAAACGCCCCCTCGTCCGGCGCCCTCGTCGGCGAGCCCTACGCATACCGGCCCGCCGCGGCAGACCCCGATGACGACCCCGTGACCCTGCGCCTCGTCGACGGCCCTCCATGGGCGGCGCTGGACGGCGACGCGCTCGTCGGGACCCCGGACGCCGCCGGCGTCTGGGCGACGACGCTCTCCTTGGACGACGGCCGCGGCGGCGTCGCCGATGTCGTGTGGGAGATCGTGGCGCTCGAGCCGCTGCGCGACCTGCGCGCCGAGCCTGGCTGGATCCCCTCCGGCGGCGGAGACGTCTCGATCTTCGGGTGCTGTTTCGAGGGTGATGTAGCGGTGTCGGTCGGTGCGACGCCCGCCGAGGAGACCGAGGTCGTCAATGCCGCTCGCCTGCGCGCGACCTTCGACATCATGCCGCCCGGACAGCAGGAGCTCCTGGTCCACATCGACGGCGAGCTGCGCGGAGTCGTCCCGACGCCGCTGCTCGTGTTGCCGGAAGCCCGGCCGCTCGACGACGGCGACGCCATCGTGGTCACGCCCCTGGTCCCGGCCGGCACACCGGTGACCGTCGAGCGTTTCCTGGACGATCCGGCGGGAGAGCGCCCGCTTCGAGCCGGCGCCGACCAGGTCACCCTCTCAGGGCACGCGATTCGCACGGCGCCCGGGCCGCTCGCGTGGGCGGTGGCAGCGGACGATCAGCGCGGATTCCCCACGGTCGACCACGGACCGGTCGTCGTGGAGGTCGAACCGACGGTGCACAGACCGGGCGATACGGTGTCGGTGCGGGTCGCCCCGCCAGCGACGGGCTCGATCACGGTTCGCTGGGGTGATCGGTCGGCCACCGGCGAGCTGGTCGACGGTCGAACGTCGGTGCGGGTACCGAGCGGCGCCGACGGCCCCGTGTCGTTCGACGCGGAGACGCCCCGACTCGTCGCCGCCCAGGCGACCGCGGGGCCCCTACCCCTCGTGCCCGAGTTGCTCTGGGCCAGTCGCACGCTCCTGACCACCGGCGCATCGAACCTCGTCGTCGTTCGCGGCATGGGCTTCGACAACCCGGCCGCAACGTGGGACGGGGTCGCTGCGGAGACCGTCTCCGCCTCGCCCGACGAGGCTCTCGTCGCGCTCACTCCCGACGAAGACGGCTTCGCAGAGCTGACCCTGCGCATCGGCGGCGCCGTATCCGAGCCGCTGAGCTTCGTCGCGAGCCGCGGACCGGTGACGCTCGGCGCCGAGCGACCACCGAGAGCCGATCGCCCCACCGGCGACGACACGGTCGTCCGCCCCGCCCATGGCGGAGTCGTCGAGTGGGACGGCGCGCTCCTCGCCTTTGGCGACGCCGGCCTCTGGGCCCGTCGCGCTGGCGGTGGTGAGGTCTTCGGCCTCCCGATCGGCGACGACGTCTGGACCAACCTGACCCTCACCGACTTTCCCGGTGGAGATGCGCCTATCGTCGACCTGACCGTGGGGGAGCGCGGCGCATTCGCGCTGCTCCCGGGCGGCGTCCTGGCCGTGTTGGGTCTCGACGGTGCGTGGCGACGACTGTCCGCGGCCGCCGGGCCGAACGCATCGGTCGAAGGCGACGAGCCGGTCGCTCTCCATTCCCGGACACTGGTCGGCGCTCGCACCCTCGCGCCGACGCTCGATGGGCTCGTCGCGGCGGGGAGTTTCGGCGGCCGATACCGGGTTCGACTCTTCGACGGCGACGCCTTCCTCGGCGAAGACGCCGACGTCGTCCGCCTCGACGGCGGGCCGAGAGACGCGGCGAGCGCCTGGATACACGGCTCGGCTTCCTCCGCCGAGGTCGTCTCCGGCGACGTCACCGGAGCATTCCGCGGCGAAATCTCCTTGGTCGAGGGCGTCGTCCCGAGCGCCGTCGTCGATTCTGCCCGGATCTCGATCGGCGCGGTCTACTTGACCCGTGACGGGACCATCGCGGTCGTCGACGACCGCGCGGCAGGTCCACTTGGCGGTCCGACCATTGTCCTCGCCGAGTCGCTCGGGGGCGGACTGCGTGTAGAATCGGACGGGGAGACCGCCATCGTCTCCGGACAGGGGACCCTGTGGCGCGTCTCCGAGCTCGAGCTGAGCGCCATCGCCACGGAGCTGCCGACCGGCCTCCCCTTTCGCGCCGGAGCCCGACGGTCGGCGCCGCACGCCGACCCGGACCGCCCGTGGGTGGTCAGCGACGGGGTCGCCGCCTCCCTCCGGGGCCTCGACGGGGCGATCGCCGCCGACCTCTGCCCGGGCAGCGATTGCTTCGTCGATGGATGGCCGGTCGGAGACGACGACGACGGTCGCATCCTCTTCGTCGATCTCGGCGATCCCGCCGGTCTCGCCTACGACGTCGGGGCCGACACTTGGACTCGTTCGGCGCTCGTCCACGGCCCGTGGGGCTCCGCGGACAACGCGCTCCCGGCCGGGACCCGACACGTGGGCGCCGTCGGAGACGTGGCACTCCTCACCGACGGCGGCACGCTCTGGGGGCTCCCCCTGGGCGGTCTCGAGCGCGACGTCGCGGGCGTGCGCCTTTCTCCAGGCGCCCTGGCTCACCTGGCGGGCGGCGGTGACGGTGACGGCGGCCCGGCGGCCGATCTCGACCTCGGACGCATCCGCCACGCGGCGGGCACGCCGGGCGGCGACCTGTGGATCGTCGGAGAACGAGACGGGGCGTCCCCACGCCAGCTCGCCTGGCGCGTGTCCACCGACGGAGACGCCGCGTCCTTCGTACCGGACGCGTCTGCGCCGATCGCAGACTGCTGGCCCGGGAGCGCCGGGTTCGCCTCGGGGTCGGTGATCCCGATCGGACCGGACCGACTTCTCACTACCGTCGCGAACGACGGGGCCTGGCTGCTGCACCGTCTCGGGGCGGGCGGTGAGCCGGAGCGCGCCTGTCGGCTCGCGCTCGGCGGCTCGGGCAGCCTCGCATCGGAGCAACGGTGGGGAAGCGCGGCGTTCGTCCGCTACGCGTCGGGCGGGCTGACCGTCGATGATCCCGTCGCCGGGACGACGACCCTGGTCATCGCCGCAGAGTCACTCCGCTGACACCCCCGTCGTCGACCCCGGCGCACCGGCGACGGCCGCGGCCGTGCGGACGCTCTCGGCCGCGACGTGCGCCCCGACCTCCACGGCCCGCCCCCGCACCCTGGCTGTCCTGTCCTGTCCCGCGACGACGACCAGCGCGAGCACGAGGATCAGGCCGGTCGTCACGAAGCGCGGGTTCGAGAAACGCGCCCAGTCGAAGCGATCACGAATCCCGTCGTGCGCCCGGTAGACCTCGTCGGTGTAGTAGACCCCGTCCACGTTCGCGTCACTCCGTCCCGTCGAGCATTCCGTAATAACGGAGCGCCCAATACCCGAGCACGTAGGCCATCGGCCCCTGCAGCTCGCGCAGATTGCCACCCTGCTCGATAGTCATCGGATTGCCGTTCCGCCACAGGTTTCGCATCTCGTCGTACGGGGGCACGGCGGTGAAACGCGCACGTCTCGATGTCCTGCTCGCAGCGGCCGAATCCGTCGACGCACGAAGCGACGTTCGCAGAGTCCCATCGCCCGTGAGTCGTCCGCTCTCCGTCGAGGGAGCCACAAAAGACGGACGGGTTGAGCGGACATGGCTTCTTGGGACGAGGGCCGAACGCTCGGCGGCGAGATCGGCAGATTGGTTGGCGCGTGCGTGCTTTATCGTCTACAGGCGAGCCCAGATCCAGACCCGCTCTCCCTGAGGAGCCGTGAGCAGTCCGTTCGGCAAGGCCCGGGTCTTCCGCGACCCCGTCCACGACATCATCAGCTTCAAGGAGGATCCGACCCTCGGGCCGATCGTCTGCGCGCTGATCGACACGCGGGAGATGCAGCGGCTGCGCTTCGTTCGCCAGCTCGGGCTCGCGCACCTGGTATTCCACGGCGCCGAGCATTCGCGTTTCGCCCACTCTCTGGGGGTCGCTCACGTCGCGCGTCGAATGACCGACCGGCTCGACCTCGACGAGGATCAGCGCCTCGCGGTCATCTGTTCGGCGCTGCTCCACGACCTCGGCCACGCCCCCTTCTCGCACGTGATGGAGCGGGTGTTCGAGTTCCGCCACGAGGAGCGCTCCGAGGCGATCGTCCTCGACGGCGACACCGAAGTGCACGGCGTCCTGAGAGCCGTCGACCCGACGTTCCCCGCGCGGGTGGCCGAGCTGATCGGCGGCCGAACGGATTCGTGGGTGGGAGACATCATCGCCAGCCAGCTCGACGCGGATCGCGCCGACTACTTGTTGCGCGACGGGCTGATGACCGGCGTGAAGGTCGGACAATACGACCTGGAGCGGATCCTCTTGATGCTCGATCACGACGACGAGGGTCTGTTGGTCGAGATCGGCGGATACGAGGCGGTCGAGGGATACCTGATCGCGCGCTACCATATGTACCGTCTCGTCTACTTCCACCGCGTGGTTCGCAGCGCCGAGGCCATGTTGGAGTGCGCGTTCTCGCGGGCGCGAACGCGCATCGAGGAGGGGGACATGGGGCTCGCACCGCCCGGCACGTTGGGGTCGCTGATGCGACGCGAGACCGTCGCGCCATCCGACTACGCCGATGTCGGCGACTACGACGCCTGGTCGTTGATCGCTGCGTGGCGGGACGACTCCGACAACGTGCTCGCCGACCTGTGCGACGACCTGATGCGACGCCGGCTGTTCGCATGCCGGGAACGCGAGGTCGACGATTGGGACGACGAGCTCACGCTCGTGGCCCGGGTTCGCGAAGAGCTGGCTGCGAACGAGCGTTGGTACTTCTTCGCCGACGAGGCCGGTGACGTCCCCTACCGGCCTTACGTCCCGCGAGCGAGCAACCAGTCGGTACGCATCCGGGGGCGTGACGGGCGCGTGTTCCACATCGAGCAGCGCAGCCACGTGGCGCGGGCGTTGGCCGACGCCGCCTACCGACTGCGTCGCTGGTACTACCACCCGATGCTCGAAGCGAAACTCCGCCGGATCGTCGGCAACCGCTGGTAGGAGCTCAGCGCGCGGACACTCGCCGCTGCAGAAAATCCCGTAGGTGGCGGACCACCCGTTCGGGGTACTCGAGGATCACGGCGTGCGTGCACCCCGAGAAGACCCAGATCTCCGAACCAACGATCCGCGTGCGCAGCTCTCGCCCTTTGGCCACCGGCGTCACGACGTCCGAGTCGCCGTGGAGAATGAGCACCGGGATCGTGATGGTGTCGACGACCTCAGAGGCGTCGTGCTCCTGCAAGCGCTCCACGATCGCCCAGTAGATCCGAGGGTCGGAGCTGAGCAGCAGCGCCGCGTGCTCGAGCGTCACGTCGGCGTTGCGGCCGACCAGCCGGAGCGTCCGCGCGAGCCTTTTCACCGCCTGGGCCCGACATGTCCGGGCCAAGAAATCCGTCAGCCCCGCACCGCGGTCGCGCATCAGGCGCGCCAGCGTGAGGGCGACGGTGGAGGACCCGAAGAAGAACGGAACCCCATCGAGCAGGTGGCCGTCCACCCCCGAGGCGAAGACCATCGCCTCTACACGCTCGGGCGCGCGACGCCAGGCCTCCAACGCGACCTGCACGCCCATGCTCCAGCCGAAGACCGTCGCCCGGTCGATGCCCGCGTCGTCGAGCACGAGGAAGAGATCCGCGGCGTGGGTGTCGACCGCGAGCGGATCCCCCTCTGGCGGCGGTCCGCTCTCGAACAGACCCCGGTAGTCGTACACGATGATCCGATGGTCGTGGACCAGCCCCGCGAACACGTCCGCGAACGTCCGATAGGTGCCGCCGAGACCGTTGCAGAACGCAACGACGCGGTCCCCCTGGCCGAACTGCTTGTAGCTGATGACCGTGCCATCGGGTGCCGTCACCCGGTGTGACGACGCCGAGTTGTCGCCGAGCAGCGCCAACACGCGCTGATCGACTCCGGTCGCCGGGTCGGCCTGCAGCAGGATGTTCTGCAGCTGCCATCGGCGGTCTTCGATGCGAGCTCCCGGCGGCCGCGTTCGCGTCAACCGCGGTGGCAGTCCGGTCCGCCGGGACGAATCGCTCACCCGTGCCGCCGCTGGGTTTCGAGGACCCACTGCCGACGCGCGAACACCGTCATGCCCCACGTCGACGAAAGAGTCGAGGCAGCTTCATGGCGCTGCAGACCGCGGGTTTCGTGACGGCGCTCGATGAACCGGGCCGAATCGACGAGTCCGGGCAGGAGCACTAGTCGTCGTCCGATGCTTCGAGCTGTTCCCGTCGCAGGCGGAAGAAGACGTTCGTATTGACGCCGGTGCGGATCAGCACGTGCTTGGTCTCCGACATGATGTCGTCGTCATCGTAGTAGATCTGCACTTCGTGGCGCCCGGGATCCAGCGGGATCCGGCGCGCGGGTGTGCGCTCACCGGTGTCCTGCCCATCGACGTGCACGATCCCACGGGGGGACGACGACACGCCGAGATAACCGACATCGTCGTCTTCTTCCTCGTCGTCGTCGTCGTCGCGGTCCGCGGTGCGAGACGTGGCAGTGATGGGCGCCCGAGCCGGCGCCGAGCCCATGTTCGCGATGTCGACGACCAATACGCGGGTTTCGTCTTCCTGCAGCCGGAACCGGAACGTGCGCCGATGCTCGGGATCGGTCGACACGACGATCTCGAGCAGGCGTCCCGCGGGAAGCAGCACGCCCTCCATGTCGCCGTAGATCCACTCGTACGGATAGGCGACGCCGTTGATCTGAACCTCGGTGTTGTCGTGATTCGCGATCACCAACAGTCGACCGTGGCCCTCCAGGGTTTCCTGGGCGGACGCAGCCGAGCCCGCCGCCACGAACGCGACACAGAGCGCGAACGCGAGCAACAGAGGCTGGTGGGGGTTTCGACGAGTCACGGTGCGGGGCTCCGCAGGGTCCGACCGGTGCAACGTCTAGTGTCCACCGGGCATTCTCGCAAGGCGTGCGATGGAGCGGTCAACCCGGCGACTCCGGCGGCTGTTCCTCGTCCGCAAGAGGCTCCGGTGCAGAGCTCGAACCGGACGATGCATCGTCAGACGGCTGTCCGGCGACCAGCGTGGCACCCGCGGCGACCGCGAACTCCGGGTGGTCGCGCGCGAGCCGCCCCATCATCGCCCCGACGACGCCGTGGACGTAACCCAAGGGAGCACCGAAGAGCAGAATACCGACCATGAATCGGCCCAGCGCGCTGCCGACGTAGATGTGGCCGAGACGCCACACGATGCCCGAGGCGACGAATGCCAGGGCGCCGGCGGCGACCACCATCGCGTAGGCACGGGGAGCGGACCGGATCGCGCGCACGCCGGAGGGAATGTCCCAAGCCGCGTGAAAGACGTCGCGGGTCGCCATCTGGAACGCAGCGACCGGCCAGTAGGCGACCACGGCCAGCATCCACATCTGCGCCAGCGCGCGCAGAAGCCACGGCGACGACGACGTCAGGACCAGCGGCGCAGACGCGACGACGAGCAGGAAGAGCGGCGAGAACGCGGAGGTCCACCCGATCCAGTCCCAAGGCTCGAACCGCGGTCGCATCCGCAGCCGGTGGGCGGAAACCAGGGTCGCGTGAAAAAACTTGAGCTGCACGTCGAGGGCCACCGACAGAGCCACCGCCGACGCCAGTCCCAAGCTCACGCCGATGCCCGGTACGGGCGAGGTCAACGCGACGAAGAAGGTCAGCGTGCCGGCGATGCACACGGTGCTCGCGATCACCCCGAGCCAGAGCGGCCCCGGCCATCGCAGCGGCAGCGCCAGGCACTCGCTCAGCGTTTCGGCGGGGGTCAGGTTCGCGAGCGCCGGATTCTCGCCGGAGTCGTCATCGTAGACCTCCGCCTCCGCCTGGGCCGGCGGCGCCGAGCGCGACGCGGCACGATCGTCTCTCGGCAGAAGCGCCGCCGCATCCCCGAAGTCCCGGTCCGGCGTCCCGTCCGGCGTGTCGGCGTCGCGCTGCGCCCATTTCGTCGCCGTGGGGAGGGCTGCGGCAGCAGCGGCGAACTCCTCCGGGTCGATCCGACCCTTGGAGTCGTCAGTCGCCATCTCCGCCGTCCTCGTCGCGTGGTTTCACGACCTCGGGGGCCTCGGCGCTGTCCGGGCGCGCCGGAACGCCGACCAGGGTGTGCTTCGGCGCGGCGGCGCCGGGGCGGACGCGGCGCGCGAACTTCATGGCAGCCGCCGGCACGGGGTCGACCTTGGGCCGAGGCGCTTCGGCCGCCGGCTGATCGGCGGCGGCCTCGGACGGCGCGTCGGGGGCCTCGACCTCCTCGGACGATTGCGGGATCGCGACGGCCCCGGAGGCACGCGTGCCGAGCGGCGCGCCGAAGAGCTCGTCGTAGTTCTCCTCGACCGTGGGGGCCGCTTGGGCCGGGTCCGGCGGGGCGTCGGTCGATTCCGAACCGGGCGTGTCTTTCCACTCCCCGAGGGAGTCCGACTTGTTGTTGCGTTCGAGCGCCGCCAACAGCGCCGACTGGCGTGGCGCGTCGAGCTGGGTGCCGTCCGCCGAATCGTGGCGCACGGCCGTCGGGCCGGGCTCGATCGGCTGCGCCGAGAGGAAGTCGTCGGCGCCCAGGCTGCTGTCGCTCCAGGGATCCCAATAATCGAAGTCGTCGGCGACGACTTCGTCCGGGACGCGCGCGTCATTGGTATCGATACGCGGTAGCAACGCTGCGTCTCGACCCGCTTCCCACGCTTCCCGCACGCGTGCCGTCTCCGGGTCGGGCGCAACTGCCACCGCGGCCGGATAGTCGCCCGTCGCGTCGACGGTCCCGCTGCCGCCCCTCGCCATGGCGGCGACAGGGAGCGGGTCGGCGGTCTGCTCCGCGACGGCGGCCTCCGGAGCAGCGGGGCGCCCTTGCGGGGCCTCGTCCGCCGCGCTCGAAGCCTCCTCGTCCAGCCCGGGGAACACCGAGGCGTACAGGCCGGACTCGGTATTCTCCAGCCCCTGCATCCGCGACACCTGCTTCTTCGCCGGCTTCGCGGGCCTCGGCGCCTCGGCGGCCGATGTTAGGGCGGCACTCGCCGTGTCCGAACGTGGGTCGACCGACGCAGCGGGCGATTTGGACTCCTCGCCCATCGACGAAGCGCCGGAACCGCTCGGCCCCCACGCCAATCCAGAGCGCTGCGGTCCATCTGAGGTGGGCGCCTCGGGAATGTCCAGCAACTCCAGCACGATGTCGTCGGAGGCACCCGCAGCTGCATCGCTTGCAGCTGACCCGAGGCCGCCCCTCTCGATCTCCGCCGCGCCGGCTTCCTCGGCCGGCAGCTCCAGAGCGCCTCGCTCGTCGACTCGCGGCTCCGCACCTTGACCGAGTGCCGCGCTGATGTCGGTGGGCGCGTTCCAGCTGGGGTCTGCCGTATCCGCGGCCGAATCGACCATCGGTGGTGCGCCGCCGAGCGCCATCGTGCGCGGGTGCGTTCTGCCGGCCGGCAATCCGCCCTTCGCCTGGGCCCGCGAGGCCGCGAGCGCGCGCGCATCGTCCGCCACGGCGGGTAGCGCTTCGGTGGGAGAGTACTCCGAATCGCGGCCGCTGCCCTCGCGACGGGGGCTGGCGGCGCCGTCGCCGGGTCGAGGCGGCCCGTCCGGCTGAGCGGGAAGCGCCGCCGTCGAAGCCAACGCCAACCGCCTCTTCCCGCCCGCGGCGTCCGGGTGGACCAGCGAGCCGGCGAGCGCCGGCATCGCTTCGGTACCGGCCGGCATGTTTTGTTCCAGGGTCGTCGACGGGACCGTGTCCTCCACGCCGGACAACGCCTGCGTCGGACCCGATTTGGGCGCCCGGCGAGCGTCGCCGACCAACGGCATCTTCTCGGTCTGAACCTGGCCCGGCCGCACATTCTCGACGGTGGACCGGTCTTGCCGACGACGCAGGCGGCCCAGGGCCTGCGCACCGTCCAGCACATCCAGTGGAAGCGGCGCGAGCTCGCCCGAATCATCCAGCTCACCCGGGGCGATCCCCACGTCGGTGGCCGGCGGGCGCGGCAGCCCCGGCGAGGTCTCCGCCGTCGCCGGCTGGTCGCCGCTCAACCGGAAATTGCACTGGGCCCCCATGTAGACGAACGCGTTGTAGTATTTGCGCGCGATCGCCTCCGGAACCCCGGACTTCACGACCGTCGGCATGCGCGCCACCATCCGCTCGGCCGCATCCGCGGACACGCCGAACACCTCCGCGATTGCCGCAGCTGCCGAATCCCCGACAGTCGGACCGGTCGGGAACCC
>CAZFPM010000092.1:0-19886 GCA_964520965.1 uncultured Myxococcales bacterium
CCCCGACCGACGCGAGGGAATGGAGGCTCACCACGAGGTCCGCGAGGAGGGCGAGTGGCGCTTCGGGCGCAAGGGAGACGGCTACCTCGCGCTCTGGTGCGACCGCCCGCTCGTCGAGTCCGAGGACAACGACTACGAGCTGGTCGCCGAGACCACCGAGGGCGTGTTCGTGGTCGAGCTCGGCAGCGCAGAGGAGCACGGCGACTTCGACGCGTTCGTCTCCGCGTTCGCAGACCGGGTTCCGACGGTCGACGACGAGGGGCTCGTGGTCTTCGAGTCGCCAACCGTCGGCGAGGTGCGCGTCGGCTGGGAGGGGCCGATGACGGTGGCCGGTGAAGAGGTGGACATCGGGCCGTACGATCGTTGGGACAACGCGTTCGTCCAGCAGACACGTGGCGAGTCGCGACTGCGCGTTCGCTTCGACGACCACCTCTTCGTCCTGGACTTCGAGGCCGGCGAGCGACGCCTGTTCAGCCTCCCGTAGCCCCGGGCTCGGTGAGGGGGACGGGTCGACCACGGCGCCGGCGGTGTTTTTCGCTGGCCGTCTTGACGCGTCGGAGCGGAACACGGACGCTATTGCCCCTGCACGCTCCGCATCCTCCCAGGGCACCCCAGGCCGCGTCATGCACCGACACGCGTTCGTCGTCACCGCCCTCTCGCTCGTCTTGTTCGCCCCTGCGGCGATGGCCGCCAGCGGTGGCCCAGATGGGTTCGGCTACACGTACATCGACAGCGCCGAGCCCGGAGGCCCGAGCTACGGCTGGGTCACCGTGTCGACGAATTCCACGGTCTCGTCGTGCGACGATTGCAGCCAGGCGGTGGGCCTTCCGTTCGCGTTCTCCTTCTACGGGACGAACCGGTCGACGGTGTACATCAACACCAACGGAAACCTCACGTTCGACGGCGGGTTCACGACGTGGACGAACACGTCGCTGGCGGCCCTGAGCCGCGTCGGCATCTTTCCGTGGTGGGACGACTGGGACAACCGCTCGGCGTCGTCGTCGCGGATCGTCTACGGCACGGTCGGGTCGTAGACGAACCGGCGTTTCGTCGTCTCGTGGCTCGACATGCGGCACTACCCGGGGTCGAGTCAATCGAACGGCGTCACGTTCCAGGCGCAGCTCTTCGAGAACGGGGACATCGAGTTCCACTACGCCGACGCCGACCACAACGGGACGTCGTACGACAACGGCATCAGCGGCACGATCGGCATCGACAACGGAAGCACGACGTTTCTGCAATACTCGGTCAATGCGGCGAGCCTGTCCGCCGGTCTCGCGATTCGGATCACCGAGAGCGCCGTCTGCGGCAACGGCGTGATCCAGCCCCCCGAGGCATGCGACAACGGCGGGGCGAACTCGGACACGACGCCGAACGCCTGCCGCACCGACTGCACGCTGCCGAGCTGCGGCGATGACGTCATCGATACCGGCGAGATCTGTGACGACGGCCCGCTGAACTCCGACACCACTCCGGGCGCCTGCCGGACGAACTGCATGCCGTCGAGCTGCGGTGACGGTGTCATCGATGCCGGCGAGAGCTGCGACGACGGCGGAGCCAACTCGGACACGACGGCGAACGCCTGCCGCACCGACTGCTCGTTGCCGAGCTGCGGCGACGACGTGGTCGATACGGGAGAGACCTGCGACGACGGCCTGGCGAACTCGGACACGACGGCGAACGCCTGTCGTACCGACTGCAGCGCACCGAGTTGCGGCGACGATGTCGTCGATGCGGGCGAGAGCTGCGACGACGGTCCGCTCAACTCGGATACGACGGCCGACGCCTGCCGCACCGATTGCTCCGACGCCGGCTGCGGCGACGCGGTGATCGACTCCGCCGAGGAGTGCGACGACGGTCCCCTCAACTCGGACACGCTCGCCGACGCCTGTCGAGACACGTGCCTGTTGCCCGAGTGTGGTGACAACGTGATCGACAGCGGCGAGGCGTGCGACGACGGCCTGCTGAACTTCGACACGCTGTCGAACGCGTGTCGCACGACCTGCGTGCGATCCTCGTGCGGCGACGGGGTCGTCGATTCCGGGGAGATCTGTGACGACGGTGGCGCGAACTCCGACACCGATCCGGACGCCTGCCGCACGACGTGTGTCCCCGCGCGATGCGGCGACGGGGCGCTCGACACCGGCGAGGTCTGCGACGACGGCGGCCTGAACTCCGACGCCCGCGCTGACGCGTGCCGCACCGACTGCACCGATCCGCGGTGCGGGGACGACGTGGTCGACAGCGGCGAGGTGTGCGACGACGGCCCGGCGAACTCCAACACGACCGCCGACGCCTGTCGGACGAGCTGTCAGCTTCCGGACTGTGGCGACGGCGCGGTCGACACCGGCGAGGCGTGCGACGACGGCCGCCTCAACTCCGACGTACGCTCCGACGCCTGCCGCACGGCGTGCGAGCTTCCGAGCTGCGGCGACTCGACCGTCGATACCGGAGAGGAGTGCGACGAGGGTCTGTCGAACTCCGACGCCGTCGCGAACGCCTGCCGCACGACCTGCGCGTTCCCGTCGTGCGGCGACGGCGTCGTCGACAGCGGAGAGCTCTGCGACGACGGTCCGCTGAACTCGGACACGGAGCCCGGTGCCTGCCGAACGACGTGCACGTTCTCGTCGTGCGACGGCGTCATCGACGATGGCGAGGAGTGCGACGACGGCGAAGTCTGCCCGGAAGACGACGAGGAGGGCGAGTGCAACGACGACGTGCTCGCCGACGCCTGCCGAACGTTCTGCCTCGATGCGTTCTGCGGCGATGGAGTGATCGATGCCGGCGAGACCTGCGATGACGGTGTCGACAACTCCGACACGGTCGAGGGAGCGTGCCGGACCTTCTGCGCACCGCCGACCTGCGGCGACGGCATCGTCGACGCTGACACGGGCGAGGAGTGCGATCTCGGCGCCGACAATGCCGACGACACCGCCGACGGATGCCGTACGACCTGCGCGTCGGCCTGGTGCGGCGACGGCGTCGTCGACACCGATGAGGAGTGTGACGAGGGCGACGACAACTCCGACGCCGACGCCGACGCCTGCCGCGAGGAGTGCGTCGAGCCGTGGTGCGGCGACGGTGTGATCGACACCGACGAGGAGTGCGACGAGGGCGGCGACAACTCCGACGAGAGCGCCGATGCCTGCCGGAGCGATTGCACCGCACCCTTCTGCGGCGACGGCGTCGTCGACGATGGCGAGGAGTGCGACGACGGCGATCTCAACTCCGATGCGGACCCCGACGCCTGTCGGATAGACTGCACGTCGTCTTCTTGCGGTGACGGCATCGTCGATGCAGGCGAGGAGTGCGACGATGGTGCGGACAACGTCGATGGGGTCCCCGGGGCGTGCACGACGGGCTGTGCCCGAGAGCCGGAACCCGCGGATCCGGACGGGGACGCCGACGCCTTCGCGACCGATGACGCTGGTCTCGGTGCCGACGCGGAGGACGACACCGGCACGAGCAGCAGTAGCGTCAGCGGTGGCGGCTGCATCTGTTCGTCGGCGCCATCCCAGCCGGGCATGTGGCTCTTCGCGTTCGTCGCACTGCTGGTTCTCCGTCGGCGTCGCTGAGCGGGCCTCGGTCCTCGTGCGCACGCTCGCGCTCGCCGACACGAGCGCGTGTCCGGATCACCCCCGGTCGTCGTCTCCCTTCGCGCTCCCATCCGTGGCGGGACCGCTGGGGACCGGCACCAGCTTGGCGGTTTCCCGCGGTCTGAGGCTGAGGGCGGGCCGCTCGGTCTCGATCAACGACTCGAATTGCTGGCGGAACTCGGCAAGCGACAGTCCGACGACGGCGGCAAACCTGGCCAGCTCGTGCGGATCGTCGAAGTCGTCGCGTCGCAGACGGAGCATGTATCGCCGGGCGATCGCGTAGCGGGTCGAGTCGACATCGACGAGGCGGACCCGGGTACGGCCGGTCTCCCGGTCGATCATCTCCGAGAAGGGAATCGGGACGAAATGTCCGCCCTGCATCGAGACCATCGCCGCGTTTCCGCCGCTGAGCAGGTACTTGGCAGCGCAGTATCCGAGGTCGCGCGTGTACTCCATGTCCATCGGGATGGGGTCCGCGCATCGGAGCTCGTAGCCAATGTTCTTGGCGACGATCGTGCTCTTGATGCCGAATTCGCCGAGGCGCTGGTGCACCGCCTTCTTCAGAATCTCGCCGATGTTGACCTCGGCGATCCGTAGGTGTCCGTGCGCGTCGCGCTCCACGTCTTCGATGTGAGCGAGGTCATTCGGGTCGATGTCGAGGACGACGCCCTCTGCGATCACTGCCACGCCGTCACGGCGTCCGTAGGCCAGCCGCTTGATGATCGCGCCGACGAGTGTGTCGACGATCGTGCGCAGTTTGAGCGGAGGCTCGCCGAATTCCTCGGGGATCAACGTCAGGGTCGCGCCGGCAGACTTGCCCATGCCCAGCGCCAGGTGCCCCGCCTTGCGGCCCATTCCGATGATGAAATACCACCGCGAGGTCGTCTTTGCGTCGACCATCAGGTTCTTGATGATGTCGACGCCGATGTGCCGGGCGGTCTGGTAGCCGAAAGTGTTGATCCCGGGCGGAAGGGACAGGTCGTTGTCGATCGTCTTCGGGACGTGGACGACGCGAATGCGACCCTCGGATTTCCTCTCCAGCTTCATCGCCGAGAACGCCGTGTCGTCGCCGCCGATCGTGACGAGATGGGCGACGTCCTCTCGCAGCAAGGAGATGACCGCGTTCTCGAGCAGCTGCGGGTCCTTGGTCGGGTTCGCCCGCGAGATGCCGAGATGCGATCCGCCGCGAAAGTGAATCCGGCTGACCGCCTCGATGCTCAGCGGCGTGACGTGATCGGTGTTCCCCTGCTGGATCCAGTGGAAGCCGTCGTGGATTCCGAGAACTTCGACGCCCTCGAGTTGGCTGCGGATCGTCGCCGCTCCGATGACAGCGTTGATGCCGGGAGCAGGGCCGCCGCCGACGAGGATCGCGAGCTTCTTCCGCTGAGTCATGGCTTTGTCGTGAGGACTCGCGCGACGCCCAATCGGACATCGCGAGCGGCGGAGACTACCGGGCGCGGGTCGGACGGGTCAATCGCGAGTGCGCTGGTGTTGCCCGCCGCCCGCCGCCGATGCCCCAAAAGCGTCCGGCCGGCGCAAACGCGGACTGGACAACGCCTCGAGATCTCTCTACCGAGCCGGAATCGGAAGTCGCCGCAAGCCGCGATCCTGCGGTCTACACACCCGGTCACCCGGGTCCCGGTTCCCAGCTTCCGCGCTCGACCCCAGCACCGTGATGCGTACGCCGATCCCAGCGCCTCTTCGTTCCTGCTTCCTCGTCGCGATGCTCACCGCCCTGGCGTGGGTCGCGGGTTGCGGTGCCAATGGCACCTCGGACGGGGAACGCAGGGGCCGCCCCGACGCGACGATGCTCGACGGCGGATCGTCCGATGCGCCGGTCTTCGACAGCGCCAACCCCGACGGATCGCCGGACGCCGGCCCGCCCGCGGACACCGCCGACGGCGCCGATGCGCAGCCCGATGGGTCCCCGGACCTCGGACGAGATGCGTCGGGTGACGTCGACCCCGGCGACGCGAATCCCGGCGACGCGACCACGGAAGACGCGACGCCGGAAGACGCGAGCCCTGGCGACACCGACCCGCCGGACGCGCCCCCCGTGGACACGACCCCGCCGCCCAACTGCGGCGACGGCGTGCTCGACGAGGGCGAGGAGTGCGACGACGGGAACACGACATCCGAGGACGGTTGCTCGGCCGCCTGCGCCATCGAATCGTGCGGCGACGGGGTCCTGCAGGCCGGGCTCGGAGAGGAGTGCGACGATGGAAACACCGCCTCGGAGGACGGCTGCTCGGTCGCATGTATCGAGGAATCGTGCGGCGACAGAATCGTCCAGGCCGGCCTGGGCGAGGAGTGCGACGACGGCAACCGCGACGACGAGGACATCTGCTCGAACGACTGCCTCGTCCGCTACGAGTGCCGGCACCTGCCCGTGGCGTGCGGTCCCGTGTCTCCGGTCGTGACTGAGCACAACCTCGTAGAGGTCGATGGATGCTCGTTTGCCCTCGAACCCGAGCCGGCCGACGTCGTCGCCGCCCGGAGCGCGATCATCGACGCGCTGGTCGAGCGGACGGGGGGCGCCCTGACCACGGCCGACATCCTCGACGACCTGAACCGCGACGGGCGCTCCGGGATCACGACCCAGAGTGCGACCCGACTCCGCAACCACGAATGGCGGGGCTTCCGCTGGGACAACGGCGACGACGACGTGTCGTACTGGTATCCGCAAGGGGTCACCGGGTCCTCCGACGCCCGCGACGACGAGCGCATCGACGACCGCCGCGTGATGTTGGTCAGCTGGTACAACCGCACCGACTCCCGACCGACCCGCGGGGCACGCGTGTCCCTGGCCGACACGACCGACGTGACGCGGGTCGACTACCGGCACATGCTCCTCGTCACGCCCTCCGGGGACCCGCTTCGACCCGACTTCGGCCCCGTCGAGACCGGGAGCGGAGACGCGCTGCACGCCGGCGGCATGGTCTGGTACGGCGACCTGCTCTACGTCGCGGACACCACGGTCGGACTACGCGTCTTCGACATGAGCCGGATCATGCGCGTGTCCCATACCGACGACCACACGTCGATCGGGGTCGGCGACTCGCGCGTCGACGCCCACGGGTATCGCTACATCGTGCCGCAGCTCGCCCGATACGCGCTCCGTGGCGACTCCTGCGACCTGCGCTTCTCGTTCGCGGGCCTCGATCGGAGCACGGACCCGCCGACCATCATGACCGGCGAATACGAGTCCGACGACCCCGGCGGTCGGCTCGTGAGCTGGCCGTTGGACACCGAGACCGACTGGCTCGACGTCCGGGCCGGAGAGGTGCGCGGTGTCGGCGCTGCGGTCGGCGCCCAGACGCGAATGCAGGGCGCGCTGACCTGGGAGGGCAATACGTACATCTCCTCGTCGAGCCAGTATCTGCACTTCGGGCGTCTCTATCGGACCCACGCGGGCGTGGAGAGCTCGGTCAGCGCGTGGGTGTACGGTTGCGAGGATCTCTACTACGAGCGCGATACCGGCTACATCTGGACCGCGGCGGAGCATCCCGGCGACCGTGACGTGGTCGGGATTCCGCTGCGCACCCCCGGTATCCCCTGACCAGTCGCGCTTCGATCAGGGTGGAGTCGGGCGCACGTAGAAGGAGATGCGTCGCTCCTCCCAGGCCGAGGCATACTGGCTGAACGTCCAATCGGGGTGCAGGAGGTGTGACGATCCGATGCCGACGTCGATGCCGACGCCGACGCCGGCCCAGCGGTTGACCGCGAACACCGTCACACCATCGGCGTGGATCTGCATCGACCCGTAACAGTCGGGGGTGGCCATCACGTCGGCGTGGTCGTAGAGGCCGTCGTCACCGGTGGCATAGCAATTGTCCCAGAACTCGATGTTGCCGGCGGCGGTGCCATCGAGCGCGGCGACCGTCTCGTCGCTGGAGCGCACGCTCAGCCCGGCGATCGGCCCCTGGAACGACAGCGCGGTGGGCACGCCCGCCGCGGCCAGATCTTCGGCAGGCGCATCGATCGACACCCACACCCACGCCCGCCCGCGGTCGCGCGCGGCAAGCTCGACGAAGAACGCCATCCGGTCGAACGACGTTCCGGCGAGCTCCTCGCTACGGTCGAGATCGTAGGGCACGTCCTCCGAGGCGTGCCACGTCGCGCTGGTAGGCAGCGCAACGGAGCGCACGATTTCGTACTCGGCCGACTCCGGCGCGGCGGCGCCGAGGTCGATCTCCGCGGGCCACTCCGGTGGCGGCTCGTCCGGCATCTGTAGCGCTGCGGCAGCGAAGCGCCGACCCAGGACGAGCTGCCCGTGGGCGTCGTAGTGGATCGGGTCACCGAGCGGGAGGTCGTCGGTGTCGACCCACACCGTGTGGTGGATGTCGGCGACGACCTGCTGCTCGGCGGTTCGGATGATATCTCGGAACGTGACCGTCGGCGCGAAGATGCGCCCGATGACGAAGGGTGCCGAGACCCCGTCCATATCGTCGCGGGCGCGTCTGACCAGGCGGCCGAGATTCGCCTCGTAGGCCAGCGCCGTACCCGCGCTGCCGCCGTCACTCTCGCCCTGCATCCAGAAGAGCCCGGCGATGCGGGGCGAGGCGCCTTCGGCTTCGAGCTGAGCGACGGCCTCGGCGACCGCGTCGGTCCATTGGGGATAGAGCGGTCCGACCGTCGGGTCGTCCAGCTCGTCGCCCGGGTGCCACTGTTGGAACAGGTTGGTGCCGCCTATCGCGAACTTCACGAGCATGATCCGCTGATTCGGCAGCGCGGCGGCGAGGTCGCGACCCAGGCTGATCTCGGGGCCGAAGCGTCCGCGGGCGTTCGAGGCGGGGCGAAGCGATCCGAAACCCGTCGGCGGCCAGTAGAGTTCGACTTCCGGGTCGACGGCCGGGATGCCAGGCGGCAGGCTGGCCACCGCACCGTGCCCGTCCATGTTCGACTGCCCGCCCAGCGCGTAGACCAGAACCTCGTGGCTGTTGCGATCGGCGAGGCAGGGTCGGAGGAACGACCGGCTCCATCCCCGCGCCCCCGGCGGACCGGCGTGATTGCCGGTCCAGAGCGCCCGGTCGCCGCGGCCCACGATCACGTCGCCCGCGCGACTCCAGCGATGGGTCGCCATCCAACTCTCCACGCCTGCCCCGGGGTCCGACCGCACGATCCGCGCGGCGATATCCCCATCGACCATCGTGTCGGTCGACACGAGCAGGTGGCCGGCGCTGTCCAGAGCCAGCGCGACCGCACGTTCGTTCGGACCCCAATCGATGCGCCGCGCTCGACCCACCGCTCCCGTCGTCGGATCCAATGTCGCGAACCAGATGTCGTGGGCATCTGCAAGACCGACGCTGCCGGCGACCGCGAGACGACCGTCGCGCGTCGCCACGGAGGTCAGCTCGACCGGCTCCTCGCCGACGACGATCTCCCGCTGCCAGGTGCGCACGCCCGCGCCGTCCGTGGCGACGACCCAGGCGCGGCCGGGCTCGGTGGCCGAGACCACGGTGGCGTAGGCACGGCCGGGCGCCGTCGTGACGTCACTGACCGCGACGTCCGCCTCGATGTCCGTCAGGTCCTCGAAGAAGTCGACGCGACCGCTCTCGGCGTCGAGTCGCGCCATCCAGGCGTATGGCCGTCGCGACGGGGGAGCGGCATCGCCGACGACGACGATGTCTCCGTCCAGCGCGGCCAGGGCCACCGCACCTCCGTCGGTCATCCCGAGCTCCGTCCGCCAGCCAACGGCGCCCGTCTCGAGATCCACGCCGACGGCGAAGGGGCTCTCGCCCTCGCCCCCCGGGGCGATCAACCCCGCCACCGTCCGTGGGCCGGTGACGGCGACGTCGAGCCACCTCGGCGCCTCGCCGAGGTCGAGCTCCCCGGTCGCCACGGTCGCGCCGCCGATGTCGACCAGCACGTACCCGTCTCCGTCGACGAACGCCGCGGTGCCGTCGGGGAGTAGGGCTGCGGTCGGACTCGTCGTGCTCCCGGGGTCGATACGGGACCACGCCAGCGTGCCGCACGTCGTGCATCCGTTGTCGACCACGCCGTCGCAGTCCTCGTCTGTCCCGTCGCAGGTCTCGGGCAGGCCGGGCAAGGGCCGCGCGTTGCACGCGATGCCGCCGGTCTCGGAGCAGACCGTGACACCCGACGCGGCGCAGGCGAGCGCACCAACCGTGCACGGTTCACCCACGGAGAACCCCTCGTCGACGGTTCCATCGCAGTTGTCGTCGACCCCGTTGCAGACCTCGTCGGTGCCGGGCGTTCCGTCGGCGCGGCACGCGAGCTGCCCGGTGACCGGGTCGCATACGAGCGCACCGGCGACCGCGCAGTGACCCTCGCCGGCCGTGCACGGCGCACCCTGGTCGTCGAACCCTTCGTCGACGGTCCCGTCACAGTCGTCATCGATGCCGTTGCCGCACCGCTCGTCGATGCACGTGACCTCTCCCGTGTCGCCCCCGTCGGCGTCCGCCGGGAACAGGTCGTCGGCCGAGTCTTCCGCGCCGTCTCCGCCGGAGTCGCCGAAGTCGCCGACGTGCACGTCGGTCACGTCGGTCCCGTCCGGGTCGGCGTCCGGCCGGCTGCCGTCGTCGGCCGCACTGTCGCTCCCGCAGCCTGTCGCGGCGAAGAGCGCGAGCACCACGACCACGCAGAGGATCCAATCGCACTTTCGTTGGTAGAGGGTTCGGCCGTGCATCGTACCTCGTTTCGATGGCGCCCCTTCCTGCGGGCGTCGGCTCCAGCGTCGCGAATGTACTCGATTGGGGGCCGGACACGCACGTGGATCCCGCGCGGCGATGCCCCGAACGGCCACCGACAGATGCCGGTTCGGCGTCGGGTCTCTCCCGGTGCGGCGCAGCGCTACGCCCGGGGTCGCCGGTCGCGCTCCTTGATGCGGGCCCCGCGTGAGGGTACGCACGATGGGGTGTGGAACCCGTCCCCGCACGGCACCAACATGGGTCGAACTCGACGCATACTTCTGACCCTGCTCCTGGGGTTCGCGGTCGGCTGCGGCACCGAGGCGCCGCAGTCCGATAGCGATGGTGGACCGATCCTCCTCGACACCGGCGAGACGCCGGATGCCGAGGAAGACACCACCGCGGTGTTGACCGCCTGCGAAGCGAACCTCGACTGTGCCGGCGGCGAAGTTTGCCGCGACGGACTCTGCCGCGAGGCGTGCGAGGCATCGACGGACCCCTGCGGAGGGGCGCTCGAGGTGTGTGATCCCGAGCTGGAATACTGCGTGGAGTGCGTCGAGGACGCGGACTGCGATCCGGACTGGACGTGCCTCGACCGGGTCTGTGAGCCCGCATGCGCCGTCGACGACGACTGCGATACGGGCGAAGTCTGCGATCCGGCGACGGGCACCTGCGGACCGCCCGAGTGCGCGGGCGACGAGGACTGTCAGGGCGGGTACCGTTGCACCGACGGTCTCTGCGAGCCCATCGACGAGCCGATCTGTGCGCCCGGGGTCAGCTGGTGCGAGAGCGACGAGACGATCGCGCGCTGCAGCGTAGATGGCACGGCCGTCACTCGGGAGGCGTGTCCGCCAGATAGCGTCTGCCGCGATGGCGATGGCGATCCGCTCTGCGCAACGGGGCCTTGCGCAGACAGCGCCGTCGGCTGCCTCGACGAACAACGGGCCTACGTGTGTGACGAGACGGGGGCGGCCTACGAGGAGATCGAGTGCAGCCCCGAGGAGGAGTGCGACAGCGGTACGTGCGTGCCGCGCCCCTGCGTTCCGGGGAGCGTGGTGTGCGAAGGTGACGCCGTTTCGACGTGCGCCGGTGACGGGACCGGCTGGCGCACCGAGGAGTGCGGCGGGACCAACGCGTGTCGCGACAGCGAGTTCGGCTGCGCGTGCTCCGGGGGTGGCTGCGTCATCCGGGTCTGCGAACCCGAAACCGTCATCTGCTCCGACAACGCGGTGCTCCGGTGTTCGGAGACCGGGCTTCGCTACCACGATCCGGTGCCGTGTCCGTCGGACCGGATTTGCGTCGCCGGGGAATGTCTGCCGCGCGAGTGTGAGCCCGGCTCCCGGGCGTGTTTCGAAGACAATTTGATGATCTGCGCCAGCGACGGCGGGACACGCACCGTCGTCGATTGCGCCGCAGAGTCGCGGATCTGCGTGGCGAGCGACGAAGGCAGCAACTGCGTCGAGCGCATCTGCGAGCCCGCGACCGTCTCCTGCTCCGCCGCCGGCCACATACGCCTGCGCTGCGACGAACGCGGCGCCGCCGAGGCCGTCGATCCCTGCCCCGAAGGGACCCGCTGCTTCGAGGGGGACTGCATCGAAGGCGAATGCGGAGAGGAGGTCTGCAACGGCATCGACGACGATTGCGACGGCCTCATCGACGACGGCCTGAGCTGTTCGGAGGAGGGCTGCCCGGTCGGAATGCAACACGTCGAGATCGACGATGCCGAGTTCTGCATCGACACCTACGAAGCGTCGCGGGACGACGCCACGGCCGAGTCCATGGGGGCCGACCTCGGCGTCGCGCGCTCCCGCGTGAGCGTGATGCCCTGGGGCAGCGCGACGTTGACCCAGGCGACCACGGCGTGCGCGGCCGCCGACAAGCGGTTGTGCAGCGCGCTCGAGTGGCAGGCCGCTTGCGAGGGGCCGGCCGTGACCCTCTACCCGTACGGAAACGCCTACCGCAGCTCAGCGTGCAACGGGTCGAACGTGCCGCCGCTCGACCGAGCCTTGCCGACCGGCCAGTTCCTCGACTGCGTCAGCCCGCTGGGGATCTTCGACCAATCAGGCAACGTCGCGGAGTGGACCGCCGACGGAAACCTCCGCGGAGGCGGCTACGACGCCCCGCAGCTCCAGCTCCGTTGCGCCGGTCGATTCAGCCCGTCTGTCGACCACACACCGGGCCCCTCGTACGGCTTCCGCTGCTGCGCCGACCCGTGAACGCATCGCGCAGCGCACCGTTCCACGGCATCCTGCACCTCCTCGCGTCGGGTCGGCTACCGGGCGCTGAGATTGGCGTAGCAGCTGTAGTCGTATCGGGCGCCGCCCGCCGGCTCTTCGTCGAGCGTGACCTCGGCGGTCGTCGGGTTGCCGGCGCGGTCATACTCGAACAGCACCACCCACGTCAGCTGGCCGCGGCGGGGAATGGCGTTGCTGGAGACGACGACGCCCGCCAGGCGGCCGTCGGCGGAGTACTCGTAGATCAAGGTCGTAGAGGTGTCCCGGGAGTTGACGCGGGTGTCCTGGATCTCGGCCAGGCGCCCCCCGTTGTAGCGAACGTCGGTCCCCCCGGACGAGGTCGCGTCGGAGCGTGACAGGCGCAGCAGGTTCCCGGTCGACGCCCACTGTGCGCGCCGCTCGGCCGACCCGCCGTCGGTCTCGGTCACCATCCGTCCCGTCTGGTGGAACGTGGCGGTCAGGTTGCCCGCCGTCGCGAACTGGCTGCCGCTGCTGCCCGCCTGTCCCACGGTCGCTCCGGGGTTGTCGCGCAGCCATTGGGGCAGATTCCAGCTCCGGATCTCGTCGATCTCGGCGAAGCTCCACCAGGGAAGCTCGACGGTTCCACGCCAGGCGAATGCCGCCGGTGGAATCGGGATCGGATTCCAGTCCGGGGGGACCAGGAACTCGGCGATGCCCTGCTCATTGCGTTGCCGCGTTTGGACCAGGATCATCGCGTCGTCCGTGACGGTGTAGCGACGCTCTTCGACCGGTTGACCCGTTGCAGCGTCCGTCCGCCGGTACGTCGCGATGCGGCCGTCATCGTCCATCGTGAACTCGTCCCGCGCGACCACGGTGTCGGTCGCGTCGAGCGACTCCACAGAGCACGGCCACTGGAACAGCGCATCGGGGCAGGCCTCCTGGTCGCCCAGCAGGCAGCCACGGGTGTGCAGCAGCACCGCCGCCTGGAGGTCCCGGGCCACGCCGGCTGCCGACACCATTCGGTCTGCCAGCGCGCCGCAGGCCTCGCCGACGGCCTGGTCGCAGTGGTGTGCCTCTCGGCGGGCATCGGCGTGAGCGTTACTCCCGAGACCCGACTCCCAACGACCGGGCGCCGCAGCGCAGCCGGCCTCGTCGCCGAGATCGCAGCCGCGCTGCCACAACGTGTGGGCCTCCTCGAAGTCGGCGTGGGTCGACGAGGCGTCGAAAGTCACCGCGCCGAACTCCGTACACGCCTCCCCGAGACCGTCGTCGCAGGCGCGCGCGTAGAGCTCATCGGAGCGCTCGCGATCGCCCGTGCCGATCGAGTGCCACATCCGGGCCGCCGACACGCATCCATGTCCGGAGCCACCGTCGCAAGCCTGTTCGAACGCTCGTCGGGCACCGGCGAGGTTCATCCGTGCGCCATCGCCGGACTGCAGCGCGTCGCCGAACGCGACACAAGCCGCGGGATCACCCCGGTCGCAGCCGCGGGCTTCGCCCAGCGCCTCGTCGGTCGCTCCGTCGCCGAACGAGATCTCGAACGACCGCTCGCACGACGCCTGGTGGCCGAGCTCACAGGCCCGGTGCAGGTACTCGACGGCGCTGGTCGTGTCTCGTGTCTCCCCCTCGGCGTTCCAGAGCATCTCGTATCGAGCGGCGCACGACGGGGCGTACCCGGCCGCGCAGGTGTCTTCGTGAATCCGGGACCCGTCGGCGGCCGACTCGGGGAGCCCTCGTCCTTCGCGGTAGAGGTCGGCGAGCTGGGCGCAGGCGCCGAGGTCGCCGAGGTCACACGATTGCGCGCGTGCCACGGCCCGAGACGACGGACGTCCCGTCAGTCGTGTGATCTCGAGTTGTTCGCATGCCCCCTCGACGTTCGCCGAGCATGCTGTGCGGATCAACGCGATGCCGCGTGGAGGGTCGGCCGGCAGACCGTCTCCGTCATACCAGGCGCGGCCGATTGCGAGACAGGCCGACGCGACATCGGCGTCGCAATCCCGCGCGACGCGCCGCAGATCGGGTGAGGCGTCCGGCGGCAGGGCCGAACGCGTCGGGCCCGAGCAAGCGACCGCCAGCACAGCGGCGAGACCGATCGAGGTGAACGCGAACGAGGCGCGAATCGCTCGGCGCCTGTGGCTACTCGGCATGACGTGCTCCGTCAGTCGTATCCGGGACGGCGGGTTATTCCACGCGGTTGCACCTCTTCTCCCATTGTCGGCGCCGAGAATCCAGATCGGCCGCGTGTCTCTCGTCCCGCCGGCGCGCCGCCCGGAGAAGTTGGCCGCGTGCAGCTGGTGGTCGTCGTGGCGAGCGCCAGCCTTCGTAACGCCGCCTTGGCACTGGGCGATGGAGCAGCGGGCGGCTATCATTCGTCGCGAGGTCACCGACCTCAGATGTCGCGTGCCCGTACCCGGCGCGCGACAGCCGCGTCGCCCGTCCACGTCGAATGCGCATCAGATACCCGACCCAGATCGAAGCTCGTCGGCAGGTCGCTCACTCGTACTTCGGACGACTCCTGCTGCCGATCTGCCGCGACGCCGGACACCCCCTGCGACGCCTGCGTGTGCAACCGTCCTACGGGCGGGGTTGGAGCCTCTTCCTCGCGGTCGAAGGGGTCGACGAGCCGCTCGTCATCGACGCCACGCGCACCGACGTGCACACGCCGTGGGAGACGGAGTGCTGGGGCTTCGACTTCCTGCCGCCGACCCGCGACGACGGCGCGGAGGCCTATCGGTCGCTGTGCGCGACCGTCTGCGGCGCGCTCGCCGCGCGAGAACCCGTCCCGCCACCGATGCTCATCGAGGAGCCCGCGCAGCTCGTGCGCGAACCCGTCGAGGGCGTCGAGCTCGACAGTCTCTGCGATCGGGGGTGCATCTTCTGCGGTGTGAACTACCGCCGCGTCCACGACTCCTCGGTGCCCTCGTGGTCGGAGGCGACCACCGACGCCCAGAGAAAACGCCTCGAACAGGAAGCGCTCGACTCGTGGCCCCGGGTCGAACTGAGGCTCGAGAAAATCGCGGCCGCCGGCGGTCGCGGAACGGTCACATGGCGCGGAGCTGATGCGCTGGCGTCGCCGATCTTCGAACGGGCGCTCCGACGCGCACGCGCGCTGGGGCTCAGCGGCATGGACGTGCAGACCCCCGGCACCGCGCTGGCCGAGCCCGACTTCGTCGACTTTCTCCGCGAGCACGGGGTCGAGTCGTTCCATCTGACCGCCCACGCGTTCAGCGCGCCGCTCTTCGACCGAATCGCCGGGCTCGACGGCGCGTACCAGCTCTTCTGGGCCGCTGTGGCGAACCTCCTGGAGCGGGCCCTGATGGTCTACGTCGAGGTGCCCTGCACGTCGGAGAACGCGCACGAGATCCCGGATCTGCTGGCCGCGCTCTCGCGCCTGCCCGTGCGGGTCTCGATGTTCTACTGGTTCCCCGAGCCGCAGTTCGCCGCCGGTTACGAGGCGCTGCCGATGGACCTTCCCGCCGCGATCGACGTGCTGGTGAAGGCGAAGACCCGGATCCCGGTCGACCTGCTCTCCGTCAGTGGCATCCCGGCCTGCGCCATCCCGCGGGAGCTGATCGACCACTTCCGGTGGTACACCGCCAACAAGCACCTCCGCTCCAACAAGCTGAGCTACGCCGAGTCGTGTGTGAGGTGCGCCGTGCAACGCGAATGCGTCGGTGTCCCCTCGGAGTTCCTCGACCACCACGCTCTCCCCGAACCCATCCGCTTCCGCGGCGACCCCCGCGCATCCCTCGTCATCGACGGTCCCCGCAAGCCCCCGACCGATGGACGGTAGCCGGCTACGCCGAGTCGCGGTGGTGTGACCGTCGCGGGAGGATGAGGGCCGCGAGGAGCAGGAGCGCCGGCCACGCGTGTCTGGCCGCGGGTCGCGCCGTCGCGCAATCGCATCCGCCCGAGTCGTCCGACGAGCGGGGGATCCGCGTGCCGTTCGCGTCGTCGAGCCCGTCGGAGATCTCCTCGCTGTGGTCTTGGACGACCACTGCGGCGCCCTCGGGTCGGATCTCCCAGGCTTGTGCGAGCGCTGGCATGTCGATCGTCGCGTCGATCGGCCACGTCGAGCCCTCCCCGCGCACGACGCCGCCACCGGGCAATACGACTCGCCAGGGGGCCGAGCCGGTCGACACGGAGGGATCGCACTCGATGATCCGCTCCGCCACGTGGATGTTGGAGACCTCGGGCAGATCGGCGTTGAACGCGAAGATCGGATCGCAGTCCATCTCGTCAGGAGACATCGCGGTGTACAGGCGCGTCAGTGTGCGCGCGTCCTCGAAGAGCTCGCGCGTAGCCCACAGGGGGTCGAGCACGTCGATGCGGACCTGCTCGACGAAGGCGACGAGGTCATCGGGCTCCAGGAACTCGCCGGGGAGGCAGTGGGCGTAGGGATCGTCGTCGACGGGCGCGCCCGCGTCGCCTCCATCGCTGGCGTCTGTGGCATCCCACGAGTCCCAGGAACCGCCGTCGTCCCAATCATCGGACCAGACGACGACCGACGAGATGCAATCGAGCAGGTCCTCCGCGGCGGTCGGACCGCCACTCACCAGCAGGGTCTGTCCCAGCGCTTCCGAGACACCGTCCCAGCCGTTGTACGTCGCGAGGATGTCCAACACGAGCTGCCGACGGTCGGCGATGGTGTGCTCGGCCGACGAGGCCGCTTCATCGTCGAAGCTATCGTGCACCGAGATCATCCACCGCGAGGCGATCGAGTCGGCGAACTCCGCCGCCGGGCCCGAGAACTCGGTCACGAATCCGTGGCCTCCTGCCTCGTCGACCGCCTCGATCACGACCTCGTTGTAGTTGCTGTTCGGGTTCAGCCAGTTGATGCGAGCCTCGTTGAGGATCAGGTCGTAGTAGTTCGCCGGCACGGCACGGTGCTCGCCGAGGATCCAGACCAGGACGCCCATGTCTTCGACTGCCGCGACGGCGGTCAGCATGATGGGGATCATCGGCATCTCGGCTTCGTAACGCAGCGTCACCGGTCGAATCTCGCCTGTGCGGGCTCCCTTCGTCAGTCGGAACGCGACCAGCAACATCTCCGACTCGAGATAGGGGCGGATCAGGTCCGGCCCGGACTCCATCAGGTCGTACCCGTTGTTCTGCAGGAACCGGAGCGCCGCCTCGGCCGGGTCGTCGTCGCCGACCGCGACCTCGATCACCACGTAGTCGTAGGGTCCAACGCTGCCGGACGCCGCCACGTTGACCGACGACGGTCCGCCGCCGCCGTCCCCCGCTGAGGCGTCCATTTCCACGCTGGCGTCGGCGAACCCGCTGCGCTCGCAGTCACCCTCGACGGTCGTCCTGAGCCGGTAGACCGGGTTGGTCGCCATCTGCAGGGCCTCGAACGCCCGATTGGAAGATACGCCGATCTCCGGCACCGTCGGCACCGGGAGGAGCCACGCGAAACGCTCGGACGGCCCCGAGTACAGAATCTGCACCACCGCGGTGATGTTCCCGTCGCCATCGTCGGCGAAAATGATGCGCTCGGCGGCCTGGTTCACCGGCGCGCTCTGCGAGCAGAAGAATCCGCCGCAGGCCTCCGCCGGACGTGGTGACAACACGACGAGAAGCACCAGAGCAGGGACGACCAGAGCGAGCGTGCGCATGACTTCCTCCGAGGAAGGGTCCTGGTTGACGTGACGCCGCGAATCTAACCCGCTTGCGAAACCCAGTCGAGCGACACCGCGACAAAACGTATTCCGCGCGTCTACACTGGCGCCGCCCCATGCCTAACCGTCGTCGCCGCCCCCGACGTCGCGGAACGAGAACTCCCAGGGGGGCTCGGGCACGTCGTCGAGCTCGTAGAAGCCGCCGCAGAACACCTTGTGCGGGCAGCCGTGACACTGCTCCGCGTACGCGCGCCGATCGCGCAGGTAGTCGTAGAGGTTCACGTCCTCGTTGTTCACGAAGACCATCTGCCGCTGGATCTTCAGCAGATCGCCGAGCACGAAGTCCTCGTATCCGGGCAGGAGGCAGAAGGGCAGGTTGACGACCTGCAGCTTCATCCGGTCCCGCCACGTGTCGATCACCTGCATGGTGAGGGCCGCGGCCTTCTCTTCGTCCGGGCAGACCTCACGCGTCGCGCGTCCGAACGGGGTCAGGAATTGGATGTTCAGCCAGCGAATTCCGAGGTCCCAGGCGAGCTGCGCGTACGCCGGGAGGTCGTCCTGGTTGCTCCGCGTGACCGTGATGTTCATGCCCAGGTCGACGCCCTCGGGGGCGTGCCGGACGCAGTTCCGAATCCCGGCGACGGTCTGGTCGAAGGCCTCGTTCACACCCACGTTGCGGCCGTGGGTCTCCGCGTCGACGCCGTGGAGCGAGAAGAGGAGGCTCGTCAGCCCCGACTGCACGAGCCGCTTCGCGAACACGTCGTACGCGGCCATGCGGCCGTTGGTCGTGACGTTGATCGCGTCGTAATCGATCTCCCTGGCGTAGCGAATCAGGGGAACCAGCTTCGCGTACAGGGTGGGCTCGCCTCCGTCGAAATCCACGAGGCGAATCCCGCGGCGGCGGTACTCCAGGAGCAACGCCCGTTGGTCTTCGAAGCGGCCGTCCTGCGTGCTCCGATTGCCGACCGCGCAGAAGCCGCAGTGGTTGTTGCACCGGTAGGTCACGTTCATGATGACCTTCGTCGGCTGATGCCCCGCGGCGATGCGCTGATCGAAGGTCCACTTGAAGAGCCGGAGATCCTCCGGGGTGAAATCCTCGCCCCGGGTCACCGGTCGGTGCTGAAAGAGCGGACCGAAGTCGTCGATCTCCGGCAGCGGGCCGCCGGTCTCGACCGCCTCGCGCTCCAGGCGGGTGCCCGGCAACGGCGTGGCGAACTGGACGCCCGGCCAGGCCCCGTACTGCTGGTTGAGGCGCACCGCGTACTCGAGCGTCTCGTTGATCTCCGTCCGCGTCTCGCCGGGCATGCCGATGATGAAATGCACCAACGTCGGGATCCCGAGCTCCGCGGCGCGCGCGACGGTCCGCTCGATCGCCGAGAGGTCGAGGCGCTTGTCCACGACCCGATCGACGACCCGCTGCACGCCGCTCTCCGCCGAGACCGAGAGGGTGGTGATGCGGCCGGCCATCGACTGGAGCTGCTCCGCCGTCACCCAGTCGGCGCGCATCCCGTTCGGGAAGTCGAAGCGGACATCGCTGTCGACGAGCGCGCCCAGCAGGGCGTCGAAGTGGCCGGTGTCGACGTTGACCATCTCGTCGAGCACGTCGATGCGCGACGCTCCATGATCCCGTACGAGCGCGGCGACCAGGGCTTCGACCCGCTCGCGACGGGGACGCCGCTGGCGCTTGGGCTCACCCTCGCCCCGCCCCGGGTTGCTGGAGCAGTGGGCGCACCGATATGGACAGCCGCGGCTGGTGATCGCCGGCAGGGTGCGTCCGTCGATCGGGAACGCCCAATGTCCGCGCCAGAACGCGTCGATCGCGGC
>CAZFPM010000093.1:0-19856 GCA_964520965.1 uncultured Myxococcales bacterium
CGATGGACGGGTCGTCGTTGTAGATGAACGTGATGCGGCCGTTCACGCAGGCCGGAGCATCGAGATCCAGGTCGCACAACTCGAACGTCACGACGTACTCGTCCGCAACCGTCGGGTCGTCCGGAGTCACGACGATCTCGCCGGCGTCGGTGACCTCGGTCACAGCGCTCGCCGGGGCGGTGTCGATGCCGAGCGAGAACGGGTCGATTCCCACGCCCTCGGGGTCGTCGAAGAGCGCCGCGACCGCCTCGCTCGCCGAGAGCGGTCCGCCCGCGAGCCAGACGACGATGTCCGTCGGACCGATCGGCGCGGCGTTGTAGCGCACGGTCACGGTCGCGACGTTGGAGATCCGGCCGTCCTCGCCCTCCATCGTGTAGGTGAAGGTCGCGAGGCTGTCGAAGTCCGCTTCCGGGGTGAAGGTCACGTCGCCCGTGACCGGGTCGACCGAGGTCGTCCCATGGGCCGCGTCCGGCGCATCGACGATCGTGACCGTCGACGGGTCGATCGGCGCGCCGCCCCGGAAGTCGTTGGCCAGCACGTCGATGACGAGCTCGGCCGCACCTTCGACGAGGGTGGCGTCGTCGTCGTTGGCGTGGGGTTCCTCGCGATCGTCGCAGATGCCGTCGCCATCGAGATCGCCGCGCGCGTCGTCGCCGAGGCAGAGGTCGCCGTCGTCGCAGACCCCGTCGTCGTCCCCGTCCGGGCCGTCGTCGAGCGGATCTGCGTCGGCGAAGGGACCGAAGCCGTCGACGCCGACCGAGCAGTCGTCGCACGTGTCGCCGTCGATGTCTTCGCAGATGGTCGGGTCGGTGGGGTCGGTGTCGACGTCGTCGGTGACACCGTCGTTGTCGTCATCGTCGTCGCCGGCATCGCACTGGCCGTCGCCGTCGAGGTCGGCGCCGTCGTCATTCGGCAGCCGGTCGCTCAACGGGCCGCGGTCGTCCGTGCCCACCGCGCAGTCGTCACAGGTGTCGCCGTCGCCGTCGCCGCAGACGTCCGGGTCGTCGTCGTCCGGGTCGCCGGCCGCGCCGACGCCGTCGTTGTCCGCGTCGATGTCGCCCGCGTCACACAGTCCGTCGCCGTCGGAGTCGGGGCCGTCATCGGCCGGGTTGGCGTCGGAGAGCGGTCCGAAGTCGTCGGTACCCACGCTGCAATCGTCGCAGGTGTCGCCGTCGACATCGGCGCATGTGTCCGGGTCGGTCGAGTCGCGATCGGAGCCGTCGACGACCCCATCGTTGTCGTCGTCGACGTCACCGGCGTCGCACTGGCCGTCGCCGTCAATGTCAGAGCCGTCGTCCGCGGGGAGTCGGTCGCTCAGCGGACCGCGATCATCGGTACCCACCGAGCAGTCGTCGCACGTGTCCCCGTCTCCGTCGCCACAGACGTCCGGGTCGTCGTCGTCCGGATCGCCGGCCGCGCCGACACCGTCGTTGTCCGCGTCGAGGTCGCCTGCATCGCACAACCCGTCGTCGTCGGCATCCGGACCGTCGTCGCCCGGGTTCGTATCGGCGAGCGGACCGAAGTCGTCGGTGCCTACGGAGCAGTCGTCGCACGTGTCCCCGTCGACGTCGCCGCAGAGGTCGGGATCGCCGTCGGCGGGATCGAGCGCGTCGATCACGCCGTCGTTGTCGTCGTCGGTGTCGACATCGTCGCAGATGCCATCGGCGTCGGTATCGCCGCGGGTGTCGTCCCCCACGCAGACGTCGATGGCATCGCACATACCATCGCCATCTGCGTCCGGGCCGTCGTTGGCGGGATCGGTGTCGGCAAACGGCCCGAAGCCGTCGGTGCCCACGGCGCAGTCGTCGCACGTGTCCCCGTCGAGATCCTCGCAGATCCGCGGATTCGCCGGGTCGGTATCGTCTTCGTCGACGACCCCGTCGTTGTCGTCATCGACATCGCCGGCGTCGCACCGACCGTCGAGGTCGAGGTCGGGACCATCGTCGTTCGGCAGCCGATCACTCAGGGGTCCGCGGTCGTCGGTGCCCACGGAGCAGTCGTCGCACGTATCGCCGTCACTGTCGCCGCAGACGTCGGGATCGTCGTCGTCCGGGTCGTCGCCGGCCGCGACGCCGTCGTTGTCGCCGTCGAGGTCGCCGGCGTTGCACAGGCCGTCGGCGTCGTCGTCCGGGCCGTCGTCGGACGGATCGGCGTCGGAGAGCGGCCCGAAGTCGTCGGTGCCGACCGCGCAATCGTCGCACGTGTCCGCATCGACATCAGTGCACACGTCCGGATCGGTCGGGTCGGTGTCGGATCCGTCTTCGACCCCGTCGTTGTCGTCGTCGACGTCGCCGGCGTCGCAGAGGCCGTCGCCGTCGAGATCGGGGCCGTCGTCGTCCGGCAGCCGGTCGCTCAGCGGGCCGAAGTCGTCGGTGCCGACGGAGCAGTCGTCGCACGTATCGCCGTCACCGTCACCGCACACATCCGGGTCGTCGTCGTCTGGATCACCTGCCGAACCGACGCCGTCGTTGTCGTTGTCGAGGTCGCCGTCGTCGCACAGGCCGTCGCCATCGGCGTCGGGGCCATCGTCGGCCGGGCTCGAGTCGGAGAGCGGTCCGAAGTCGTCGGTACCCACGCTGCAGTCGTCGCACGTGTCGCCGTCGACATCGCCGCAGACGTCCGGGTCGGTGTCGGCCGGGTCGACCAGATCGACCACGCCGTCGTTGTCGTCATCGTCGTCGGCGTCGTCACAGGTGCCGTCGCCGTCGGTGTCGCCCGTGACGTCGGTGCCCTCGCAGACATCGGACGCGTCGCAGATCCCGTCGGCGTCAGCGTCGGGGCCGTCGGCGTCGGGGTTCGCGTCGGAGAAGGGCCCGAAGTCGTCGGTGCCCACCGCGCAGTCGTCGCAGGTGTCTCCGTCGAGATCTCGGCAGACGTCCGGGTCGGTCGGGTCGTCGTCTTCACCGTCGTCGACGCCGTCGTTGTCGTCGTCGGCGTCGACATCGTCGCAGGTTCCGTCGCCATCCGTATCGCCGGTGCTGTCGTCGCCGACGCACGCGTCCGAGACGTTGCAGACGCCGTCGCCGTCGCCGTCGAGGCCGTCGGCGGCAGGGTCGAAGTCGTCGGCCGGCCCGAAGTCGTCAGTGCCGATCGCGCAGTCGTCACACGAATCGCCATCGACATCGCGGCAGACGTCGGGGTTGGTGGGGTTGGCGTCCTCGCCGTCATCGACGCCGTCGTTGTCGTCGTCGCCGTCGAAGTCGTCGCAGAGCCCGTCGCCGTCGGTGTCGCCGGTGTCGTCGTCGCCGACGCACGCGTCCGTGGCGTCACAGGTGCCGTCGCCGTCCGCGTCCGGCCCGTCGTTCTCCGGCGTGGCGTCGCTGAGGGGCCCGAAGTCGTCGGTGCCCACGCTGCAGTCGTCACAGGTATCACCGTCGGCATCGAGGCATGCGTCGGGATCGAGGGGCGCGGTGTCCGGACCGTCGTCGACACCGTCGTTGTCGTCGTCGTCGTCGAGGTCGTCACAGGTACCGTCGCTGTCGGTGTCGCCGGTGTCGTCGTCGCCAGCGCAGAGATCCCCGGCGTCGCAGAGTCCGTCGCCGTCGATGTCGGGACCGTCGTTGGCCGGGTCGAAGTCCGGGAGCGGCCCGAAGTCGTCGTCGCCGACGGCGCAGTCGTCGCACGTGTCGCCGTCGAGGTCGCGGCAAACGTCGGGGTCGGTCGGATCGGTGTCGCCATCATCGGCGACCCCGTCATTGTCGTCGTCGCCGTCGAACGCGTCGCAGGCTCCATCGCCGTCTGCGTCGGGACCGTCGTTGGCCGGGTCGAAGTCCGGGCGCGGGCCGCGGTCGTCGGTGCCCACGCTGCAGTCGTCGCACGTGTCGCCGTCGGCGTCGCGACAAACGTCCGGGTCGTCGTCGTCGATGTCGGTGAGGATGTCGACGCCATCGTTGTCGGCGTCGACGGGCCCGCAGACCGACGGAGTACCGGAGCACTCGAACCCCGACTCGACATCGCACGCGGGAGTGCATCCGTCGCCCGTGACCGGGTTGCCGTCGTCGCAGCCCTCGCCGTCTTCGGGAATCGCGTTGCCGCACACCGACGTATCGGTCGTGCCGCCACTGGCCGTGGACGACGAGTTCAGGATCTCCAGCGGTCCGAGGGTCGCCCCGTTGAACGCGACCTCGGCCACGTTCTCGATCGCGGTGCCCGGGGCCGGGGGCAGCACGGTGACCCGGAATCGCACCTCGGTGGAGTCGCCGATCACGAGGTCCCCGCCGTCGGTGGCGTCGGCTCCGGTGCCCGCCCGGAACACCACGCGCCCGCGGTCGCCGAACCCGCCGTCGAACTCCGCTGTGTCGTCACCGGCATCATCTGTGCGGGTCGCGCCATCGATGAGCAGGGTGTCGGCCAGGTAGGTCGTGCCCTCGGGAATCTCGTCGCTGATCACGAGGTTCTCGGCATCGTCGCTCGCCCGGTTCTCGACCGAGATCACGTACTCGATCAAGTCGCCCTCATGGGCGATCTGCTCGGGGTCGAGGACCCCGTCGGAGTCGTATACGGTGGCGGTCTTCTCGGCGACGACCTCCGGCACCTGGATCGTGGTGGCGAACCCGACTGCGAGCACGTAGTTCTCCTCGCCAGAGCCGGCGTGGAGCTCGAGCTCCGCCGATGTATCGCCGTTGCTCAGCCGCGAGCCGACCTCGAAGACGTCGATGTCGACGCCGAGCGTGTTGGCGTGGGCCGGCGTGCGTGTGGTCACGAGCTCGCCGCCGATGGAGATCGTCGAGTTGCCGGTATCGAGCGCCGGGTTCATCGCGTCCGAGACCGCAGATCCGTTGAAGCCGACCGTGTCCCGTTGGGCGGATCCGGCGGTGCCGTCGTATCGATCGCCGTCGAAGATGAAGTAGGTGACCTCCGCTTCGATCGGGCCGGAGAGCGGGGTGAGGAATCCGGTCAGGTTCTGGATCGTGGGCGTCCCCGATCCGTAGGCGACCGCGCCGTGGAAGAGCTGGATGTTGCGGTAGTCCGCGTCGGTGTCCTCGTAGACGACGAAGAGCTGCCAGCCACCGTAGTTGTCGTCGAGCCCCTCGCCGAACACGACGTTGGCCACCCAGTAGTCGCCGGCGCCGGCGGCCGCGACCAGGTCGGTGACGTCGGCGTACGCGTAGTAGTCACGGCGGCCGAACCATAACGGACCGGTGCCCGGATCACACACGGAGGTCGGCGGCGAGCACCGCGGCGAGCGGAACGCGTCCGCTGTCACCTCGGTGTACGCGGCGGCGCCCGGCGCGCCGAACTGCACGACGTTCGCCTCGCGCGGCGCTGGCGGCAGGTCATCCGCAACACGGCCCCCCCAGTGGAGCGCGGCGTAGACCACGGTCCCGGTCGAGGGGATGGCGACGGTCGCCGACGTCGAGTTGAACGTGTCGCTCGACCCGTCACCGAGCCAGTCCGACGGGGGTGCATCGACCGCCGTGTCGTCGTAGTCGGCGAATCGCGTCCGGTAGTCGTTGTTGTTCTTGTGAGATTCGACGTCCGTATCCGCGTCGACCGCGTCGGCGACGCAATCCGGATCGGCCGGGTCACACTCGTCCGACGCGTTCCCGGCGACGATGAAGTCGCCGCGAAGGGTGACGTCGTAGACCGCCGAGAGTGATGTCGTCAGCTCCTGGGCGTCGGCGATAGCGCCGATGCCAAGGGCGACGAGGGCGGAGAACGCTACGGTGATCAGCTGGGTTGTTTTCATGTAATCTCACGCGGGCGCAAGCTGATGCTCGCCTCGATGCTGGGGGTCCGGCTGTGACGCTCGATTGGACTAAGGTGCGCCGATACTAGGGGGCGACGCAGCCACCGTCCAGGCTGCACCACGATCCCGGCTGGTGGCGCGAGACGGATCGCACCGACGCCGGACAGCGATCCGCCACACGTCGTAAAACCGACGGCGTTCCGCGGCATCTCCCTCCGGGAGTCCCAGCGGGTGCGACCGCGCGCAAGAGCGAGAAGACAAGCCTCCGAGGACCCGGTGCCGGAGCGGCCGAGAACACAGGATGCGGTGGTTGACATGACGCGACCTTTCGGCCGATCTCATCAGCAGCATCCGAAAACACGACAGACCGGACACCACCATGCAGGGCCTGGCGACGTTCAATCTCGGCGAGTGCATCCACGAGGGACGCAGACACGACATCCTGCGATGGGACTGCTCCCGACGGGACGCCGGTGATCGTGAAGCGGTTGCGGCAACTGCATCCGTCGCCGGAGGAGGTCGCGCGCTTTCGTCACGAGTACGAGATGCTGGTCTCCTCCGCGTCTCCGCACGTCATCCGTGCGCTCGGCTTCGAAACCGACCACCGCCGTTGGGCCCTGGTACAGGAGGACTTCGACGCGACCTCGCTGGCGTCGCAGCGGACCGGTGACGGCGAGCAATGGACCCTCGCCGAGAAACTCGACATCGCGATCGTGATCACGACGGCGTTGCGCGACGTTCACGACCGCGGCGTGATCCACAAGGACGTCAACCCGGCAAACGTCGTGCGCAACCCGGAGACGGGTGAGATCAAGCTGATCGACTTCGGTCTGTCGACCGCGCTGGCGACCGAGGCCCCGTCGTTCTCGAACGAGAACCGACTTGCCGGCACGCTGGCCTACATCTCTCCGGAGCAGACCGGCCGCGTGACCGCGGCCGTCGACTACCGCTCGGACCTGTACTCGCTCGGGGCCACCCTCTACGACCTGTTCGCCGAACGTCCGCCGTTCCAGGACGGTGACGCGATGGCCGTCGTCCACGCGCACATCGCGCGCGAGCCGGAGCCGCTGTGCGACGTCGCTCCCGACGTCCCGGCGGTGATCGGGGAAGTCGTGAGCGGCCTGTTGCAGAAGCCGGTCGACGCCCGGTACCACAGCGCCCGCGGCCTGCTTGCCGACCTGGAGCGGTGTCGCCACGACCTGCGGGATGGAGATCGGATCGAGAGCTTCCCGGTCCGTGAGCATGACGTGACCGAGCGCTTCCTGATCCCCGCTCGGCTCTACGGCCGCGAGGACGAGGCCGCGGAGCTCGTGGCGACGTTCGAGGGCATGCTCGCCAGCCGAAGCGCGTCCGTCCGTCCCACCGGCGTGCTGGTGACCGGCGGCGCCGGGCTGGGCAAGACCGCGCTCGTACGCGAGATCTTCCGGCCGCTGACCGAGCATCGCGGTCACTACGTCGCCGGCAAGTTCGACCAATACCTGCGCGTACCCTTCTCCGGGATCGTCGCCGCCTTCCAGACGTTGGTGACCGATCTCCTCGCCGAGAGCCCGGAGCGGCTCGAGCGGCTGCGCAACGATCTCGTGGCCGCGCTCGGCCCGAACGGACGCCTGATCACCGACGTCATCCCGCAGGTCGAGACGATCATCGGGGCGCAATCGCCCGTGGAGGAGCTCGGAGCCGCGGAGACGGCGAACCGTTTCGAACGGATCTTCCGCAAGTTCGTACGGGTGTTCGCGCAGCCCGACCACCCGGTCGTCGTCTTCCTGGACGACTTGCAGTGGGCCGACCCCGCCAGCTTGAGCCTGATGCGGCACCTGCTCTCCGACGACCGGCTCGCGCTCTTCGTCATTGGGGCGTATCGGCCCGAGGAGGTTCACGCGAACCACCCGCTGAAGACGACGCTGGCGGGACTGGCGGCCGACGGCCGACCGCCCTCCCAGATCGACCTGTCCCCCTAGGCACCGCCGAGGTCACGGAGTTGCTCACGGACACCGTCGGGAGCGGCGGTGACGTAGCGTCGCTGGCCGACCTGATCGTTCGGACCACGGGCGGTAATCCGCTCTTCGTGAGGGAGTACGTCGCAGCGCTCGACCGCGATGACCTGTTGCGCTTCGACCGGGACGTGGGGGCATGGACGTGGAGCGAGGACGAGATCCGGGAGCGCGGCTTCACGCAGAACGTGCTGGAGCTCATGACCGCGCGGCTCGACCGCCTGGAGCCGGAGACCCGCGCGCTGCTGCAGGTCGCGGCCTGTGTCGGCGCGTCGTTCGATCTCGCGACGTTGGCGGGTCTGAAGGGCACCGATGTCTCCAGCATCTGGAGGCAACTCCGACCGGCCGTCCAGGACGGGCTCCTGGTGACGACGTCCGAGCTCGAAGTCTTGATCTCGGCCGTCGGTACGCTCGAGCAGAGCTGCCGGTTCTTCCACGATCGGATCCAGGAGGCCGCGTACGCGTCGATGGCCTTCCGTGAGCGAACCGCCACCCATCTCGCCCTCGGCCGGCTCATGTCCCACACCGAGGACGCGCAGCACGAGCGGCTCTTCGAACGGGTGTTCCAGCTCAACCGGGCGCGGACGTTGATCGACGAACCGGCGGAGCGGCTGCAGGTCGCGCAGCTCAACCTCGACGCGGGACTCCGAGCGGCCGCATCGGCTGCCAACGATGCCGCGGCGGAGTATTTCTCCGTGGGGATCGATTTCCTGCCCGACGACGCCTGGGAGAAGCACTACGACCTGTGCATGGGGCTGCACGGCGGGCACGGGAAGGCCCTGTTCGGTCTCGCCGACCACGATCGCGCCGCCGAAGCGATCGACACTTGCATCGAGCGCGCACGAACCGACCTGGAGCGCGCGGAACTCCACGTGATCGTCGTACAGCAGCACACGACGCTCGGGCGCTATCCCGAGGCGCTCGAGGCAACGCGGGCGGGCCTCGCGCTGGTCGGCCTCGAGCTGCCCCGCGACGAGGTCATGGGCGCCATGATGGCGTCCTTCGGTCAGCTTCAGGAGACGCTCGGTGGCGCAACGGCGTCGGCGTTCCTGGACCGACCGCAGATGACCGACCCGATGGCGATCGCCCAGACCCGGCTGCTCACCTGGAGCATGGCGCCTGCGTTCTACCTCGATCCGCTCCTCTACAGCGTGATCGGTTTCGAGGCGATGAAGCTCATCGCCGAGCACGGGAACCCGCGGGAAGCGCTCGCGATCTACTCCCAATACGGGCACCTGCTGAGCGCGATGTTTGGCGACCCGAAAGGCGGCTACGAGTTCACCGTCGTCAGCCGGGAGCTCTGCGACCGGTACGGCAACATCGCGGACAAGGCCCAGGCCTGTTTCCTGAGCGGAAACTGGGCCCTGTGTTGGGTCGAGCCCTTCCGTAACGCGCGCCCGATCCTCGAGGAGGGGATTCGCGCCGGTCTGCAGTCTGGCCAGTTCCCGTTCGCGCGTTACAACATGGCCTACCTCGGCCTGAACGCCATGCTCCTCGGCGAGCCGCTGGAGCAGATCCTCACCGAGACTCGGGAGCACCTCGAGTATTGCGCGAGACAGGAGGATCAGATGTCCGTCGACTGCATACAGGCAGTCCGCCTCGCGGTGAGCAACCTGGCGGGGAACACCGACGGCATCGACGCCTTCGAGTGCGACGGCATCGACGACGCCAGCTTCACCGAGCGCCTGCTGGCGAACCAGTCGATGATCATCGTCTGCTATTACGCCATCTTCAAATGCGCGGCGCTCACCATGTACGGCGAGTATGCGGACGCCCTCGCCGCCGCGGACAAGGCCACCGAGTTGCTCGCGACCATCCCCGGGAACATCTGCGGTGGTCGGCTCCTCATGCACGCGGGCGTCGCGCTCGCACCGGTCGCTGGCGCGAACGGGAAGGAGGAGCCGGGCGAGACCCATGCCGAACGCCTGGACGAGTTCGTGGAGAAGCTGACCGGGTACGCGGCGGATTGCGAGGCAAACTGGGGGCACGCGCTGGCGCTGGTGGTGGCCGAGCGGTCTCGCCTCGCCGGCGATCGGACATCCGCGATCGACGCGTACGAACGCGCCATCGACCTCGCCCATCGCCACGGATGGGTGGCCGACCACGCTCTGGCCTGTGAGCTCGCCGGGCGGTTCTGGGCCGGCGAAGGGCGTGAGGAGCTCAGCCGCGGTTATCTGGCACAGGCGCGCTACGGCTACGCGCACTGGGGGGCACGCCGCAAGACGGAGATGCTCGAGGCCGAGTTCCCCGAGCTGGTGGTTCGCCAGCCCACGGGCAGCTCCGCGGCGGTGACGATGACGATGACCACCGGTACCGCGGATTCCGTGGCCGGGCAACTCGATCTCTCCAGCGTCATCAAGGCTTCGCAGGCGATCTCCACCGAGATCCGGATGGGCCGACTCCTCGAGTCGCTCGTGGCCGTCATGGTCGAGAACGCAGGCGCGCAACGGGCGGTGCTCATCGTCGCAGACGGACACGAGATGGTCGTGCAGGCGGCCGCAGAGGCAGCGCCGCCCGGAGAGGAGCCGCCGATTCGGACAGAGGTGCAGCTCAACCTCTCCCTGGGCAGTTATGCCGACCTCCCGAAGAGCGTGGTGCACTACGCCGCGCGCACTTCCGAGGCCGTCGTCGTCGGCGACGCATTGCACGAGGGACGCTTCACCCGCGACCCGTACGTCATGCGCGCCCGCCCGCTCTCGGTGATGTGCGTGTCCGTCAACCACCAGGGCGCCCTCCGCGCGATTCTCTACGTGGAGCACCGAGACATTGCCGGAGCGTTCACGGCAGATCGCGTCGAGGTCACGGGCCTGCTCGCGTCACAGTTCGCGATCTCGTTCGAGAACGCGCGCCTGTATGACGATATGGAGGGCCAGGTCGCCCAACGAACCGAGGAGCTGGCCCAGAAGAACGTCGAGCTCGAGGGAACCCTGGACGACCTGCGCGTCGCCCAGACCAAGCTGCTCGCGAGCAACGAGTTCATCCGCCGCACATTCGGCCGCTACGTGTCCGATTCGGTCGTCGACCACCTCCTCGAGGCTCCCGAGGGCCTCACGCTGGGTGGCGAGCGTCGCCCGGTCACGGTGCTCGCGTCGGACCTCCGAGGGTTCACCGCCATGGCGGAACGCCTGGAGCCCGAAGAGACGATCGAGGTGATGAACCGCTACTTCGAAGCGATGTTCGAGCCGATCCACGAGTACTCCGGCACGATCAGCGCCATCCAGGGCGACGGCCTCTTCGTCTTCTTTGGCATCCCGGTGGCGATCGACGACGCCCCACGACAAGCCGTGGCCTGCGCGATCGCCATGATGCGCGCACTCGACGAGCTGAAACAGAGCGGGGATCCCCGCGTCGCCGGCCTCGAGATGGGCATCGGGGTCCACACCGGTTCCGCCGTCGTCGGGAACGTCGGCAGCCATCACCGCGCCGTGTACGGAGCCATGGGCTTCGACGTGAACCTCGCCGCGCGCATCGAAGCCTGCACGGTGGGCGGGCAGGTCCTGGTCTCCGATGCCACCGCTGCGGCGATGGGCGACGATCTCGCCACGACCGGCACCGCGCAATTCTCGGTCAAGGGCGCCGCCGAGCCGCTGGTCCTGTTCGAGGTCGAGGGCATCGAGGGGGATCTGGCGATCGAGCGAAAGCGCGTGCGCCCGCCGATGCGAGAGCTCCGGACCCCACTGCCGGTGCGCTTCGGCATCGTGACCGGTGGCGTCGTCTCCGAGGCAAACCGTACGGGCGCGATTCATCGGCTCTCCGACCTCGAGTGCGAGCTGGTCAGCGACACGCCTCTCGCGGCACTGACCGACTTGAAGCTCCACGTGTCCGACCGGGCCGACGGCTGGGTGTCGGGCGACGCGTACGCCAAGGTCCTCTCCGTCGAGGACAAGGGTTACCGGCTGGGCTTCACGTCCGTTCCCCCAGCCCTGCGGGAGGCACTGGCGGCGGCGGGAGGCGGACCGGCGTAGCGGACGCTCATACGGGCCTTCATTGAGACGGATCGCTCGATGGCAGCGACTCGGGCAAGCCAGCGGCGAGCTGACGCAGTGAAGGACCGTATCAGTCATCGCAGGCGCCGACCGTCTCCCAGGCCAGCACCTGGCCGGCGCCCTCAGTCACGAAGCCGTAGCGGCGGGCGTTCCAGTAGGGCTCGGAGTAGTCGGCCCCGCCGAACTGGCGCCACCCCTCGAAGTGAGCGCCGGCGCCGATCTCGAACGCATTGCGCTGCCAGAGGAAGTCGGTGGCCGGCCGCAGCGGTGGGGGCAGCGCCTCGTTGGTCCGCCACGTCATGCACTGCCCCTCCTCGTCGATCGGGCACTCGTGCTCTCCTTCCGAGCACGCGTGCGACCCGGACGCCAACCCCGGCAGCGCGATCCCCGCGTACTCGATCTCGGCGTTGCAGGCGGCGACCTCACCCGGGAGCGGACACACGGCTTCGACGCTCTCGTCGGCGAACGCGAACACCTGCTCGGCGGTCAGGGTGTAGGTGCGCTTGGGGTCGTCGAGCCAGCGCGGGTCGAAGGGATCGCCCATCATCGCGCCCCCGTTGCCACCCATCAGCGGGAGCAGCTCGTCGACCAGCGCCAGCGCCGCCTCACGATCGGTCGCGATCTCGGGCGGGAGTGCGCCGACGTACATGATCGCCAGGTCGACGTTGGCGGTTTCGTGCAGGTGCTTGCTCCAGATCTCGGCGTGGAACGCCTGCTGCATCGACGTCAGAAGCTCGCCTTCGTCGAGCAGTTGCAGGAAGGCCCACCACGGCCCATAGGTGATCTGGTCGCCGTAGTAGGCCCGGCAATACCTGGGCAGCTGGAAGGCCCCCGCCGTGTCCGCGACACGCACGGTCTGGATATCGCCGATCAGCTCTTCGAAGAGGAAGCGCCGGTACTGGTCGTCGCCGGTGAAGTGGTACGCCATCGTCGCGAGATGCATCAGGTGCATCGCGTCGCCGCCCCGGATGCTGGGGAAGTAGTAGTGATCGAGCGAGCCGACGCGCTCGTCGCTCGTGCTCATGTCGCCGATGAACTCGATCAGGTCGAGCAGGAAGGTCGGGCTCGCGGCGTCGATCACCCGCCAGGGCTCGAGCTGCACCGTCTCCGGGCAGCTGCGGTCGTAGGTGTCCTCGTTCAGCGTGTTGATCTGCCGATGCACGTACCCGACGATCTGGTCGAGCGCCGTGAGGTCGATGTCCTCGGGTTCGAGCAGGAGCTCGCCGGCCGAGAAGTAGGCCAGGAGCGTGTCGAGCAGCTCGGTGTTCGACTGGAGGTTGATCAGCTCGATTCGCTGTAGCCGCTTCAGATAGCAGGTGAGGTGACGCTCGATCGACGCCTGCAACGCCTCGTCGCGGAGCAGGCTGTGCGCCATCGGTAGCGCCGTCATCGGCCCGGTGTTCTGGTCGATCGACGGACGCCCCTGCCACATCGGCCTGCCGACCCAAACCTCTCCCTCGTCATCGACGATGCCCTCGGTATATGCGGCCGGGAGGTTCTCGATCGTCTCCGGATCCACGACGTCTCGCCGATGGTGGCTGTCGGAGTGCGTGTCCTCCCACTGCAGGATGTGCTCGTCGTTCTTCGGCCCGCCCTCCGGCAGGAGCAGGTAGTGATAGCGGGACAGGTAGCCGGGGATCCCGGTGACGTCGTACATCGTCACCAGATCGCGCACGTATTGCTCCATGCGCTCATAGTCGGCCTCGGTGCCGGTCTGCGAGTAGCGGAGGATCGCGGCGACCGTCGCCCACCCCGTCCAGATGCCGCCGTCGCCGGTGCCGCAGTAGCAGCGGAACCGGTCGAGGCTCGCCCACTCCTCTTCCGGGGTCCCCGGCAACACCTCGCTGACGAAGTCACGATCGATCGCCTGCCCATCCGGGGAGTTGTAGAGGTCGCGGATGCGGTCGAAGAGGAAGGCGCGGTGCAACAGCGGGTCCGGATCGGCGACGAAACCACTCTCTCCGGGGTCGTAGATCCGGCAGCGCTGCACCTGTCCCTCGACGCAGCGTTCCTCCCGGTACACCGCACAGCTCTCGATGTCGGTTCCGGCCAGGGAATCGACCGGAGGCGACAAGGGCGCTCGGGTGTCCAGCGCGGGCAGCGGGGGCGAGCCGGTGTCGTCTTCTCCATCGACCTCCGCGCCTGCATCCGTCTCGGCGTCGGGATCGCTGTCCGGCGCATCGGCCTCGACGTCGGGGGCGTCGGCCGCCGCATCGGTCTCGACGTCGGGGGCGTCGGCCGCCGCATCGGTGTCTCGGTCGCCCGCGTCGGTCGACGTGACGTCGCCAGCCGCATCTTCGTTTGGCCCGTCGGCGATGTCGGTCACGGCGTCCGATGAATCGGGCTCGTCGTCGCTGGTCTCGCCGCCACACGCGACGAACATGGCGAGCAGCAGCCCGAGGAGCGGTCCGAAACGTCGGCCGGTTCCGGTCGGCGTGTTCGACCCTGGTGTCCGAGCGCTGGATTGAAGATGCTTCATCGTCGAGTCTCCGTCTCAGCTCACAGGGATCGGCCGACGAATGCTGCCACTCCCCCCCGACCGGCGCAAGGCGACCGCAGGGAGCCCCCATTGAAGACCCTCGCCAGCATCAGCCGCCTGCACATCGTGGCGATCGCGGCCATGGGGACCTTCACCTTCGGTTGGCTCTTCACGGGGATTCATCCCTGGGCGATCGCCGGCGTGTGCGCCCTCGACTGGTTCATCGTCAACCTGCTCAACCGTGTCGTCGACCTCGAGGAGGACGAGGCGAACGCGATCCGGGGCACCCGCTTCGTCGGCCGATGGCGGCGGCCCATTCTCGTCGTGGGGTTCGGGTTGTTGGCGGCGTCGCTGGTGTGGGTCCACGCATTCGAGCCGCGCATCACCGCGCTCCGGGTCGCCTACCACTGCCTCGGATTCGCCTACAACTGGCCGATTCTGCCCGGGCGCCGCCGCATCAAGCAGCTCTACTTCTTCAAGAACTTCGCGTCGGCCTGCGGCTTCCTGATCACGGTCTTCGGCTACCCCCTGGCGGCGGCCGGCTGGTTCGGCGGCTCTCCGGTGACCGCCCCGGACGTCGGCCCCCTGACCGTCGTCTTCGCCATCGCCTTCTTCCTGCCCTTCGAGCTCAGCTACGAGGTCATCTACGATCTGCGCGACGCCCCCGGTGACCGCATCGCCGGAGTGCACACCTACCCCGTCGTGCACGGAGAGCAGGTCGCGACACGGATCATCGACGGGTTGATCGCCGGTTCCCTGCTCGCCATCGCCCTCGGCTACGCCCTCTCCTTCGCGCCGTGGCGGCTCTTCGTCATGGGGGCGGCCCCCTTGATCAACCTCGCCTGGTACAAGCGCGCGTACCGCCGCGGCATCAGCTCCCGAGATTGCGTCCTCCTCACGTGGGCCGGCGTCGCGTTGCTGGTCACCTACCATGTGTGGACCGCGCTCGGACTCCCGGGATCCGGGGTGCCGTCGTGATCGTACTCGAGTTCGTGTGTGCGGCGATCGTGTGCAGCTACGTTGTGTGGCGCGGACGCCAGACCGGCGATCGGCGCCGATTCCTCACCCAGCTCGTCCTGCTCGCATGCGCCGGCTGGGTCGCCGAGGACACCGTGATCCACGCCTACGGCTTCTACAGCTACAGCCCCCGGTGGAGCGTCTTCGTCGACCAGGTCCCCCTGATGGTCCTCTTGATCTGGCCCGTCGTGATCCACTCGGCTTGGGGCCTGACGCGCCACCTCGATGCGCATGCGTCGACCCGCCGCGTCGCCATCGTCGGCGGCGCGATCGTGCTGTCGGACGCTTCGCTGATCGAGCCGATCGCGGTCGCAGCCGGGCTGTGGCAGTGGCACGAGCCCGGCATCTTCGGTGTGCCTCCGATCGGCATCCTCGGCTGGGCCCTCTTCGCCGCGGCTTGCATCTACCTGCTCGAACGGTCGTCGGACCACGCGGCGACGCCGACCCGGGTAGGCGCCCTTCTGCTGGCACCTGCGGCGTGGACCCACGTGAGCCTGCTGGCGCTCTGGTGGGCCGGGTTCCGCCAGGCCAACGAGACCGTTCCGCCGAACCCGGTGGTCGGACTTGCATGGGTCGTGTCGATCGCGCTCACGGCGGCGGTCGTGCGGGCGCGCGCTTGGCGCCTGGTTCCATCGAATTTGCTGGTTCAGCGGATCCCGGCGGCCCTGTTCTTCTTCGTGCTGCTCGGCCTCTACGCCCGCGAGCAGACGACGCTCGTCCTCTACGCCCTGGCGTTCGCGCCCCCCTACCTCGCGCTCACCGACTGGCGGCAGGTGATCGGACGGACTGAGGGCCGGTGCGGGTGAAGTGCAACGCCTCCGGCCCGCAGGCCCCCGCTCCGTTATTGCCGCTGCGGGTGCGCGCCCCCGTGGTAGACTTCGCGAACTCCATCCAACCGGGCCGATGATCCGTTCAATCGCTCCTGTGCTCTGCGGGCTGCTTGCGCTCTGTCCGCTCTTCGCGAGCTGTGGTTCCGCCGACAGCTCCGGCGTCGCCGGTGACGCCGCGCCAGATGATGCCGACGCGGCGACCTCGTCGGACACCGACGAACACGATGGGAGCGTCGGCGACGACACCATCGACCCGATCGTCACGGACGCGGGCGACGACGGCATCGACGGGGCCGACGACGACCCGCGGGTCGAAGACACCGACGACCGCGACACCGAAGACGATCCCAGCGACCGCGATGCCGAAGACGACACCGACGACCGCGACACCGAAGACGACCCGAGCGATCGCGACGCCGAGGGCGATGCTCCGGACGCCCCACCCGATGTTGCGCACGATCTCGATGCCTCGGCGGACGGCGGCGACGACGACGCTGACCCCGACGCCCCGCCGGACACCACAGACGCTGACCCCGACGCCCCGCCGGACACCACAGACGCTGACCCCGACGCCCCGCCGGACACCACAGACGCTGACCCCGACGTAGAGTCCGACGCGCGGGACGCGGGCGGCGACAGGGCCTCTGACGCGACGGACGAGCCGGAGCTCCCGCCGGGACCCGTGGACGAGGACGACGACGGGTTCGACGAGACCGTGGATTGCAACGACGACGATCCCCTCGTGTTCCCCGGCGCGCCGGAGCGCTGCAACGGGATCAGCGACGACTGCGACGACGAGATCGACGAAGGCGCGATCACCGACGGCGCCGGCTGCGCGGACCCCGGGCTCCCCCCCGTCGCGCCCGAGGTCGGAACCGTTCAGGTCACGATCCGCAGCGGCGACACCCTCGGCGGGCTCAACGACGACCACGGACACCGGACCGGGGGGCGGGACGTGACGCTGGACATCTGCCTGGGCCCCACGTGCTGGCCGGACGTGAACCATCCGAACTGGGACGACCTCATGCCCCGGTCGGTCGACGTGTTCACGTTCGAAGATGTGGGCATCGCGCGTGGGGACGCGGGCACGATTCGACTGGAGTACGACCACGCCACCGACTGGGAGATCGCCTGTGTGCAGGTGACGCTCGATGGCGCACCGGTGTACTGCCGCGACGCGATCGGAGCCACGCTCGACAGCGGCACGACCTCGTGGACCGACACGATCACCGGCACGGCCGCGTGCACGACCTGCTGGGATGGGCCGCTTACCCATGGACCGGTCGTCGGCGCGACGACGGACACGTCCGTCCGCCTGTGGGGCCGAGCAGACGCGACCCGCCGCGTTGCGATCCGCGTGGCGCCGGCCGGTGCGGACATCGCGGCGACGGATCCCGTCGCCTATCGCTACCCGTCCGCGACCGAGGACTTCACGTTCGAAGCCGAGCTCGTCGGCCTGCGCGCCGAGTCCGACTATCGCTACCAGTTCGAGATCGCCGGCGACGTGGTCGCGGACGCGACGTTCACGACCGCGCCCGCCGAGGGGCCGACCTCGTTCCGGTTCGGCGTCGCGTCGTGCGCGAAGACGGTCGTCGATCGCGCGCCGGCCCAGGACGCGTTCGGCGCCCTGGCCTCCGCCCTGCCCGACCTCTTCCTCTTCGTCGGGGACAACACCTACTTCGACCCGCTCACCAATATCGTGGCATCGGACCCCGACGTCCCACGGCCTACGGTCGGCTCGATGCGCCAGCACTACCGTGACCAGATCCAGCGCCGCCCCTCCTGGTCCGAGGACGCGTCCACGGTGTGGGCTGATTGGGGGCGCGACGAGCGCGCGGACTTCCTCGCATCGACGCCGACACTCGCCGTCTGGGACGACCACGACTTCCTCGGCAACAACACATACGGCGTCTTCGGAGGCGTGGTCGACGCGCGCCGCGACCGCGCCTTGCGGACCTTCCGGGAGTACTGGGCCAATCCGCCGCGCGAGGACGACGGCCCCGGGATCCAGTTCACCCACCGGTGGGGAGATGTGGACTTCTTCTTCGTCGACCACCGCTACTGGCGCGATCCGGCACCCGCCGTCGGGGACCCGGTGATGCTCGGCCCCGACCAGATCACGTGGTTGCTCGACGCCCTGGCCGCCTCCGCCGGGACGTTCAAGTTCGTCGTATCCGGGAGCGGATGGAGCACGGAGGCGTCGAACGACGCCTGGGGCCATTACACAGCCGAACAGGTGAGCATCGTCGATGCGATCGCCGAAACCGGGATCGAGGGCGTGATCCTCGTGTCCGGCGACGTACACCGGTCGGAGTTCCGTGTGTTGCCTGGGGGAGAAGGCGGCTACAGCCTGCCCGAGATCATCTCTTCGCCGATCGCGAACTCGACCACCGAGTGCAAGACGACGAACGAGTACGTCCACACCGGCGGAGAAGAGGCGTGCTACCCCGACGACACCGGCGTTCACCCGTCGTACGTCGTCGTCGATGTCGACACGGCCGCCGATGATCCGACCGTGACCGCGCGCATGCACGACGAAGCCGGGGCGGTGCTCCACACCTGGACGATCCGCCGCTCGATGCTCACGATCCCGACCCGTGTGCCGCTGGACGACGACATGGCGGACTTCGACGCCGACGGATACGCCGACCTGCTCATCGGAGCCCAGTTCGAAGACATCGGCGACCTCCAGAACGCGGGCTCCGTGGTGGCGCTACGCGGATCGAGCATCGGGCTCCGGACCTTGGGATTCCGGGCGCTGTCGCACGAGAGCCTGGGGTTCGGGCCGGAGCAGGCCGCACACTTCGGGGGCGCGTTGGCGACCGGGGATTTCGACGGAGACGGGTACACCGACGCGGCGATCGGCGCGAGGCTCGACCCCGCCGGGGGCACGACAGCGGGCGGATCGGTGACGATTGTCTACGGCGGCGGCGAAGGGTTGGGGAGCGGTCGCGCGCCGGTCCGCTTCTCTCAGGACTCCCCAGGTGTGATCGGCCGCCCGGAGAACGAGGACCGCTTCGGCAACGCGTTGGCCGCGGGTGACTTCAACTGCGACCCGTACGAAGACCTGGCCGTCGGTGCCCAAGGCGAGAACGACGCCGAAGGCCACGTCTACATCTTCTACGGAACGGCCACCGGGCTGCGCGCGACCGGAGGCGTCCGCGACATGCAGGACTTCGAGCAGGACGACACCGGCCCCGACAGCATCTCCGAGGACGGCGACGGTTTCGGCTACGCGCTGACCGCCGCCGACTTCGACGGCAACGGCTGTGACGACCTGGCGGTGAGCGCCGTCGGGGAAGCGATCGGCTCGACGAATCTGGCCGGCAGCGTCGACGTGATCTACTGCGTCTGCCGCCCGACGACCGGCCTGGCCGCCCCGGCTCAGACGTTCAACCAGTCGACCGCCGGCATCCCCGGCACCGCCGAATTTGCCGACCAGTTCGGCTGGTCGTTGGCCGCCGGTCACATCAACGGTGACGCATACGCCGATCTCGTCGTCGGCGCGGCGGGCGAAGCGATCGGAGACGTCCAGAACGCCGGCCTCGTCACCGTGATCTACGGCAGCGACGACGGGCTCGATCCGGATATCGGCTCCGCCCGCCTCGACTGGCACCTCGACGCCGGCCCGCTCGACTACGGCGTCGGCGACAACGACTTCCTCGGCATCTCGCTCACCACCGGCGACTTCGACGGCGACGGACACGACGACATCGCCGCCGGCGCAGACAGGCGCGACGTCGGCGGCCACAACTACGCCGGCGCGGTACTGATCCTCTACGGGTCACGAGACGGCGTCACCGGCACCCGATCGCGGCTCCTCGACCAGGGCGACTCTCGCTGGCTCGGCGTCGAGGAGCAGGA
>CAZFPM010000094.1:0-12381 GCA_964520965.1 uncultured Myxococcales bacterium
CCGTGCCGGACGGCGGCAGCGAGGACGTACCCGGCGACACCGTGCCGGACGGCGGTGGCGAGGACGCGCCCGACGCTTCGGACGTCCCCGTCGCCGATGCCGACGCGGAAGTCGACGTCCCCGATCCCGGAGGCGTGCTCGGCGACCCGTGTCTGGAACACGGGGACTGCCTGTCGGGGATCTGCGTGGGCGTCGACGGCGACGCGGTGGGGGTGTGCTCGTCGATTTGCGACGATGTGATCGAGTGCCCGGCGGAGTTCGAATGCGTGCGGCTGGACGCCGACGGCGAAGGCGGACCCCGCGGATGCCTTCCCGACGCGTTCTGCTTCGACCTCGACGACGATGAGCATGGCGTCGGGCCTGGCTGTACCGGATGGGATTGCGACGAGTCGGACCCCGATGTGAACGCGTCCGCCGCCGAGGACTGCAACGGCGTCGACGACGATTGCGACGGCGACACCGACGAAGACACCGTCGGGGCCCCGCTGTCGCGGGGTTGCTACGACGGAGACATCGGCCTGGTCGGCGTGGGCGTGTGCGTGCTCGGCTACCAGGATTGCGTCGACGAGGCGTGGTCGCCGTGCACCGACCAGGTGCTCGCCACCGCGGAGGTGTGCGACGGCCTCGACAACGACTGCGACGGGGACCCCGACGAAGGCCTCACGCTCGTCGCGTACTACCCCGACGACGATGGGGACACCTACGGGAGCGACACCGCCGAGCCCGTGCACGAATGCGCGCGCCCGGACGGGCACGTCGAGAACGCCGACGACTGTGACGACTCCGAGGGTGCGGTGCGACCGGGGGCCCACGAGCTGATCGGCGACGGTGTCGACCAGAACTGCGACGGCGCGGAGATCTGCTTCGTCGATGTCGACGACGATGGCTTCCGACCGGACGGCGGTGGGGCCGTCATCTCGACGGATGCCGATTGCGACGACCTTGGCGAGGCGCGCGAGGATCAGCCTGCGGGTGATTGCAACGACCGCCAGCCCACGGCCCACCCGGGTTCCGCGGAGGTCTGCGACGGGCTCGACAACGACTGCAACGTGCGCGTCGACGACGGCGCCGGGTGCTACGCCACCGGATTCCCCTGCCTCGTGCCCGAGGATTGCGCCACCGGCCTCTGCGAAGACGGTTCCTGCGTCGCGCCCGTCACGTGCGTAGAGGACGGCTCGTGTCCGCAACGACTCGCCGCCTCGTCCAGCGGCGGGCGGCGGTCGAGCCCGAACTTCGTCATCGAGGTCTCGGGCACATTGGGGCCCGCGTCGCCCGTGCTGGAGAGCCCCCGTTTCCGTTTGACCGTCGGTACCGGCCCCTATCTCACCGACCCCTGACCGAGCCGAGACCATGCGCGCGAGAATCCTGACACTCGTCCTCAGCCTGGCCGTCGCCGTTCCCGCGTTCGGGCAGGTGCCGTTCCGGGTTCCCCTCCAAGGTACGCTCTACGAGATCGACGGGACGCCGGTCGATCGGGTGATCCCGATCGACTTCCGCTTCTATGCGGACTCCTCCGGTACCGACGAGATCTGGGCCGATACGATGGGCGTGACGTGCGTCGGCGGTGTGTTCACCGCCTATCTCGGGACGGGGGAGCCGATCGATCCGTTGATCTTCGCTCAACACCCGCAGGTCTTCGTCGGAATCGCCGTCGACGGCGATCCGGAGATGGACCTGTTCCCATTCGCGACTGCCCCCTACGCCGCGATGGCAGCCTACGCCGGTGACGCCGACACGCTCGATGGCTACCTGGCGACCGACATCATCGACGAGGCGATCGGCGAGGCAGACGCCCGATATTCCAGCTCCGGCCATGGGCACGGTTGGCCCGAGCTGACCGGGGTTCCGCCGGGCTTCGCCGACGACATCGACGATGTCCTCACCGAGGACGACGTCGTGTCGATGGTCACCAGCAACGGGTTCCTCACCAGCGTGTTGTGGAGCGACATCGGGGCCATCCCAGCCGGGTTCGCCGACGGTGTGGACAACGACTCCAACGCTTGGAGCGACCTGACGGGAGTTCCCGCGGGGTTCGCCGACGGCACCGACGACGGCTCCAGCGCCTGGAGCGACCTGACCGGCATCCCGGCCGGGTTCGCCGATGGCACCGACGACGTCGCCAGCGCTTGGAGTGACCTGACCGGCATCCCGGCCGGGTTCGCCGATGGCACCGACGACGTCGCCAGCGCTTGGAGTGACCTGACCGGCATCCCGGCCGGGTTCGCCGATGGCACCGACGACGTCGCCAGTGCGTGGGGTGACCTGACCGGTATCCCGGCCGGGTTCGCCGACGGCGTGGACGACGACACCCAGCTCACGAACGACGAGGTCGTCGATATCGTATCCGATGCGGGATTCCTGTCCTTCGTCGTCTGGCCGCAGATCCTCGCAATCCCGGCCGGTTTCGCGGACGGTATCGACAACGACTCGCGCGCCTGGGGTGACCTGACGGGGGTCCCCGCGGGTTTCGCGGACGGTATCGACGACGCCTCGAGCGCGTGGGATGACCTGACAGGGGTGCCGGCGGGTTTCGCCGACGGTGTGGACAACGACTCCACTGCCTGGAGCGACCTGACCGAGGTACCGGCGGGCTTCGCCGACGGCACCGACGACGACACGCAGCTGTCGGAGAACGATGTCCGTCAGATCATCACCGATGCCGGGTTCCTGGACGAGCTCCGCTGGGATGAGATCATGTTCATGCCCGCCGGATTCTGGGACGGTGTGGACGACGACACCGACACCCAGCTCTCGGACGAGCAGGTCACCACGATCATCACCGATGCCGGGTTCCTCACCGCGGTCTCGTGGGACATCATCACGGGCATCCCCGCGGGGTTTGCCGACGGGACCGACGACGACACCGACACCTTCCTTACCGAGGACGAGGTCGACGCGATGGTGTCGGACAACGGCTTTGCCAGCTCCGGCTCTGTCGTGACGTTTGGCACGTGCAGCCGCGTCCCTGCGACGGGTGAGATCTTGGGCGGTAACTTCACGTCCACGGTCCTGCACTGCCCGGTCGGGAGTGTGTTGATCGGGTTCACGACCCACTTCGACTCCGGCACCGGCGACCACCTCTGGGTCCTGGAGTGCTGCACGCTCCAGGTCGAGTGAACCTCGCGGCTATCGCGAGCCCCGCCCCGATCGTCGTGCCTTCCGGCGGACCGGTGAATGCATGAAGTGCCAATAATGGCATTTATCGCTTGATCGCACCCGAACGCACCGCTACGTTCGCGGTATGGCTTCGACCGATGACATCACCGACGCTGAGCTGGTCCAGCGCGTCGTCTACGCGCTGTTGCGACCGGCGGTACGCGTCGCAGGCATGTTCGGCGTACCACTCAAGACCGTGCAGTCGCTGGTCGAGGCCGCGCTCTTCCAGGAGCTGCGCGCACGCGGCATGACGTTGGACGAAGCCGGGGAGGCGCTCGGCGTCGGGCGCCGTACCGCGGCGCGGCTCTCGAAGAAGCTCAAGGAGCGCTTCGTGGTTCCGGAGCTCCGCCACAACCTACCCCGGCGGATCGAGTTCATGGTCGGTGTACGGCCGCTCAGCGCAGCCCGCATCCGGCAGGCGTTGCCCGAACACCGGGCGGCCGATGTCGACGAGGCGATCGCCGCGTTGCGGTCCGAGGGCCGGATCGACCTGGTGCCCGGCCGCACCCCGCGCTTCCGACCGGCGGAGGGCCTGCGGCGCCTGTCGCGGGACACCTGGCGAGCGCGCGTGGGCGGTTTGACGAGTTTCGCGGAGAACCTGGCCGACGCGGTCTACGGCCGATTCTTCGCGTCAGAGCCGGGCGCGTTTGCGCGCACGCTGAGCTTCAACGTACCGGAAGGGGGCCACGAGGCTCTGGAGCGACTCTACAGCGAGACGCTGGTCGAGACGATCGAGCGGCTGAACCGCGAAGCAGAGGAGACCGAGCAGGGCGCACCGATGCAGCTGTCGCTGTGCTGGGCGCCGTACGAGCTGATCCGCAACACGTGGGAGGCAGGTAGAGATGAAGACGATCTGGGTTGAGTTCGCGCTTGCGTTCGCGCTGGCGCTGTCGGTGGCGTGCGGGACCAGTGCGTCCGACCCCGTGGGCAGTGATTGCCCCGGCGAGCTTCTCGCTTTCGCGGGCGACGATTGGTGCGTCGTGATCGAAGAGGGCTTCCTCGAGTCGGATTGCCCGGAGGCGTTCCCAGAGGGGCGCGAGTTTGATGACGCGGTGGTCTGTGGGGACGAGGAGGCGCCGGACGAGATGCGCGACGAGCTCGAGTCGCGCGGCTGGGTCGACCCTGCGCTGACCTGCGAGGACGACCCCGAACTCGGTATCGTCTACGTGAGCGACGATCCGGAGTGCGCCTTCGAGGACATCAGGTGTCCGGAGGGGGACGAGCCGTTCCGGGACGCGTGCGGATGCGGGTGCCGCTACACGGGCTGCGAGGATGGCGACGTCGAGACGTTGGAATGCGAGGAGTGCGTCTGCGGCGAGGGCGAGTGGTCCTGCACGCCGACCGCGTGCGGTCTGGACGCGTGTCTCGAAGCTTGCGGAGCGGGATGCCCGGCGCCGGAGTTCCAGATCTGTGGCGAGGACGGCGAGCTCTACTGCAACGAGTGTGTCATGGCCTGCTACGATGTCGACCCGGCCGAGGATCCGAGCGCGTGCGCTCCGCCGCCGGACTGCGAGGAGGGCGACACGCGCATGGACGACTGCAACCGGTGCGTCTGCGAGGCCGGAGCTTGGGCCTGCACGGAGATGGACTGCGGGGTCGAGGCGTGCCTGGAGGAGTGCGGCGTGGGCTGTCCTGCGCCGGAGTTCCAGATCTGTGGCGAGGACGGCGAGCGCTACTGCAACGAATGCGTGATGGGGTGCTTCGGTGTCGCACCGGCCGACGATCCGTCGCTGTGCGCCCCCGGGGTGATCGAGTGCGTTCCGCCGCCTGACGCCACGCCGATCCCTTGGGAACGTTTCGACATGCCGGCCGGGTGTGCGCAGCCGTGGGACTCGGGAGTCGCCGAGAGCGAAGACGAGTTCCTGCTGCTCTACGATTGCGACTCCGACAGTGCGTTCGGCATCGACTGGTCGGCATTCCGTGCGGTGCACGCCGTGTTCCGCGAGAACCCGGGTGCGTCGATCGACAACGTGTACGAGCGGTCGGACACAGAGGTCCTGGTCTACCTCGTGGCGCCGCCGTACTGCGGCGGCCCGGCGCCGCCCAACATGCACTTCGACCTGTTGATCCCGGCCGGGGAGCTCGACGTCCGGGTCGGGTCGTGCGTCGAGGGAGAATGCGAGGAGTTCTTCCCCTGAGGGAAGGGCGCTGACCCGCTCACCGGGCGGGTCGGCGCGCTGGTCGCGTCGCGCGCCCGGCCTCGGCGTCGGATCCGCCGGGGGATCAGGTCGTCGCCGAGTTTCCGCATCGTCGCGGCCGGGCGGGCATCATCGACGGGCGAGCTGGGTCGGGGAAGGACCGGATCAGTTAGCGACCGAGACGCGGTACTCGCCGGTGCCGCTGTTCGTCCCGTAGATCCGCAGGAAGAGCGGCCGGTCTGCGACCGTGGACAGGAGCTCCGTGCCGGTGGTCCCGGTGCTCGCTGCGAACCGACGCCCTGCGTGGTCCGTAATCTCGATGTCGATATCGCCGACGGCCGGGTCGTACACGACGGTCACCGTGTTGGACCCGAGGTCGAGCATGTAGAAGTCCTCGTCGCCGACGAAGTCGATCGCGTCGATCCGGGTATCCCCGGGGTCGACCCACCCGCTCTCCTCGATGCTGTCGTTTCCGTCCGACGTCGAGTTCCCGCCACCCCAGCCGTCGATGGGATCGTCGACCGGGAGCGGGGCGCCGATGCCCATGATGGCGAGGATGTAGTCCGGGTTCGCCGCGCCGTCGTAGCCGTAGATTCTGATGAAGTACTCGCCGGCCGCCAGGCGTTGTTCGATGCGCTCGCGGTCGTCGCCCGACGTCGAGGCGTCCAGGGTCGTGCCCGCTTCGTTGCGGAGCTCCATGTCGAGGTCGCCCTCCCGGTGCCAGAACGTCAGCGCGACGGTCACTTCGCGTGCTTCGGGGATGTAGAACGCGAAGAAGTCGTCCTCTCCACTGCAGATGTGTCCGGCCGCTGCTCCGACCGGCAAGAACATGGCGGTCTCCATCGTATCGTTCCCGTCGTCGCACCCTTCGACGGGCCGGGTGGGGGTGCCGTAGTCGGGCTCGGACGGAGCGTCGGTGTCAGTGTCCGTCGCTTCGGTGCCCGTCGCTTCGGTGTCCGTCGCGTCAGTGTTCTCGGTGCCCGTGCCTTCGGCGCCGGTGTCCCCTGAGGTGTGTTCGTCCCACCAGTCGTTGTCGTTGTCCTCGTCCCACCAGCCGTCCTCCTTGCCGTCGTCGTCGGCTCGGTCGCGTGCTGTGGTCTCCGTGCTCTCGTCGTCCGGCGAATCGAGCGGGCCGGCACAAGCGACGATCGTAGAGGCGAAGAAGATGACGGTGAAGATGGTGTTGAGCGTGCGGGACATGGTGCCTCCGGGGAGCCTGATGATCCCTGGATAGCGTCTCTGGTCCAATCGCGCCCTGAGAGAAGCCTGAAAGCTTCGAACGACGGGAGACCACCCGGAGGGCCGGCCCGAACTCAGGAGCCTGGCTGCCGCCGTCGAACCATCGCGATCAGCGCCACCAGGCCGACCCAGGCGCCGCCTCCCCCGACCGGGGTCGTCGCGCAACCACAGCCCGCGTCATGCGGAATCCGGCCGCCAGCGTCGATCACCGTCGGTCGAGGGCCGATCGCGTCGCCCAGATCGCCCAGGTCGGGTCCGGCTGCGCCGTCTTGGCTGTCTGCGAGCCCGTCGACCCCCGAGGTGTCCCGCGGTCCCGCGTCGGCTAGGGTGGCGTCCGTGTCACGGGTGCCCGCGTCACCGCTGTCCGCGTCGCGATCCGGGCGCACGTCGATCGGACCGGCGTCCGGCGGCGCGACGTCGACGGCACCGGCGTCCGCATCGTCGCTCGTGTCGGGTGGACCCACGTCGACCGGACCGGCGTCGACCGGCTCGGTGACGTCGCCCCCGTCGCCGCTGTCGGGCCCGTCGTCGATGCAGGCTCCGTCGTCGCACCGCAGCCCGCCGAGGCAGACGTCCAGGTCGGCCCATTCGGCGCATCCACCGGGCGCGGGACCGGTGCACCACTGCACGACGTCTCCATCGCAACGCCGCTCGCCGACGGCGCACTCGTGTTCGCAGGGCACGGAGAACACGAGGTCGATCGCGTAGGCCGAGCCGCGAGGGACGCCGTCGAGCACGACGAAGTGCTCGCCGGGCTCCAGGTTGGCGAACGCTTCCTCCGTGCCACAGGACACCTCTGCTTCGGTGCTTCCACAGTCGCCGGCGCGGATACTCACGGAGGTGCCGACCGGCGCCTCGACCACGGTCGCCGTGACGAGCGCAGTCGCCGGCAGCGTGAACACGAAGAACCTGTCTAGGCCAACGTCACCACACGATGCCTCGGTCGTATCCCGGAAGTGGCCCGCGACCACGCCCTCGAGGCGCTGGTCGCCTGGCTCGATGCGGGTCGGGGCTTCGCAGACGTCTCCCGGGTCTCCGGGAGTGCACGCGCCGCCCACGCAAACGTCCGTCGGTGCGCAAGCCTCGGCCGGCATCCACGTGGGGCAGGTGTCGTCACCGGGCAGACACGCGTGGACACCGTCGCCCACGCACCGGAGCCCTCCGAGGGAGCACGCAGCATCGCACGGGCGGCTGGCGGCGATGGACAGCTCGAAGGGCCCGACCGATTCGCCGAACGCATCGACGAAGAGATGATGGGTCCCCGGCTCCAGCGTCGCGGTGATTCGCGCTCCGCGCCCATCGACCTCGTCGGAGTCGTCGTTGCAGGCGATCTCCGCGTCGGGTTCGTCGTCGTCGCACGCCGCGCCGCGCATGTAGAGCACCGAGTCGAAACCCGTCGCCGTGGCGACGACGTCGGTGAGTGTCGGGACTTCGAGCGCGTAGACGAGATCGACGCCAACGCCGGCGCAGGTCCCCGCGTAGTCGGCGCGGGCGCCGGCCGAGAGGTCGCCGGTGATCGTCGTGTCCGCGATCACGGACACCGGGATCGCCGTCGCGCAGACGTCGCCGTCGACACGGTCGGCGCATGCCCCGTCGGCGCAGTATTCGTGCGGAGCGCAGGTCGTGTCGACGACCCACCGTGGGCAGGCCCCGTCGATCGGGGCGTCACAGACTTCCGCGCCGGAGTCGGTGCACCGACGGTCGCCGGTGACGCAGTCGTACGCACACCCGAACTCGAGATCGAGCGTGAAGTCCCCCGATTCTCCGCTCGAGTACGAATCGAGGAAGAGGTAGTAACGGTCGGGCTCCAGCACGGCCTCGATGCGCGAACCCAGGTCGCCGACGCCCGCGTCGTCGTCGTTGCACGCGACCTCGGAGTCCGCCGCCGCGCAATGGCGTCGGCGCAGGTGCAGCACCGTGTCGAACCCGCTCGCTGTCGCCACGAGCCGGCGTGGTTCGTCGACGTGGAGCGAGTAGACGATTTCGCGGCCGACGCCTGCGCACGAGCCCTCTTCGTCGTTCGCAGCGGCGCGAGGCAGCGTGCCCTCGATGGTCTGGTTCACCGCCTCGATGGCGATGGCGTCGGTGCAGCGGTCGCCGTCTGCCAGTTCGACGCACTCGCCATCGGTGCAGATTTCCGCCAGGCCGCACGCCGGCCGACGCATCCAGGTCGGGCAGCCGTCGAGCCCGGTCACGCACTCCTGAGGACGGGTCCTGTCGGCGTCGCAGTCCACCGCCCCCGGACGACATCGAGCCCCGCACGCCGGCAGGAAATCGAGCTCGACCTCGAACTCGTCGACGTCGCCGGAGTAGGCGTCGACGAAGAGGTAGTACGTGCCCGCGTCGAGCACTTCGGCGAAGTACGATCCCAGGCGTGGTACGTCGGCGTGGTCGTCGTTGCAGACCACCTCGTCACCTGCGTCGCAGTCGTCAGCCCTTACGTAGAGCACGGTGTCGAAGCCGGTGGCGGTCGCGACGACGTAGCGCTCCTCGGTCAGCTCGACTTCGTAGACCACCTCTGGCCCGTTGCCGGCGCAGGTCCCGCGCGTGAGGCCGTCAGCGCCGACGAGCGTGCCCGTCAGGGTTTGGGAGACCGCCTCCAGCGGCACCGCCGAGAAACAGCCGTCGCCGGGCAGCCGTTCGATACACTCCCCGGCGGCGCAACGCAGATCGTCGGCGCATGCCTCGCCGGTCGGCAGGAGCTCCCCGCAGGTCGACCCGACCGCTGGGGTCGCCCCGTCGCACGCGGGCGCCCACTGTGCGTTGCACGCGCCCTCGACACAGGTGTGCCCGTCTCGGCAGTCGTCGTCGGTGGCGCATCCGGATCCACACCGGCGCAGGCTCGAACGCGGATCGGCGTCGCAGACGAAGCCCTCGCGGCAGTCGGCGTCGATCTCGCAGATGCCGCACCAGCCCAGCGTTCCCGGCGGGCAGAGTCGCGCGGTGGCATGCTCCGATGCGCAGAGCTGCTCGATCGCGCGATGCACGTAGACGATGCTCTCGCCGATGCCCGCGTCTTCGTCGATCACGTTCACGATGCGACACCCCTCGCCGGTGTCGGTGTAGTCCCGCTGTCCGGCGACGAGGATGCCCACGACCGCGCCGGTGTCGTCGAAGACCCCCGACCCGGAGTTGCCGCCGAACGCGTCGACGGTGGCGCCGAATCGGCGTGGGAATGTCTCGTCGCCCGGGTCGTTGACGCGGCCGCCATCGTCGAGCTTGGCCGGCAATCCGCTGCCGAATCCGATCATCCAGACAGGTTGGTCCATCTCCAGTCGTGCGTCCGACGTGGTGACCGGGGCCGGCACGTGCCCGACGACGGGACGGTCGAGTCGTACGATGGCAAAGTCGTCGCCGCCGCCGAGAGCCCAGGCCACGACCTCGTCGCAGGCGTAGACGTCGTCCTGACCCACCGTGGCGAGCTCGTCCTCAGACTCGAACTAGTAGTTGAACACGTAGAACCGGCCAGCGCAGGAGCCGGCATCGATGCAATGGCCTGCGGTCAGGACGAGGTCGTCGTCGATCAGCGTGGCCGAGCAGCCGGCGGCCGTGATCTGGCCGGCGAAGCGTTCCCCCTCGCACATGCGCCCGAGCGTGCCGCCGGAGATGCCGATGTCGTCGGGGTCGGTCCGGTCGAGGTTCCCTTCGCCCATCATCGCCGCGATCGACTCGCGGGTCAGCCGCCGAAGAACCTCGTTCGGATGGGCGTAGTAATCCATCCGGCTGTCCTCGCCGTAGACGACGGGTGCCTGCACGGTCTGTAAGTCGCCCGGCTCCGAACCTGGGGAGTCCGCGGGTCGCGGGGCGCAAGCGGTCGAGGCGAGCACAGCGAGTAGCAGACGTCGCATGGCGCCGGGGAGCTGGGGGGGATTGCTGGCGGGCGGGCGGCCGGCGCGTGGCGGGGGGCGGGAGCGCGCGGCGCGAGGGGGCACGGGGCCACAAGACGGGTACACGAAAGTCCGGCCGGTCGGAACCGTCGCGTGTCGGATTCTCCGATGTGGCGCGGCTCTTCGGTGTCTCCAATCGTTCCGTGTCGACCTGGCCGACGGGCGCTCCGGCCGAGTTTTCGCTTTGCCGGGGGGCGTCGATTCCGGTAGACGGACGCCACCATGCGCGACCTGCAGACAGACCCCGATGGCCGCATCCTGCTGAAATCCCTCACCTTCGAGGAGATGAAGGAGTGGCTCGTCGGGCGGGGCGAGAAGCCATTTCGGGCCAAGCAACTCTGGCAATGGCTCTATACGCGAGGCGTCGCGTCGTTCGACGAGATGACCGATCTCTCGAAGGCATTCCGCGCGTCTCTCGTCGAGTGTGCCCGCATCGACGTGCTCGAGTCGACGGGCGTCCATGAGGCCACCGACGGCACGCGCAAACTCACCTGGCGAACGCTCTCCGGCGCCCAGATCGAGTCGGTCCTCATTCCGACCGAGACACGAAACACGCTCTGTATCTCCAGCCAGGTCGGCTGCGCGATGAACTGCCAGTTCTGTCTGACCGCGAAGATGGGATTGAGCGCCAACCTCACCACGGCCGAGATCGTCGACCAGGTCGTGCAGACGCGGCGCATGTTCGAGGCAGAGCAACGCATCTCGAACGTCGTGTTCATGGGCATGGGCGAGCCCCTACACAATCCGGACAACGTCATCCCGGCGACCCGGATCCTGATCGACCGCGGCGGGCTGGATTTCAGTCGCCGGAAGGTCACCGTGTCGACATCCGGTCTCGTGCCCGCGATCCGGCGCTTCGGAGCCGAGTCCAACGCCCGTCTCGCGGTCAGTCTGAACGCGACGACCGACGAGGTCCGCGACTGGTTGATGCCGATCAACCGCAAGCACCCGCTGGCAGAGTTGATGCAGGCCCTCCGCGAGTTCCCGATGAGCAAGGGCGAGCGGATCACGTTCGAGTACGTGCTGCTCGCCGACGTCAACGACTCGGAGTCCGACGCGCGCCGGATCGCGAGGCTCGTCGACCGGATCCCGTGCAAGATCAACCTGATCCCGTTCAATCCCCACGCGGGGACCGAGTTCCGAACGTCGCCGGACGAACGCGTCGACCGCTTTCGCGAGATCCTGCTGGCCAAGGGCCTCCACACCACGGTCCGCGAGCGCCGCGGCGACGACCGTCTCGCCGCTTGCGGTCAGCTCGGCACACCCGAAGGGCGCATGCCGAAGCGCATCGCGCCGCCAGCGCGTTTTCGCGACATCGCCGACCCGGACCAGGTAGAGGCGGACGACCCTCGCTCGCGTCAGTAGCTCTGCAGCGCGCGCAGGATGTCGAGCATGCCGTGGCCCTGGAAGTAGCGCTCACGCCCCAGGTCGGTCGCGGCATCGAGCAAGATGCGCTTCACCTCCTCGGGATGTCCGATCAGCCCTCGGTGTCGCTCGAGCAGGAGCGCCGCCGCGCCACTGACGTGAGGCGCTGCCATGCTGGTCCCGTCGAAGCTCTCGGTGCCGTCCTGCGGCACAGGGGCACGGATCTTCTCTCCCGGCGCAACGATGTCCGGTTTGGCGCGTCCATCTCCCGTCGGGCCGCGACTGGAGAAGTAGCTGACCCCAAACCTGTGAGGGTGTCGCCGGTGCGTCGATCCGACCGTGATCACGTGCTCGGCGTTTCCGGGGTCCGCGAGGCTGATCGAGCGATATCCCTCGTCCGCCTTTCCCGAAGACGTTACGTATACCGCCCGCCCGCGGTTGCCGGCCGCCGCGACGACGACGACCCCGCTCCGCACGAGCCGGTTGGCCTCGCGGCAGATCGGGGTCTCGCCGCACGCGAAGTTCGAGACCTCGTGCGGCACGTCGATGCTGATGTTCACGCCGTGGATCGCCGTGTGGTCCCGACGGCCATTGAA
>CAZFPM010000094.1:12391-14153 GCA_964520965.1 uncultured Myxococcales bacterium
TTGAAGTCGCGGATCCATTGTAGCGCGGCGATGATCGCGAACTCGTCGCCAGTGCCGTGGTCGCCGAGAACGCGCAGGTCGACGATCTCGATCTCCGGCGCGACACCCACGTAGTCGGCGTTCGGATCGCCGAGGTCGCCGGTCCGCCAATCGGCGCCAATGATGCCGGCGACGTGCGTGCCGTGCGGGTGGAGCGGGGTCGATATCGCCCTCGCGTCGGGCGACCCTCCGCGGCCTCGTGCGGGACCTCGAGGAACGGCTCGATCAACGCCCAGTCGACTGCGCGCGACTCGTTGATCGCAGCCGCGATCGAGCCTCCTCGGCCGTCACCGTTGGGTGCGAGCGCGGCGGCGTGCTCCACGAGCACCTTCCGAAGGCGCGTGAAGTCGAGCGTCTTGACCACGCGGGTGCGGTTTCGGTTCGTGCGCGTCCATCGGTCACGGACCAGCGTCGAGACTGCCTCGAACGGAAGGTCGTAGAGCCGGTCGTCGCCGTCGTCGTCGGCGCTGCGGAAAGCAGGGTGGGTCGCATCGACCCCGGAGTCGAGCACCGCCCAGCGGACGCCGGTCCCCCGAGTGCTGAACGACCGGTGCACGACGTCTGCCTTCACCGTGGCGACCGACTGGTAGATTCCCGTGCCGGCAACGCGGTTCCGATGGACGCGCCACAGCGCCGGGGGGGCCGGGTGGGGCGCGACGTGGCGGGCGACCTCCAGGAAGCTCTCGACGACTTTCGTCGCCAGCGCCCTGGTCGGCTTCCCGCCTCGACCCGCCAGGCGAAGCACCGCGTCGGACGCGACGCACCCGTGCTCGTCGACGAGAGCGGCGTCTCCTTTGCGGAGCAGCGCGATGGTCCCGACGACCCGGACCAGCCAGACGAGCTCGGCCGGCAGGAGACGATAGACCAACCGGTCGCGGCCCTGCTCGACGAGCCACAGGCTCTTCGCCAGCGAGTCCCGGCACCTGGCGGGCACCTGATCGGGTCTGCCGCGAACCACGAAGCCGTCGGCGATCGCGGCCTGCACGGCGGCCGGGTCCACGCCCTCGGTCGGGACGTCGATCGGGTTCGGGCTCCGACGGAACCCCTCGATGTAGCGCTGCCACCACGACGTGGCCGGTAACAGGATCCTGACGAGGTCTCCGAGGCCGCCGTTCATCGCGACGCTCGACTCGTTGCTGGCGAGCCATGCGTCATCGACCGTGCGCCGGCTCCGCCGTGCCGCCAGGTCCGTGGCGATCCGCTGTCGCAGTGTCGGTACGAGGGCGGTCGTCGGGGCGTCTCGGTGTGGGGTGAGCAGGAGGCTGTGCTGTCCGCGGAGCGAACGCCCCTCGCGCGCGCCCAGGGCGAGCCCGATCCAAACGTCGGGCATGATGGGGGAGTGCTGCGTGTATCGCGGCACGTGTTGGCCCCTGCGGTCGAACACGAGCTGCTCGATGACGTCGCGCATCGTCGTGGCATTCGGCCCGTGGAACGCGGGTGCCGCGCCGTCGGTCGTCGAGTGCCCGCCGTCATCGCTGCTACCGGCGGGCCCCGGCGGTTCGTCGTCGATCGTGGGCTCGATCACGACGCCTCCGGCACGGGGGTTACCGTCTGCGTCCTTCTCGAGCGGGGCATCGCCGAGGTCGATCCACACCCGGTAGATATCCTTCTTCGTCGGCTTCTCTCCGTCTGCGGACAGGTCGACCCGTTCCTGGGTGACGAAGTGGACCGTGCACTTGTCGGGCGCGTCGTCGCGCAGCCACGCGATGCGCGGCGGCAGCGC
>CAZFPM010000094.1:14253-19719 GCA_964520965.1 uncultured Myxococcales bacterium
GCGCAGCCACGCGATGCGCGGCGGCAGCGCCTTCTTGGGGCTCTTCGTCGTCGGTGTGTCCGCGGCCGTCGGTGCGAGCGTCACCCAGATGTGCCACGGGTCCTGCCGCCCCTCGTTGGCCTCCGCGAGCATCTCGAACGTCTCGAGCTCCGGATTGCCGTAGCCCCCGTCTCCGGAGATCAGATAGTGGGTGGCGGGGAATGTCTCGAAGAAGTCGACTTCCAGGTTGTGGTGGCTCCCGTGGTGAGGGAGCTTGAGCACGTCGACTTCGTAGACGCCCTGGTCGAGGATGCCGGCGTCCTTCGCCGCCTCGATCAGGTGATCGCCCCGCGCGTCTCCCGTCAGGAAGATCCGCTTGTCTCCGAGCTCCGCGATCAGCACCGTGCTCGCCAGGTTGAAGGGGGAGTTGTCCTCGTATGCGCTGGTCTCCGCCTCCTCGTCCTTCAGGATCTTCGGAAGCTCGTCGTCCCACGCTGTTCGGTACTTCTCGGTCCGCTCCTCGTCGGGTCCCAACACGATGAGTCGCGGCCCGTGGATCGGGCGCTCCGGCGCGCTGCCTTGTGGGCGTGCGATCAACGTGCCGAGGGTCGGATTCGGGTTGACGTCGATCTGCAGATCCTCGGCGAGATTCCTCAGGTCGCGCCCCTCGCCGACGCTGCTGATCACGGCCAGGGTCTCGCGTGTGACGCCGACGAAGTGGTCCGGGTTCAAGGTCGCGATCCGGCCGTGCATCGCGATCACACCGTCTTTGTCGTCGGCGATGTCGTCGAACGTGTTCAGCCACAATGCGCCCGTACGCACCAGTTGACGGCGGTTCTCCAGCCGGCGATCACGGATGTCTTCGAAGAGGTCGAGGACGCCGGCGACATGGTCCTGGTCGACGTGACTGATGATGACCGCTTCGAGGTCCAGTGGCTCCGTGCCGTCGGTTCAGGCGTTGCGCAGCATTCGCAGGCGGGGCTGCAGATACCTGTTGAACACGCCGGGAGGCCCGCCATCGACGAGGATTCGTTTCGGCGATGCCGGATCCCCGTAGTGAAGGATGAGCGCGTCACCGTGTTTGGCGGCAACCGCCTCGATCGTGAACAACTGGTCTGCCATTTCCCGCTCCGGTCTTGGTGTGGCGGCAGTCTCGCATGCGCCTCGAGCACCAGCAACGGCGTGACCGCTCGTCGGCGGCCTACTGCCGAGAAATGGCCGCGTTGCTGGGACGGCGAGCGATTGTCATGCCCGGTTCGAACTCTGCCCGGTCATCACCGCCGACCCGATCAGGTGCGCCAGCCGAAGGCACTCGGGGACGTGTCCGCGGTCGGTGATCTCCGACAACGCGGCGGCGACCACCTCGGGCGAATCGCCATGCGCGTGGAAGTGGAACGGCCCGAAGCTGTGAATCGGCCCGGCTCGGTCGACGATTTCCCTGCGTCGCTCCGCCCGCGGCAGGCGTCCGATCGCGTGCCGAACCGCGTCGCGGTCCGGAAGGCGGCGCATCACGGCAACGCAGGGCAGTCCGAGTTCCTCGGCCAGCCGACGCAGGTCGACGACGTTGAATCCGCCCAGCGCGAGCCGGGCGAGCAGCACGAGGTGGAGTTGTGGGAGGAACTTGCTGCCGCTCACGAGGGCGATGAGCGAATCGGTCGCGTTCCAGCCATCGCGCCGGACGTGCCCCCACAGCATGCCCTCGAAGCGGGTCCGCGCGCAGACGACGCCCGCGACCCGGACCTTCGCGCCGCGACGCTTGGGAAACGGTGCGTCGTCGAAACCGAGCGCGCGCACACACCTCCCGTGTTGGAGCAGGCGGCCGAGCCGCCCCTTCATCCGGCGCCCTCGCCGTGCGTGCCGAGACCGGGGCCTGCCGACATCAGGCGAGCCAGTTGCAGAGCGTATCGACCCCTTCCAACACCCGCGGGCAATGCTGCCGCAGGAACGTCTCGTCGTCCGTCCTTCCCTCGGCGCGAAGCGGGCCGTCTCCGTCGAAATCCACGTAGGCCAGGCGGATCGCCAACTCGTCGGCCGGGCGCTCGAACGCCGCGGAGGGCAGCACCGCGACGCCGGTCTCCTCGAGCAGACGCTCGCACAAGGTGCGGCTGTCGCGGATCCCGCGCTCGGCGAGCCGTTCGCGCATCGGCTCGAAATCGGCGAAGAGATAGAAACCGCCCGTCGGGTCGTGCAGCCGAACGCCCGTCTCCCGCAGGGCGTTCGCACACCATGCCCCGAGTCCGCGCACGATGTCGCGGCAGCGATCGAGGTAGGCGTCGATCTCCGGACTGCCCTCGAAAGCGGTGACCGCTGCATACTGCACGGGCGCGTTGACCGACGTGTAGGTCTCACTCGCCGCGGCCGCGATCGCATCGCGGAGCCAGGCGAGGGCCGGCGGAAACGCGAACGTGCCCAGACGCCAACCTCCGGCACCACACCACTTCGAGATTCCGCCGCTCACGATCGTCCCTTCGGGGTAATGCCGCGCGATCGAAGTGTGGCGGCCGTCGAAGTAGAGCGGTCCGTAGATCTCGTCCGAGAGCACGATGACGTTGTATTGACGGGCGATCGCGGCGAGTTCGGCAAGTTCGTCGTCGCTGTAGGTCGTGCCGTCGGGGTTCCCAGGGTAGTTCAGGATCAGCACCCGCGACCGGCCCGGGTCGGCGGCGCAGGCGTCTCGCAGCCGGCTCGGCCGCAACCGGTACCGCTCCTCGAAGGTCCCGGGCAGCGTCACGACGCGCCGGCCGAGGATCCGGGCCTGGGGCCCGTATGAAACCCAGCAGGGCGTCGGAACGACGAGATCGCCCTCGTGCGCGACCTGCAAGAGGAACATCAGCTCCTTGCTGCCTGGGCCGATCAGGATGCCGTCGTTGGCGAACTCGAGCCCGTCGACCCGCCGGTGATACGCGGCCACCGCCTCGCGGAGTCGGGCCAGACCGGCGACCGGAAGGTAGTCCTTCTCGGCCGCGTATTGCCTGAGCGTGGCCACCACCGGATCGGGAACCGGAAAGGGTGATTGGCCGAGCCCGAAACGGAAGATCCGTCGGCCTGAGCGTTGCATGGCTTTCGACCGCTCGTTGATCGCGAGAGTCGGCGAATGCGGCAGCCCACGCAGGTTCGGGTTGAGGGCGAGCGGGGTCATCTCAACTCGACTGAAAGAGAATGCGTCCAACATAGTCGTCCCGCGCCGCAAAGTCAGCAGACGCGGCGCACACGCCGACCGGAGACTCCGCCGGTTCGTCTCCCGATGGGGGTCCCAGCCTGCTACACCGAAAGCCACGAGCGCGAGCGATGCCTGGGGTGTGGCGTGTGCGCCAACGCGTGCAACAAGACCGCGATCCTGATGGCGTGTCGAGAAGAGCGGCCGTTCGTGTCCCGCACGTCGATGGAGCGGGTCCTGCGCACGAACCTCGAAAAAGGACGCCTGCCACACCTGCTCTTCGACGCCGGCGAGAGCCGCGGGATCGAGTTCCTCAACCACGCTGTCCAGACCCTCCAGAAGATGCCTGTCGCCGACCGACTCCTCGCATCCGAGCAGGTCCAGTCCCGTTTCCTGAAGACGGCGTTGGCGAAGGTCAAGAGCCCGACCTGACGCCCTTGCCCCCCCTGAACCTCAGCCCCTTCGGAAATCCGCAGGATTTCCAAAGGTGGAAGGTGCAGGAAACTCAGTTTCCTGCTGGGGTTTGGGGCAAAGCCCCAATGCCTAACCCGGGCCGGCCACGCCGGGCGTCGCGCACGAGAGTCCGAAGGCGTCGATGTCGGGGGAGCAGCGCTCCACGATCGCGTCGTCGCAGCGCGTCGCCACCTCCGGACAGACCTCCGTGCATCCGCCGTCGAACACGTCCTCGAGCGTGTCCGCGGCATCGTCGGGCGCATCGGCACCGCCGGTGTCGTCTGTTGGCGCGCGGCGCGTGCTCGCGTCAGCGCCGGTCCATCACATAGCCGCAGATCCCCGGATTGGGGTCATCGTCCGATGTCCCGAACCACACGTCGCGAAAGAGCGTTCGGCCGTCGACCTCGATCACGGACCCGCTGAGGTCCGTTCTCCGCGCGCTCGTGTTGCCGCCATCCCAATAGAGGTCGATGCGCCCGTTCGTGCGGTCGTACTCCCACCGGCCCCAGTAGTTGCGGAACGTCTCGAACATGCCGCTCTGGAACGTCAGCTCGAACCCGTCTGCGATGACCAGCTCCGCGACGGGGTCGGCACCGGCTGGCTCGTCGGCCCCGTCGCAGCCGAGCCGCGCGACCTCGAACCATGTGCCCGTGATCTCCACCGTCTGCCCGCAATGCTCGGGGCCGGTCTCCTGTGGGCACGTCCAGCCGGTCGCCGCGCTGCACTGTGCAGACGTCGGGCGGGCGTCGGCGAAGCAGCAGGCTGGACGCGGCTGCGCGCACTCGATCGGGAGGCAATACTCGGGGCCCCCAGCCTCGCACGTCCATGCTCCGAGCACGCAGACCTGGTCTGCCCAGGCTATGCCACTGTTCGGCGCACAACAGACCAGGGGTTCGCCGGGGCACGGGGACCCGCAGTCGTCGAGGACCTGCGGGGCGTGTTCCGGGCACAACCACCTTCCGTCGGTGCACTCTGCGGCGTGGATCGGGACGACCTCCTCCTCAGCGAGACAATGGGGCGTGCACTCGAACCCCGCCGACCCGGAGCACGTCGCCGTGTCGGTGTGTCCGCCGGAGTCGCGGCTTGCGTCAGACCCGCCCCCGTCGGGCACCGCGTCGACGTCGGCCGCCGGCGCAGTCCCGCACGCGGCGAGAATAGCGAGCGCCGCAAGCGAGGGGAGGGCTCTGGTGACTGGATGCATGGACGCGGTCATGGACGGGTACCCGGTTCGATCCGGATTGCGACCGCAGAAAACCGGGTCCCCTATACCTTCTGTCTTTGAGAATCCGGAGGATTGTCAAAGAGGAGGAGGGTCGAGGGAACTCAGTTCCCTTGCGGGGTGTGGGGCAGAGCCCCACGCGGAATCGCTTCCGTGATCGGCATCCTACTCCGCCGCCGATCTCGCCGGGCGGAAGCCCAGGAAGTAGCCGCGGAAGGTGGACGGGTAGAAGTAGCGGTTGGCAGCCCGAAGGTGGCGCGGGGCCTGGAACCAGCTGGCTCCGCGGAGGGTTCGGTGTGTCCCTTCTTCGGGGCCGAGTGGGTCGACGGCCGAGTCCGGCGCGTCGACGCCGTACCAGTCCCAGGTCCACTCCCACACGTTGCCCAACATATCGTACAGCGCCCACGCGTTCGGGCCCTGCGTCCCGACCCGGTGTGTCCGCTCGTCCGAGTTCCCGGTGTGCCAGGCGATCTCGTCGGGGTTGCCGTACGCCGCCGCCGTGACGCCGGCGCGGGCCGCGAACTCCCACTCGGATTCGGTCGGCAGCCGATAGCCGTTGCAGTCCAAACCGACGAAGCGAACTTCCGAGCACTCGTAGTCCCCGTTGCAGACGACGTCCCCCTCGTCGCAACCCCCACCCGGGACGCCGCTGCATCCG
>CAZFPM010000095.1:0-4315 GCA_964520965.1 uncultured Myxococcales bacterium
GCCAGCGGCGAGCTGACTCAGTGAAGGACCGTATCAGGCGGCCGGCAACAGGTTGCCGCCGATCGTGGCGAGTACGGCCGCGGCGTGGCGCGGGTAGAACGACGTGTGACCCGTACAGGCGACGCGACTCAGATGTTGCCGCGCCAACGCGAGGTTACCGCGCTCGTACGCGCACAGGCCCAATAAGTGCTCCTCGATCAACGACTCGAACTCCCGATCGATCACCAACGCGCTACCCCGATCGACGCCGACGACCGTGCGGCGATCAGGCGCGCTCGAGGTGACTCGGCGCACGATGTCGTCGGCCTCCTGTTGGCGGCCGACAAGCATGAACAGGTAGGCGAGCGCGAACTGGGTGGTGGGCCGGTCGAAGAGCGGCCCGGACGCCCGGATGCAGCACTCCGCGTGGTCGAGGTTCTGGCGCAGGAAGATCAGGTTCCACCCGTAGAGCGCGTTCGCGGCGCCATGGAGCGACGGGTCGAGTTCGTGGAGCGGGATACCGTCGAGCGCCGCCAGCGATTCGTCGAAACGTCCTTGCCGGTGCAGGGCCACGGCCAGGTTGTAGCGACCCGCGTTGCGAATCGCCGTGGTCTGACCACGGGCCACGACTTCGCGCAGGTACGTCTCGGCCTCCAGGTAACGGCCGGAGTTCAACAGTCGGATCGCCCGCAGAGCCGGGACGACTCCCGAGGCCGCCGACATCGCGAAGACCGCGGCCATCGCGACGAGGAATGTGAGGAAGACGACGCTCACCCAGGCCTGTGTCCGCAGGTGCCGGTCGGCCGCACGCCGACCGTTCTCTCACCACAAGGGTAGGGGTAGACGCGACCCATCGGAAGAGCCTGCGGCCCCAACCGGCGGTGAGCGACGATCCCTACTCGTCCCGGCCGATCGTCGAGTCGCTCGCGGCAGCCTGCGAACCATGTCCTTCTGGCTCCCACGGTTCGCGGAGGCCGAGCTTCTGCACGGCCCCGCTGTCGATGAGCGTGCCGACACGGACGTTGGCCAGCGTCCGGCGCGGAGCGGTGTCGCCGACGCACGCCCAGCCGTGGTCGGCGGCGAACCCATCCGGGTGCTTGCCCAACCCCGATCGGGGGTCTGCCGCGCCGGTCCACCCGTGCCACGCCGCGAGCGCGTCGCGGTATCGGGTCGTCGCGTCGACGCAGGTCATGTTCGAGATCCACAGATACGCACGCGCCGGGAGGCTGAATCGCGGACGCAGCGGTCGCAGCGCGGAATCGAGACGAGCCGCGGCGAAGTCCTCGATGTCTGCGGAGCAGAAGTCCGACACGACCCGGCCGAGCGCGTACAGGTCCGTCCACGGCCCGACCGGCTCCGGCGGCGAGGCGCGCTGCTCCGGAGCGGAGTACCGCGGGTCGGGGTCCACGGGAGGCCACGGCCGCTCCGCGTCCTCGATCGAAACGACCGCCTCGAACCCGGTGATCTGGATGCCGTAGCCATTCGATTCGACGCCGCCGCGGGTGATGTTGTCGGGCCGGAGGTCCGCATGCACGAAGCCGGCCGCGTGCACCGCCCGGAGACCGTCGAGGATTCCGCCGATCAGACGTCCCGCCTCGGTGGCGTTACGCGGATCGGGGTTCTCGACCAACGACCACCCCGCCGGAACCTCGGTCACGAAGTATGGCGAACCGGCCGATGCACCCAGCGCCTCCGATTCCGCGTCCGCGAGGATACCGGCGTCGAGGATACGCTGCACGCAGGGATGTTCGACCAGCGACAGGCATTGCACCTGCCTCGTGAACCGCACCTCTTGCTCGCGGGTCGCGTCGGTCGTCAGCGCCTCGATCCGCACCCGGCGGCTCGTACGCTTGCAGTACCCGTCGATCCCCACGCGACCGCGCGACGCCAACGGGTGGCCGTCGAATCGGTGATGCCCGACATCGAAACGCCGGACTTTCTGTCGCACGCCGTCTGTCATACAGAGCCGGGAACCTCGGGGACTACTTTCCCACACTCCCGCCCCGCTCAAAAGGCACGATTTCCAGATTCTCGGTGTTCCTGCGCCGGCGACGATCCTGTGACGTCGCGGCGGGGGCTCAGCTGGCGCGGTCCAAGAGCGACGCGGCCAGCAGCTCCAGAGCGCGCCGGTAGCGAGACGCCGGGACCTTCTCGAGAGCCACGATCGCCTCTCGGGTCAGCGCGGCGGCCCGCTCGCTCGACCGGGCCAACGCCCCCGAGCCGCGAACGCGCTCGACGATGCGACGCGCATCCGGCGCCTCGCCACTCCCACTCGCGAACCCCGTCACGAAGCGTCGCACGTCGGCCGCGAGCTGAGCGTCCCCCTCGGTCGCATAGGCGAGGGGCAACGTGACCGTGCCTTCGACCACATCCTGGCCGAGGGCCTTCCCGAACACCTCGGGATCCCCGGAGAAGTCCAACACGTCGTCGACGATCTGGAATGCGAGGCCGATCTTGTGCCCGAACTCGTCGAGCGCGGACGCTACGTCGGGGTCGGCCCCCGCGCATCGCGCTCCGCCCCAGGTCGCGAACGAGAAGATCGATGCGGTCTTGTTCTCGATCACCTCGAAGTACGCCGCCTCGCCACCGAGCTTCCCGGTCCCCCGGCGCTGGAGTTGGGCCAACTCCCCCTCGCACAGGGCTCGAGCGACACGCATCGCACGCCGCAGAATGTCCTGATCGCCGTGATCCACAAGCGCATCGAGCGAGGCGAAGTAGCAGAAGTCGCCGGCGAGCACGGCCAACGCATTCCCCCAGACCCTCCGGGCGGTCGGGCGTCCCCGCCGGACATCGCCCTCATCGACGACATCGTCGTGGAGCAGTGTCCCCGTGTGCAGAAGCTCGACCGCTGCCGCAACCGGGAGCGCCGAACGCGCCTCGCCTCCGGCCGCGCCGCCGGAGAGCAGTGCCAGCACCGGCCGAAGTCGCTTGCCGCCGGCGTCGAAGAGATGCTCCGCCGCCTCGCGCGCGCCGCCGGGGATCGTCCCCAGCCACGAGCCGATGTCCCCGTCGAGCGCAGACCGCAGCTCGTCCTCCAGAGAACGGAGCTCGGCCAGGCGCTCGGCCAGCGCGGTCCCCTCGTCGACGCGACCGAGGATGTCGGCCATCTGGGACAGTGCTGTCTGACTGAGTTGCACGGGCCGTTCCTGGGGATTTCGCGGGCGACGCCGCGCCGAAGGACTCATCGGGTCACCATCCGGCGGCCGGTCGCGTGCAAAACACCCACGAGGCCGCTGATGTCAAGTCGGGATGTCTCCGAGAGCACCCTGACCGCCTTCTCGACCACCTCCGCGAGGCGGCGCATCCGGGTGACACGGTCGACCACCTCGGGCGCGACGTCCGCCGCTGCGCGCGCCGCACGTTCGGCCGCCGCGAGGTCCGCCGCGACACGACCGAGGAACACGATCTCCCGCTCCGCGAGCACCCGGTGGATCATGCGGAGCAGATCCGTCGCGGCCGCGAAACGCCAGGCCGAGTCGCCGGGCCGACGGACGCGCCGCAGCACCTGCCACCGCTCCAGCTCGCGCGACAGCATCGACACCGCCCCCTTGGACAGACCGAGGCTGCCCTGGATCTCGGTCGCGGTCATCGCCGCGTCGCGGAGATAGAGCAGCGCCCACATCCGACCCTGGTTGCGCTTGAACCCCCAGAACTCGATGACGTTGCCGACCGCATCGACCACCAGAAGCTCCCAGGAGGCCAGCGCGAGATCGCTCCTCACGGTCCCCGGGGTCACGTCGCCCGACGCGGGAGAAACGAGATGCCCGGTCGTTTCGGGGTTGCTCATCGGCTCGCAATATCGCAAAGGGCCACGGCACTGGACGCCGTTCGTTCTAGCGCGTAGGACGTAGTTCACGGCCATTTGAACGTCAAGAACCCCTTCGTGATGGCCCACACCACCGAAACCGTGATCTCCCCCGAAGGCGCCACCCGACTGCGAGGCGACGACAAGCGCGCCTACGTGCGGACCATGTTCGACCGGCTCGCGCCGCGGTACGACCGCCTCAACCTGGTGATCTCCCTCGGTCAGACCTCGCTTTGGAGGCGGCGCGCCCTTGCGGACCTCGGACTCGAGCCCGGCGCGCGCGTTCTCGACGTCGGCTGCGGCACCGGGTGGGTCGTCCAGCACCTGAGGAAGCGCTATCCCGGCTCCCGGGTCGAGGGCATGGACCTGTCGCCCGGAATGCTCGAAGAGGCGCAGCGGATCGACCCGAACGGCGCCTACTTCGAGGGCGACGTGTGCCAGATCCCGCGAGAAGACGGCACCTACGACCTCGTCACGACCGTCTTCACGTCCAGGAACTTCCCGGACCTGGAGCGCTCGGTCCGCGAGATG
>CAZFPM010000095.1:4325-19705 GCA_964520965.1 uncultured Myxococcales bacterium
AGCTTCCCGAGCGCCCGACGCGGGCCGTGGGCAGCCGTTCAGACCTTCTGGATGCGGTGGGTCGTGCCCGTGCTCGTCCGACCCTTCGCCGACACCGGGGCCTACGGGTACCTCGCCGCCTCGATCGAGAACCACGTCGACGCCGCCACCTTCGTCGACATCTGCCGACGCAACGGCGCGGACGCCGTTCGCGCCGTGCCCTATTCCCTCGGCTCGGCCACCTGCGTCGTCGCCACGCGCAACGGCAGCGGTTGAGCCCGAAGCAAAACTCCACTACCCAGCCGGCGACACGAGCAGTGACCGTGACGCACGCGCATCCACAGATCGCCACCGCCGACCCGCGCCTCCGCGCCCGGGATCCGCTCACCGACCGCGTCCGCGAGATCGGCCGACCCTGCGCGGTCGAGACCCGCATCGGGGACTGCGATCCGACCGCGCTCCTCGACCGGATCCTCGACGACACCCTTGTGTATTGGCGCGATCCCGCCGGACGCGAGACCGTCGGGGTGGGCACCGCGCACGAGATCGTCGCCTGGGGCGACGACCGCTTCGACCGCATCACCGGGGGCGCAGCGGCTGTCCTGCCTCAGCTCGCCGCCGTCGCTGTGGACGGCAGATCGGCGGAGGCACCGCGCATGTTCGCGGGATTCGCCTTCGACACCGAGCGCCGCGCGGACGGGTTCTCGGATTGGCGTGCGTTTCCCGACGCCGTCGCCATCCTGCCCGAGGTTCGCCTCGACCGCGGGCCGAACGGGGTCCGACTCGGCATCGTATCTTTCGACGGCGACTCCCCGCGATTGCGCACCCGCCTGGCCCGGGTCCGCGCCGCTGCGGCGGCGCTCCCTGCCGTCGACGAGATCGCCCCGGTCGTCGAGCGCTCCGGCACGTCGCGGGTCGACTACCGAGACGCGGTCGCCCGGGTGCTGCGCGACATCGACGCCGGAATCGCCGAGAAGGTCGTCGTCGCGCGGCGCCTCGACCTGCTGATGGCGACGCCCGTTCCCCTCGGACTCCTCGTCCGGCGCCTCCGCCGCCGGTACCCCAGCTGTTACGTGTTCGCGGTGCGTCGGCGCACACCCGACGGAGGGTTCGCCAGCTTCGTCGGAGCCTCTCCGGAGCTGCTGGTCGAAGTGCGCGGCACCGAAGCGCGGAGCGAAGCCCTCGCGGGCACCATCGAGGCCAGCCGAAACGATGCCGCCCTGCTCGACAGCGCGAAGGACCGCGTGGAACACGGGCTGGTCGTCGACCACCTGACGGCGACCCTCGGCCCTCGACTGGTCGACTTCCGGGTAGACGACGAACCGACGCTCCGACGCCTTCAGCGGGTCGTGCACCTGGCCACCGGGGCCTCGGGCCGCCTCAACGGTACGTCCCATGTGCTCCGGCTCGTCGCCGCCCTGCATCCGACGCCGGCCGTCGGCGGCGCTCCCGTCTCGGCGGCCCGCGCCTGGCTGCGCTACCACGAAGACCTCGACCGAGGCTGGTACGCCGGGCCCATCGGCTGGTTCGACCGCGACGGCGACGGGGCTTTCGCCGTCGGTATCCGGTCGGGCCTCGTGACCGATCGGCGCGTGTCCCTGTTCGCTGGTGCCGGCATCGTGCGCGGGTCGGACCCAGAGGCCGAGCTGGCCGAGACCGACGTCAAACTCCACGCACTGCTGGACGCGCTGGACGCGCGATGACGTTCGCCGACGTGCAGGCCGCCTGGGCCGACGCGATCGCGGCAGCCGTAGAGGCTGCGGGCATCACCGATGTCGTCGTGAGTCCCGGTTCGCGCTCGACGCCGCTCGTGCTCGCACTTCGGCGGCGCTCGGGGTTGCGATTGACGCCGATCGTCGATGAGCGAAGCGCAGCGTTCTTCGCCCTCGGACAGGCGCGATGGACAGAGCAGCCAAGCCTGCTCGTGTGCACGTCCGGGTCCGCCGCCGCGCACTACCTGCCGGCGATTGTCGAGGCGTCCGAGGCCGGGGTTCCCCTCGTCGCGATCACCGCGGACCGACCACCGGAACTGCACGACCGCGGCACCAACCAGACCATCAGGCAGGACGGCATCTTCGGCCGCTTCGCGCGCCGCAGCATCAACCTGGGTGTCGCCGAGTCGTCTGCGACCGCGACCCGCGCCCTCACCTCGCGGGTCTTGCGGTCGGTCGCGCTGAGCCGCGGACCCGTGCCGGGCCCGGTGCATCTCAACGCTCCTTTCAGGAAGCCGCTCGAGCCCGAACGGTCCGCACCGGTCCCCTCGCTCGGAGAACCACCACCGACCCCGTTCGAACACCCCGGGCGCGTCGTCGCTGCGGAGGCCGCGCTCGGCGAGCTCGAGGCGCTCGTCCGGGAGTCCCGACGCGGCCTGCTGGTCGTCGGCCCCGCGCCGCTTTCCGTCGGCCGGGTCGCCGACGACATCCGCGAGCTGGCCGCAGCGACCGGATTCACCTTGCTCGCCGAGACGACGAGCCAACTTCGAGACGATGTCCGGGTGACCCGGTCCGGAAGAGGATTCCGGCGCTGCGACTGCTTCGACCTCGTCTTCGGCACGCCCGAGTTGCGCGCCCGGCTGCGACCCGACGCGGTGATCCAGATCGGTCGCGCGCCGGTGTCGACGAACTTCGCGGCACTGATGCGTGAGTCCGACGGCGTGCACCACGTGCTCCTCGATCCGGCGGGCTACCACGACCCGACCGCGACCGTGGGGCAGGTCGTCCGTGGGGACCTGGCCGACGTCTGCCACCGGCTGAGCACGGCGCTCGAAGACTTCGCGCCCGACGCCGACTACGGCGCCGCGCTCGAGGACGCCGCGGCGGGCGCGTGGTCGGCGGTGTTGGGTGCGTTGCTCGATCGAGGCGACGCGCTCACCGAGGCGACGGTCGCCCGAACCCTGGTCGCCGAGCTGCCAGACGGCGGACCGCTCGTGGTCGGCAACAGCCTGGCGGTGCGCGACCTCGACTGGTTCTGCCCTGCCCTTCCGTCTGGCGTCGGCGTGCTTTCCCAGCGCGGGGCGTCGGGAATCGACGGCCTGATCTCGGCAGCCGCCGGCGTGGCCAGCGCGACCCTCGCACCGACGACGCTCTACCTCGGCGACGTATCCTTCCTCCACGACCTGCACGGGCTGTTGGCAACCCGACACGCTCGGGGTCCGCTGGTGATCCTGGTCGCCAACAACGACGGCGGCCGAATCTTCGAACGCCTCCCCATCGCCGCCAGCCCCGCCGTCGACGAGGACTTCGAACGCCTCTGGGTGATGCCCCACGGCTGTAGCGCGACCGACCTCGCTCGCGCATGTGGTGTCCGCAGCACGGCAGCCGACACCGTCGCCGAGCTCCATGACGCCCTTCGCGCCGCCTACGAGCATGGCGGGGTCGCCGTCGTCGAGGCACGGATCGGCCGCGACGCGACCGGCGCCGACCACACCCGGGCACTCCCCGCCGCGCACGAGGGCGCCGCCCGCGGCGGTGCGGCCGACCACGTCGAGATCGAGTGATACCAAGGCTCAACGATTCTCTCGGATCGACGGCGCCGAACGTGTCACCGGTGGCCAGGCGCGAGCGAGCTGCATGCTGGTGGCATGTGGCGAGTGAGCAACGTCGCCAGCGGCGGCACGGGCAAGCCGGAACCCGAGGGAATCGATGAGCCTTGGTATGAGCTCCGTGGCCCGAGACGTCGCGCCGGGCGCCGACCCGGCACCGTCGCTCCCTGCGCCGGGATCGGTCGGCGCGTGGGTCCTGGCGATGCGACCGAAGACGCTTAGCGCGGCGTGGTCACCCGTGATCGTCGGCGCAGCGTGTGCGTACGCCGCAGGCGGCTTCGCCGCGGGGCCCGCTCTCGCTGCGCTGGTCGGTGCGTCCCTGATCCAGATCGGCACCAACTTCGCCAACGACGTCTTCGACTTCGAAAAAGGCGCCGACGACGAGCAACGGCTCGGCCCGACGCGCGCCGTCCAGGCCGGACTCCTGAGCCCACGCCAGATGCGCGGCGGGATGATCGGCGCGTTCGCGGCCGCCACGGTCGTCGGCGCCTATCTGGTCGCCGTCGGCGGCTGGCCCATCGTCGCCATCGGCATCGCCTCGATCGCGGCCGGCGTCGCCTATACGGGCGGTCCCTACCCCCTCGGCTACCACGGGCTCGGCGATGTGTTCGTCATGGCGTTCTTCGGCTTCGTGGCGGTCTGCGGCACGGCCTGGGTGCAGATGACGGCAGTGCCCACCTCGGCGTGGCTCGCGTCCATCGGAGTCGGAGCGGTCTGCACGGCCATCCTCGTGGTCAACAACACCCGGGACGCCTCGACGGACACGCGCGCCGGAAAGCGAACGCTCGTCGTGCGCTTCGGGGTCGCGTTCGGCCGTGCGGAGTTCGTCGGTCTGCTCGTCGTGGCTGGCCTCGTCCCGTTTGTGCTGCACGCGACCGGCTTCGGCATCGCGGTCTACGCCCCGCTGCTGGCGCTCCCGATCGGCGTCGGGCTCACTCGCGCCTTCCTGAAGACCCCGCCCGGACCGGGCATGAACCCGTTGCTCGGGAAGACCGCGGGCCTGCTCCTGGTCTACAGCGTCCTGCTCGCGGCCGGGATCGCGGCCGGAGCCACGGGATGAGCACCCTCGACGCCGAGGTCACCGAGTGGTCGGCTCCGATCGCCGGGCACGAGCGCACTGGCGCGCTCGTATCCCTCTCGATCGGCGGTGAACGTGGGGCCGGCGAGATCACGCTGCTGCCCGGCTACTCGCCGGACGACCCGAACGGCCTCCGAGCCGAGATCGACCGGGCGCTCGCCTCGCCACGCTTCCGCGCCGCCGTCGCCGACGCGGATCCCTCCCGTATCGACGCCGCACTGGCCCGGGTCCGGCGCAACAGCCCCGGCGCGGCCTTCGCGCTGGAAACCGCCGCCCTCGACCTCGCAGGCCGATGCCTCGGACGCCCGGTAGCCGAACTCCTGGCCACCTCGGCCGCACCGAGGCCCGTGCCGATCAACGCCGTCGTTCCGCGCGAGATGACCGTCGATGACGCGTGGCGCGCTGCCGAAGCTGCCTGGGAGAGCGGTATCCGCACCCTCAAGCTCAAAGTGGGAGCAGACGGGTCGACCCTCGCGCTCGCGACGCGGTTGCGCGGAGCATTCGGTGCCGAGCTCGACCTCAGATTCGACGCCAACGGCGCGTGGACCCTCTCGACGGTCGTCGACGAACTGACCTCTCTGGCCTCGGTGATGCCGTCGTTCTGCGAGCAACCGGTCGCACCCGATGAGTTCGCCGCGCTCCCGTTCGGCGTGCTCCCGGTCGCGATCGCGGCCGACGAGACGGTCTGGAAGGGCGACGGTCTGGCCGAGGTCTTGTCGCTCGTCCGCGGGGCCACGTCGGATTACGTGCGGGGAGCGACGACGGTACCGCCGCCCGACGAAGGCGGCGGGCTGGCCCTCCCGCTCGCAGCCATCGTGGTGAAACCGGCGCTGGTGGGCGGCTTGTTTCCTGCGCGCCGCATCGCACGCCTCGCCGCGCGGCGGGGCATCCCGGTCGTCTTGACCCACGTCTTCGACGGACCGATCGCCATGGCCGCGTGCGCCGAGTTGGCGTCGGTGCTCGATCCGGCGCCTCTCGCCTGCGGGCTCGCGGCCCACGAGGGGCTCTCCCCCTGGGGGGAGACACCGCCGCAGATCGGCGCGGCGACCGCCGGTTCGGCCGGGCGGCCCGGACTCGGAGTGCCGCTACCGGAGCCACCGCGATGAGCCTGGCTTCTCTGGCGGACACGACCGAGGGATACGCGGACGAGGTCGCGCTGATCGACCGGAGCCGCCAATGGACGTGGGCCGAGGTCGCCGACCGGGCGGCAAGCCTCACCCACGATGAAGAGGACAGCCGGTCGGACCGGTGGATCGTCGACGGCGACGCGTCTCCCGAGTCGGCAATCCGGGTCTTCGCCGCGCTCGAGCCCGGCCGGATCGCCTTCCTGCGGCACCCGCGGTGGGCCACACGCCGCCGGACCGCCGTGACCTCGCTGGCCGGCCCGGCGTGGGACGTCGACGCCGGTCGGCCCGTCGACGGCCCCGCCCACCCGGTGCGAGACGCCGACGCCGCCGCCGTCGTGTTCACATCGGGTTCGACCGGCGCCCCGAGAGGCGTGGTGCTCTCCCGCTCGGGCATGGCGGCGAGTGCGTCGGCGAGCGCCGCGAACCTGGGCTGGCGCCCCGGAGACCGATGGCTGCTCTGCCTGCCGACCGCTCATGTGGGCGGCCTGTCGATCCTCGCGCGCTGTCGCGAGGTCGGCGCCGGGATCGTCTGCGTTCCGGACTTCGAGCCCGATGGCATCATCGACGCCATCGACCGACGCCGGGCGAGCCTCGCGTCTTTCGTCCCGACGATGCTCCGACGGATCCTGGACGAGTGTCCGGACTGGTCGCCGCCCGCCCATCTCCGGGCAGTGCTGGTCGGCGGCGCTGCGACCCCACCAACGCTCGTGGCCGAAGCTCGGCGGCGCGGCCTCCCGCTATTGCTGACCTGGGGACTCACGGAAGCGGGATCACAGGTCTGCACCCAGGATCCGACCCGCGCCCTGTCACTCGCCGAACACGATCTCCAAACCTGCGGGCGGCCCCTCGCCGGGTTCGAGGTCACCACCCGCGACGGCCGGTTGCACGTGCGAGGGCGTGCGGTTTCCCGCACCTGGTTCCCGGCAGAGGCGCATCCGCTCGGCGACGATGGTTACTTGCCCACGAACGACGCCGGTTTCCTCACGCCGCCCGGCGACGTCCGGGTCTCGGGGCGGGTCGACGACGTGATCCTGACCGGCGGCGAGAACGTGCACCCGGCGACCGTCGAGGCCGTGCTCGCCGAGCACGAGGCGGTCGCCGAATGCTGTGTCGTCGGAGAGGTGGACGAGCGGTGGGGGCAGCGCGTCGCCGCCGTCGTCGTGTGGCGCGGACGCCCGGTCGACTGGTCGGTGCTGGCGACACACGCCCGCGGCAGGCTCGCCCCATTCGCGGTTCCCCGCGCCTGGCACGCCATCGACCGGCTGCCGCTCGGCACGACCGGGAAGGTCGATCGCCATCGGGTCGCCGAGGAGATCGCGGCCGCACGCTAGAGCCCGACCGACCTCAGAGGGGGATCGGGTCGTCGAGCATCGTGACCATGAAGAGGAAGTGGGCACCGGCACCGGCGAGGACGAAAAGGTGCCAGATCTCGTGGTGTCCGAACCTCTCCGGCCAGGGATCGGGCCACTCCTTGACGTACACCACGGCGCCCGCCGTGTACGCCAGCCCCCCGGCGATCAACCAGGTCAGCGCGGCGCCGGTCAGCTGAGGCAGGATCTTGTAGCCGGGAACGAGCACCACGTAGCCCAAGCCCAGGTAGATCGCCGTGCTCAGCTTGTCCGGGCACTCGACCCAGATGAACTTGAAGACCACGCCGACCAGCGCCAGGCCCCCGACGATGGAGAGCATGGATACCCGCCACGCTCCGTCCAGGAAGTGCGTGAGCGGAGGCACGTAGCTCCCGGCGATCAAGAGGAAGATCGCGGCGTGGTCGAGCCGGCGCAACCAGCGATTGCCACGTTCGCCGATGTCGAAGAAGTGGTACAGGCTCGACGCCAGGAAGAGCGCGGCGAGCGTGCCGCCGTAGATTCCCATCGCGACGACCTTCGGGCCGTTGCCCCAAGCGAGCGCGACGAGCACCGACGCGCCTACCACGGCGAACCAGAAGCCGACGAAATGCGTCCACGCGCTCACCGGGTCCTTGAAGACGCGGCGGCGGATTTCCTGCTCGAGGGTCACGACACCACCGTAGCGGGTTTTCGACTCCACTGCCGCATTCCCTGGCCGCGGGGCGCCAGCGGCACGGATTTGTCACAGGAGCGTGGCGCCGGTATGCAGAGACAACGCCTCTGAGCGAGGACCCATGCCCGAGAGACACGACGGCGCCGCGGCGACCGCAGGAGCGATCTGTGCGGCCGCGATGATCGCGAACCAGGTCGCCGGCAAGGCGGTCCGCGATGCGCTCTTCCTGTCGCTCTTCCCGATCGAACGTCTCCCGGTGATGGTGATCGCGACCGCGATCGTGTCCATCGGGGCCGTGATCGCGATGATCCGCGCCCTCGCCCGCTACGGTCCTGCCCGCGTCGTTCCGATCGCATTCGTCGCCTCCGCCGCGCTCCTCTTGGCCGAGTGGGGCATATCGCGCGTGTCGATGGGCGCGACCGCCGTCAGCCTCTACCTCCACATCGGCGCGATCGGTTCGGTGTTGATCAGCGGGTTCTGGTCGCTGGTCAACGAACGGTTCGACCCGCGAACGGCGCGCCGGACCATCGGTCGGATCGCGGTCGGCGGGACCCTCGGTGGACTCGTTGGCGGCGCGTTGGCGATGCTGGCGGGACCCTCGGTCGGCGCCTCGAGCCTGCTGCTCGGGCTGTCCGCGCTCCACCTCGTCTGCTTCGCCCTGGTGCTCGCACTTCGGCGTCGAGCCCCGGGAGCGACGGTCCACGTCGACGCGCGCGCCGAGGCCCCCGGCCGCGGCACCGTGCGGCGCGGGGCGCGCCTGCTCGTCTCGGACCCGTATCTCCGCGCGGTCGCCGGGCTCGTGTTGCTCGCCACGATGTCGGAGTCGCTCCTCGACTTCGTGTTCAAGGCCGAGGCCGCCGCGTACTACGGCGACGGCGAGCGTCTCCTGCGCTTCTTCGCGGCCTTCTACACCGGCGCTGGCTTGCTGGCCTTCGCGCTCCAGGCCGCACTCGGCCGACGCGTGTTGGAGCGCTTCGGCCTCCTCCCGGCGCTCTCGGCGATGCCGCTGTCGGTCGCGGTCGTCAGCGCGTACGCCCTCGCCGTCCCGGGCCTCGTCGCCGTCGCGATCGCGCGAGGGACCGAGGCCGTACTGCGGAGCTCGCTGCACCGCTCCGGGTACGAGCTGCTCTACGTTCCGGTGCCGACGGCGAACAAGCGTGGCGCAAAGACGCTGATCGATGTCGCCGTCGACCGGCTCGGCGACGTGCTCGGGGGCCTCGCGGTCGTCGCCCTCCTGGTCGTCTTGCCGGAGACCGCTCGCGGGGCCCTGCTCGCAGGGTCAGCCGGGCTCGCGCTGGTCGCACTCGGCATCGCCGTTCGACTCCGAAAGGGCTACGTCTCGACCCTCGAGGCCAGCCTCGTGACCCGTGCGGTCGACCTCGAGCTGGCCGAGATGGGCGGCGAGGAGAACAAGTCCAGCGTCCTGCTCACACTCGGCGATCTCGATCTCGCGCAGGTCATCCGCGGGACGCGGGACGCAACCGACGATGATCTGCTCACGCGCACCGACGCACACGCGCTCGTCCGCGACGACTCCGCCGGGCCGCCGGCCGTTCTGGAGCCCCTGCACGCGACCCACCCGACGGGACTCGCCAACCCCACGAGCGACCCCGTGATCGCCGCCCTCGTCGCCCTGCGCTCCGGCGACCCGGCGCGGGCGAACCAGACACTGCGTGACCTCGACCCCCTGCCCCTCGAACTGGCGCCGCACGTGATCGCACTCCTCGCCTGGGACCACGTCGCCGTCGAAGCCATGCGGGCCCTCAGAACGGTCGCCGACGACATCACCGGGCAGCTCTGTGACGCGCTACTCAACCCCGACGAGGACTTCACGATCCGCCGCCGGGTCCCGCGCGTACTGAGCGCGACCGGCTCCGACCGCGCCGTCGGCGGGCTCGTCTCCGGGCTCGCGGATCCGGAATTCGAGGTCCGCTTCCAGTGCGGCCACGCCCTGCGCAGAATCGTCGGACGCGGAGACGGCACCGTGCGGATCGATCGCGATCGTATCTTCGACGCCGTCGCCCGCGATTGCGACGTCGCTCCCGCGGAAGCCGAGCAGCGGCAACTGATCGACGAGCTTCCCGACGACGCGGTCGCACCATTCCACGAGGAACGTGCGCCGGCGCCGGCACGCCGGACGATGCAGCATGTGTTCATCCTGCTGTCGACCGTCCTTCCGGACGAACCGCTCCGAATCGCCCATCGCGGCCTCTACGCCGACGACCGGACGTTGCGCGGCACGGCACTGGAGTATCTCGGCAGTGTGCTGCCGGCGCACGTCCAGCGAGCGATCGTCGCGCTCGGGCGAACACCCGACGGCCCCGGGTTGGAGCGACACCACTGAGCGACCGTGCTCGTGCCGACCTGTCGACGAGCCACCCTCTCGGTGTGACGTCTTGGGGGCGCCAACCGGCGAATCTACCGCTCAATCGTCCGGCGCCACGACCAGTCGCAGGGTTTCGGCGGCGTCCGCGCGCACCTGGAGGATCTCCCGGTCGGCATCCCAAATCGTCGCGTCGGCGGCGAGCGGCGGGTCGCTCGTCAGCGCCCAGCCATCCGGATACCAGCTCGCGGCGGCGACGAAGATCTCGACCTCGACCGGGCCAGCGGCCTCACCCTCGAGGTCGATCACCAATCGAGCGGTCGCCTGGTCGAATGACCACGACGGCTCCGCACCGAGGATGCGGCGCGGGTACGGGCGCGCGACCGCGCGTGCCATGGGATTGTCCTCACCGGTGGCGCCGTCCCACAGCGACCAGCTGGACGGCCCACCCGGGTCCCAGCTCCAGTACGCCCAGCCCATCCCCATGCGGTCGGCCATGTCGACGAGGGCCTCGATGAATTCGGGAGTGCCCGACCAACCCCAGGCCGTGCCGAACTCGCCGAGCCAGATCGGCGCCTGCATCCGCTCCTGGTCGATGACGCGCTCCAGCTCCCACGCCGTCACGGTACCGTCGTCGTCCGAGTAGGCCTCCCGTGCCTCCGCCACTGTCGAGTAGAGGTGCGGGGCGTAGACGATGCGGGGACCGTTCGGGCGGGGGTCGTCGAGCTGCGGGATGAAACATGGCGACCCGTTGCCGATGGCGCCGAAGCGTGGCTCGACGAAGATCCAACCATCGCGATCCACGGTCCGAATCGCGTCGATCAGGCGTTGATAGAAAGGCCCGAACACCTCCTCGTCGAAGGTCCGGGACGCACCGCCGTCGGCCGGGGTCGACCGGGTCAACGCCTCAGCGAGGTCGAACGCGGAGCCTGGGAACGGCTCGTTGATCAAGTCGTAGCCTACCACCGCAGGGTGGTCGCGGAAACGCTCGGCGACCGCGACCCACACCGCCTCGTAGTGGTCCTGCAGGTCGCCGTGGGGCCCGTCGACGTCCCAGAAGTTGTCGAAGGCCCGCATCACGGCGGGCTGCAGGTAGTTCGCCGACCAGAGCGGCTGCATGTCGAACGGGAGCCCGTCGTCGCGGATCGCCCACTCCGGCGCGCCGTCGCAACAGAATCGTCGGGAGTAGACGTCCTGGTGCATGTCGAGCACCACGTGGATCCCGGCGTCGTGGTACCAGCCGACCCGCTCCTCGATCCGATCGAGATACGCGGTATCGATGCGCCCGGGCTCCGGCTCCAGGGCGTCCCAGAAGATCAGGTGGCGGACCACGTTGAACCCCCAGCGTCCGAGCCGCGCGATGCCCTCGCGGTCGATGGCAGGTGACCGTTCCGGGTCGCCCTTGGCGTGGTTGTCGACGTTCATGCCGCGCAGGATCAGGACCGCGCCCTCGTCGTCGAGGACGAACTGCGTGCTGCCGGGAGGGGCGTCCGATGACGCCGTATCGCCGGTGTCGGCGTCCCCCTCGACCGCATCAGCCGCATCGCCAGGAGCCGCATCTTCCGGTGCGCCGGGTCCATCCGCCGTCGCGTCGGCACCGAGATCCGGCCCTTCCGTTCCGTTGGTGCCCCCATCGCAGGCGAGCAGATGGAAGACGACGAGCAGAGCGACGGGGATCCGCATACCAGGGGCTCCGAGCCGGAACGGGGGAAGCACGACATCTCCAGCTCATACATCAGGTGCGCGGGCCGGATCGAGTCGGCGGACATCCGGACGACGCGATGGGGAGGCAGCCGGCGCCGATACGCCACGCCCGAGCGCGACGGGACACCGCCGACTGCACTACGGGAGCGGCTCCTCGACCGTGCAGCCCTCATCGGGCAGGCAGACGTCGATCGTCTCGGGGTCGAGGTCATCGCACACCGTCGCCGAGACCAGGCACTCGCCCGACCCACCGTCGCAGCTGAACTCCGTGCAGAGATCGGGCTCGGTGCACGGGTCGATGACGATCTCTCCGACGCTGTCGTAGTGGCCGTAGCACTCCCCGCCGATCGTCCCGGCGCAGCTGACGACCTCGGGCGAAGTGAACGAGTAGGTGGACGGCAACGCGATCGACCCGGGCGCCAGCCGTCCGGTCGCAGTGCCGGTGACCGCGCCGACCGAGTAGTCGACCACCAGATGGCCGACGAAGTCCTCGAACTCGGCGATCTGCACCAGCCCGGTCCCCGGCACGTCTTCGTAGAACACCATCGTGCCGTGCCGGTAGATCCGATGGATCAGGGTCGGCACGACCGGGTCGACGTAGAAATCCGCGGGCGCGCCCGCGTCGAGTACGAGCCCGCTGAAGCTCATGTGGATGTCTCCGTCGACCCCCCACGGTTCGAGGCCGTGTGGCGCGGTCGCCACGGTCACCGACGGCGTGCCGAACGTGCCGAACGGGTGCTCGCTGCCGTCAGACGCATCGAAGGTGTCACGGCTCGTCAGGCGCCCGTAGATCCCCTGGTCCGGCGGCACGAACGGATGCGCGGCGTGAGGAGACGGCGCCGGTGTCGGAAGCAGAACGGTGTACCCCACGCTGCCGCGACCGTCGCTGAGGTTCCCGACGAAGATCACGGTCGTCGGGCAGGGCTCCGCAGCCGCACACGCCACGATGTCGCCCACGCACGCGCCCGCCGCGTCGCAGACGTCGTCCCGGGTGCACAGATCGCCGTCGCTGCACGTCGTGCCGGTCAGCGGGGCGTGCGGACACTCTCCGGCGACGCACGTGTCGTCCGTGCAAGGGTTCTCGTCTTCGCACACCACCGCCACGCCGACACACTCACCGGCGACGCACGCATCAGAGTGCGTGCAGACCTCGTCGTCGGTGCACGCTACCGCGTCGAGCGCCCCGAACGCGCAGGTGCCGTCTCCGTTGCACTCGTCAGCGGTGCAGGGGTTGTCGTCGGCGCAGACGTACGGCTCGCCGACGCAGACTCCGGTCGCATCGCACGCGTCGCGCTCGGTACACAGCCGCTCGTCGTCACACGGACGCCCGACGACCGGCGTGTGCCCACACCCGAGCTCGGGGTCACAGGACGCGTCCGTGCACGCATTGGCGTCGGTCGGGCAGAGGCGTGGGTGCTCGCCACAGCCCGTCTCCGGATCGCACGCCGCTTCGTGGCAGGCATCGAACACCGGACACTCGACCAGGGTCTCGACGCAGCCGACGATCGGGTCGCAGGTCGCGTCGTGGCACGCGTCGGACGCCTCACACGTGCGCGGGACGTCTTCGCAGCCAACGGCCGGATTGCACACCGAGATGGTGCACGCGTCTTCCGGTTCGCAGCTGATCGGGCTCTCGACGCAACCGGCCGTCGGGTCGCAGACCGCCGTGTGGCACGCGTCGGAAGCAACGCACTCGACCGGCGCCTCGACGCAGCCGGTATCCCGGTCGCACGTCGCTTCGTGGCAGTGGTCCGACGCTTCGCACGCGATCGGCGCCTCGATACAGCCGGTGTCCGGGTCGCACGTCGCTTCGTGACAGGCGTCAGACGCCTCGCACACGATCTCGGTCCGGACGCAGCCAGCCGCGGGATCACACGCCGCCGCATGGCACGCGTCGGACGGCTCACAGGGCAGCTCCGTGTCGACACACCCGAGCGCGGGGTCGCACGTCACATCGTGGCAGGCATCCAACGCTTCGCAGACGATCGGCGCCTCGACGCATCCCGAGTCCGGATCGCAGGTGGCCTCGTGGCAGGCATCGGAGGCAGCGGGGCACTCGACGGCCCCCGATACGCAGGCTCCGGCCTCGCACGACGACGCCTGGCAGGCGGCGGCGGCCGGGCAGTCGGTGTCGAACTCGCAGGGTGTCCCCTCGACGCACGTGCCTGCGGACGGGTCGAACGACCAGCCCGGCTCGCAATCCGCGGAGCACTCGACACTGCCGCCGACCACCTCGCACAGGCGGTGCGCGCCACAAGCGTCGTCGCAGGACACCTCCTGCTCGGTGTCGGGGGCCTCCTCCGTGCCGGAGCAGGCAAACCAGGAAACGCACACAGCCAACCAGACCAACCGTCGCATCGCATGCCTCCTCGTGCGGGAGCTCAGTCTAGTCCCCTTGGTCTCGGCTGACGAGCACACCACGCACCAGGCCGTCCGGGCCGGTCAGCGTCCAGGCTAGTGCTCCTGCCCGGAATTGGTGACCCACCCCAGGAAGCCCAGGGCCTCGCTGCCACGGAGCAACGAGCGGGCTGTGGTGGGCCCACTGCCCCGAGGCGCGACAACGGCAGCGGAGTTCTGGGCGAAGTGGGGTGGGTCGCTATTTCGGAGCAGGAGCACTAGACCCCCGGGCCGCAGTCGAGGCCGCTGGCGCAGGGGCGGCGTTCCAGCCGGAGCTGCGCCGCCGCGTCTCGCAGCGCGGTGCGGATGCCCTCTTCGACGACGGGGTGGTAGAAGGGGCGGCGCAGCGCTTCCTGCACCGTCGTGCGGGCCTGGATCGCCCACGCCAGCAGGTGAGCGGTGTGCTCGACGCGCGGCCCGACCATCTCCGCTCCCAGCAGCAGGCCGTCTTCGCGACCGACGTAGATGTGCACCAGACCGCGGTTCACGCCCATCACACGGGAACGTCCCTGGTCGTCGTAGGAGATCGCCCCGGCGACGAACGTGCCGGGCTCCAGGTCGCGGTAGCCGGCCCCGACGACGGCGATCTGCGGGTCGGTGAACGCCACGCCGAGGGGAGTGCGGCGGACGTGGGCCCGGACCTCGGGCCAGGTCGAAGCGTTGAGCCCGGCGATATGCCCCTCGTCGGACGCCTCGTGCAGGAGCGGACGGTCGGCGTTCACGTCACCAGCGATGAACACGGGCCGGTCGCCGACCTGCATCGTGCGGGGATCGAAGACCGGGATGCCGTGCCTGTCGAGCGGCAGATCGGCTGCCTCCAGACTCAGGGAGTCGACGTTCGGACGACGCCCGGCAGCGGCGAGAACGTGGTCGAACACCTCCTCTCGCGACTGACCGTCTGCGTCGACCCATCGCACGCGGACGCCGGCCTCGCCGCGGGGAGAGAACTCCGCGTAGACCCCGACCTGCAGGTCGAGCTCCGCGCTCAATGCTGCGCGCCCCGACGCGGACACCGCGGGGTCGCGAGTCGGCCCGACCTCGTCGAACGGATTGAAGAACGCGACGCGACTTCCGAGGCGTTGCAGCGCCTGGCCGAGCTCGAGGGCGATGATCCCGGTTCCGACGACCGCGATCGAGCCGGGGATGTCCGGCAACTCGAAGATGTCGTCGTTCAACAACACCCGGTCGCGCACGTCGTCGAGGTTCGGC
>CAZFPM010000096.1:0-19509 GCA_964520965.1 uncultured Myxococcales bacterium
CGACAACTGCCCGGACGTCGAAAACCCGCTCCAGGAAGATGCGGACGACGACGGCATCGGTGACGCCTGCGACGAGCCCGAGGTAGACGACGCAGACGGTGACGGAGTCGCGGACGACCTCGACAACTGCCCGGACGTCGAAAACCCGCTCCAGGAAGATGCGGACGACGACGGCGTCGGTGACGCCTGCGAAGATCCCGTCGATGACGTGGTCGCCCGGATCACGGGCGGCGGTCCGAACTGTACGGTGGCGCCGGATCCCGGCTCCCCGCTCGCGCCTGGCCTCTTGTTGGGTGTTGCGTTTCTTCTTCTTCGGCGCCGACGACGGTGCTGACTGATTTGGTGTGCCGACGCCGAAGAGGGCGTCGGCGCTGCCGCCGGTGGCGGCACGCGTTGGATACGAGGAGTCGACCATGAATCGAGCCCGCCTCGCTGCTCTCGTCATGAGCGTAGTGCTCGCGTTGCCGGCCATCGCCAGCGCCCAAACCGGTTTCGACGTGCAACGGCTCAAGCCGGCGCCCGCGCAGTCGGTGAACTACTTCGGACTGCACCAGGCCCGCGTTCTGCACGGCGGCGGGTACGAGGTCGGACTGCACCTCAACTACGCCGACGATCTCCTCGTCATGCACGGCGCGGACGATGAGCGGATCGCCTCCATCGTGTCGAACCAGCTCACGATGCACCTGACCGGTGGTGTCGGCATCGCCGACCGGTTGGAGATCGGGCTCGATATCCCGGTCATCCTGCTGCAGAGCGGCGACGAGCTGCCCGGCCTGCCGAGCGCGGACGTTTCGGACGCCGGTGCGGGGCTCGGAGACATCCGCATCGTCCCGAAGGTGCTGCTCTTCGGTCCGGATGCCGGGGAGTCCGGCCCGGCCATGGCGTTCCTCCTCGACACCTATCTGCCGACGGCCGGCTCCGAAGACTACCAGGGCGAGGACTTCCGCATGGAGCCGCGCCTCGCGTTCGACTACGCACTCGGCGGCGGCAGTCGGGTCGGCGTCAACCTCGGTTACCTGGCGCGCGCCGCGACGACCATCGAGAACCTGGAGGTCGACGACACGTTCACCTACGGCCTGGGCGCGGACGTCGCGCTCGGGGATGACGACCAGTTCCACATCGTGCCGGAGTTCCGCGGCGAGACGGTCGTGGGCGCATCGGACCGTGACAACGAGGAGTCGCCCTTGGAGTGGATGCTCGGCGCGAGGTACTTCACGGAGTCTGACGTCATGATCCAGGGCGCGTTCGGCACCGGCATAATCAACGGCTTCGGCACCCCCGACTGGCGCCTCTTCTTCGGAATCGCGTATGCGCCGCGCGCGCACGAGGAGCCGGAGATCGGCGATGCCGACGGCGACGGCTTCGCCGACGATGTCGACGGATGCCCGAACGTAGCCGAGGACTTCGACGACTTCGAAGACAACAACGGATGCCCGGACACGGACGACGACCGCGACGGGATCCCCGACACGGACGACGGGTGCCGACTCGACCCGGAGGATCAGGACGGATTCGAGGACGACGACGGGTGTCCCGACATCGACAACGATGACGACGGGATTCTCGACGTCGGGGACGACTGTCCAGACGACGCTGAAGACGACGACGGCTTCGAAGACGACGACGGATGCCCCGACCCCGACAACGACGAAGACGGGATTCTCGACATCGACGACGAGTGTCCGAATGACGCCGAGGACATCGACGGCGACCGCGACGACGACGGATGCCCCGAGGGCCCGATCGTGACCTGCGAGGAGATCCGGATCGACGAGCACATCCGTTTCGCCCTCGACAGCCACGAGATCGATACGTCCTCGTACCGAATCCTCGACGAGGTGGCGCGCGTGCTGACCACGGCGACCCATATCGAGCTCATCGAGGTCGAGGGACACACCGACGATCAGGGCGACGACGACCACAACGAAGGTCTGTCGGAGCGACGCGCGCGGGCCGTACGCAACTACTTGCGCGATCAAGACATCGATCGCGACCGGTTGCAATACAACGGCTACGGCGAAACCCAGCCGGTGGAGTCGAACGCCACCGAAGAGGGGCGCGCAGCGAACCGACGGGTCGTGTTCCGGATCATCCGGCAGTCGACCGACTGCGACTAACGTCGGGCAGAAGCGGCTCGCGTACCTGGCGTCGGGCTACGGCGCGAACGGGCCGGCGACGAACGCCCATGCGACGGCCGCGACGATCGCGACGATCACGAGTCCGAACAGTGTTCGTCGCCGCGCCGACGCGGCGCGCGCGCGCTGGTAGGGTGGAACGGGGTCAGACTGACTGGCGGTCGTGGAGACCCGGGAGCCCGTGCCGCGCGCCTGGATGACGACGGGTTCCGACGTGGAGCGCAGCCGTGGCTGCGGTGGACTGGTAGTGGGTCTGGCTGCGGCCGGCTCGGTCTGCAGCGGCGGCGCGATCTCCTCTCGGTCGAACCCGGGCTCGGCGCTTTGCGACGACAACCCGAGATCCCCGGTTTCGGCCATACCCCCGTCGGCGGACTCGCTGGCACCCGGAAGGCCGGGACCGACGACTTCGGCCGCGCGCCCCATGATCGCGGACATCGCGTTGGTGTGGATGTGGCGGAAGGCGTCGGGGTCGTACGCGCCTTCTTTCAGCTGCAGGGTCTGGCCGCGGGGCCCGCCGGACTCCTCGATCTTCGGCTGGGCGCCCCGCCAATCGCCGGACTCCTCGAAATCGAGTTCGAGCTCGTCGTCGAGCTTGGGACTGGATTCGAGGCGTCCGGCGGGAACGTCGGAGTCGTCGCTCATCGTGTACGCTTGGGGGGGTCGATTGTGGTCCGAGTCTACCCATCCGGCCGGGAACGACAACCGCAAAGGCGGCCCCTTGCCAACGGCGGCGGCGCCGATCGAGGCCCTCGACCATGGTGATGGGGCCGAGACCCGCGTAGACATTGGAAAGGTAACTTTAAGGTCTTCTTCAGATAATCGTGGTTGTGAGATCGACAGCACACGTCGTACAACTGTAAGCGTCCTGACTTAGTTTGGGCGCTCAGGATTGACACTACGGTCTGGTCCGAAGCGAGAGTCCACAACAGTTGCCGGCGTGACGTCGGCGGGAGAGTCGCAATGCGAATTCGTCGAAACCTACTCCTTTCTGTGGCTGCGATCGCGGCGCTCGTGATGAGCGCATGTGTCGCGGAGACCGAGGCCCCGCCTGAGGAACTGTGCGAAGGCGCAGCCTGCGTCGAGGTGACGACACCTGGCGACACCGCGGCACAGGACGATACCGATCCCGAAGCGACGCCCGACGACGAGATCACCGATCCGGTCGTCGACACGGAGACTCCGCCAGAAGACATCACCGATCCCGAGGATCCCACGGACACCGAGGATCCCAACGATCCCGAGGATATCGAAGTCGGTACCGAAGATCCCCCGCTGTCCGATCTGGTCGAAGAGGGTGACCTGTCTCTCGCCGAAGTCGAGCGTGTCGAAGTGCTGCGAAGCGCGATCGGCATCGGCTTGGATCTCGGCCGCGAGCTCTACCTCGACGAGGTGGCCATCCAGCTCCAGGACCTCGGCGTCGCCAATGGATACGAACTCTCCCCGATCGACCCCGCCGCCGGTCTCGACGTCGAAGTCGAAGCCTGCCCCTTCGTGCAGTACTACGACAACGGCTTCGAATCGAGCGCCCACACGTGCGACTACCTGGCCGACATCGCGATGGTCGAGGTGTACTCCGAGCTGACTCAGGAGGTGGACGACAAGCCGCTCCCGGAGGACATCTCGGGTTCGGTTCACTTCGACGAGGCCCAGTTCTGGTACGAGCAGGGCGCGATCAGCGCGCTCGACGAGGGCCGCGTCCAGGTCCGCTTCGACCTCGTCAGCCGCGGCCTGTGCAACACGGATCCCACGCCCTCGGAGAGCTCCTACGCCAAGGGCATCACGATCGGTCGACTCCTCTTCGCCGACACGTTCAATTCCGAGCTGGCCGAGCGCGGCTTCCCGTCGACCTACCCCGACATGCCGGCCATCCGGATCTGCAACGCGAACCAGGCGTTCATCGAGCCGGCCGTCCAGACTGCGTTCCGCGCCGTGCCCTCGGTGATCGCCGCGGAGCCCCTGTGCGCCGACTACGAGCCGCCGACCCGCGAGGCCGCGATTCAGTTCGCCCAGGCCGAGATCGATTACGAGCGCGGCGTGACCCAGGGTCTCGATGACGAGCGCGCCCTCGCCGTCGTCTCCGCGTTCCAGGTCATCTCCTGCGCGGTCGTCGATCCGCTGGTCGTCGACCTCGATGGTGACGGAATCGAGCTGACCGGCCTCGCCGGTGGCGTCGACTTCGACCTGTGGGCCATCGACCGCCCGCAGGCCGTCGCATGGCCGGCCGCTGACGACGGATTCCTCGCACTCGACCGCAACGACGACGGCGCCATCACCTCCGGCGCCGAGCTCTTCGGGAACACCGAGGGGTCCTGGGCCGACGGATTCGAGCAGCTCGCCAATCTCGACGACAACGGCGACGGCATGGTCTCCGCGGCCGACGCGGCGTTCGCCAGCCTCGTCGTGTGGCGCGACGCCAACGGCGACGGAGAGAGCGCCGCTGACGAGCTGATCACGCTCGCCGAGATCGGCGTCACCGCGATCCCCACCGTCGGCGAGGAGAGCGACCTCGTCGTCAACGGGAACCCGGTTCCGGTCATCGGATACACCCAGGGTGTCTCCCTGCTCGTCGGCGATGCGCAGCTGCGCGTTGCGCCGAACCCGCGCCTCGCCCGCGCCGAGTAGCGAACTCGCGTCGCCTCCCTGACCCGGCTCCGCCGCGCGTCAGGGAGGCGACTCCTGCGCTCCCTTCTGTTAGCCTTCGGGGGTTCGTCCCCCGAAGGCTCTGTTTCGTGTAATGCATACAAACGCCCGCGCCTCAACCCGATCTTCCGCTGCACCGATACGCCTGTGCGTGCTCGCGCTCTGCTCGGTACTCGTCGCTTGCGTGGGCAGCGAGAACGGCAACCAGGAAGAGCCTGACGTGGCGGCCACCGAGGTGGCCGACACAGGCGACGCCGGGCCCGACACACCGATCCGCGACATCGCCGAGCCGAATCCCGACGTCGTAGACGAGCCGGACGCCTCGCCGGATATCGGCGACGACACCCCCGACGCCGACGAGCCCGATCTTCCGCCCGAAGTGCCGCCCCTCGAGATCGCCCTGACCGTGATCTCCGACGCCCCGACCGCGGAAGACGTGTTGTCGGGAATCGCGATCGTGACCGCCGAGGTGACCGGAGGCGCCGGCGCCGGCGAGATCCTGGGGGTCGAATTCTACGTCGACGCCTTCCGCGTCGACACCGACCTGATCCCGCCCTACACCACCGCCCTCAACACCTCACTGTGGGGCGACGGCGTGCACACCGTCTCCGCTTTCACGGCCGATCGCACCGGCGGCAACGCCTCGATCGAGGTCGCCTGGAACTTCGACAACAGCGCACCGGTCTTCCTCGGGAGATCCCCCGAGGAAGGAGACACGCTCTTCTTCGAAGACGGTCCGCTCGAGGTGAGTGTCGAGGTCGACGACCCGAGCGCGATCGAGCTGGTCACGTTCCGCGGCAACGGGCTGATGGTCGGCGAGCTCACCGGGCCGCCCTACGAGATCACCGCCGATTGGTCGTCGCTCTTCATCGACGAGGAGTCTCTGCCCACAGGGGTGTTCGTGCAGATCGACGCCGTCGACTTCCTCGGCCAACGCACGACCGAAGCGGCGAACATCCGCGTGCTGCGGCGCTTGGAGTGGACGCACGAGACCCTCGGCGAGATCTGGGGAGCCGCGGCCTTCATGCCCGACGGCAACATCGTCTTCGCGAACAAGAACAACAAGGTCGTCGCCCTCCGACTCGACGGAAGCGAGGCGTGGTCGGTCACGACGAACGGTGCGATCGACATGGCGCCGGCCGTCCATCCCGACAATGGCAGAGTCTACGTCGGAACGTCGGCAGGGACGGTCTACGCGTACGATCCCGGTGGTGGAAACCCCTGGACGACCGACATCAGCTCGCCGCCCGGTGGCGACCTCGTCTATGCCCACGACACGGTCTACGTGGCCGGCTTCAACGGCGTCGTGCACGCGCTCAACGCCGGCGATGGCTCGACCCGCTGGACCGTGGCGCTGCCCGACCAGATCCTCGCCGCGCCGACCGTCGCCGACGATGGGACCGTCTACATCGGCTGCCAGGACGACAACTTCTATGCGCTCCGAGACGGAGGCATCGTCTGGTCTGCCGCCACCGGCGACGAAGTGTGGGCCGCCGCCGCGCTCGGCCCGGGCGGAACGGTCTTCTTCGGCTCGAACGACGGTTGGGTCTACGCCGTCGACTCCGATGGCAGCCCGCGTTGGAGCGTCGAGGTCGAAGGACAGATCTGGGGGCGCCTCCTCGTCACCGACGAGCCGGCCCTCTACGTCTCCTCCACGTCACGCCACATCCACCGCCTCGATCCGGCCACCGGGCGAACCGACTGGCACGCGCGCACCGAGGGCATGACCAACTCCTCGCCGGTGGAGGGGCCCGACGGCACGATCTATGTCGGCACCACCCTCGGCACCGTCTTCGCCCTCAGCCCCGACGGGGGCGAGGTGCAGTGGAGCTTCGGCGTCGGCGACGCGATCCACGCCACGGTCCTCCTCTCCGAAGACCGACTCTACATAGGGTCGACGAACCGGACGTTCTACTCGCTCCGTATCGCCCCGCCGCCTGCCGAGGAGTAGAAACGCCACGGCGTGATCTCCGGCGACGATCCGGCCTCTATCCGGAGCTCGATCGCCATCTGGTGGCGCCTCGTAGATCCGCATGGCGCGTGGCTCATATGCGCGTGGCGACAGTCTGCGGAGTGTCCCGAAACCGCCGCACGACGACGCTTCTCAACAGGAGATTTTTCGGAGAAACCGCTTGCATTGGCGGACAACGGAGATAGGTCATACGGCCCTTCATCGAGACGGATCGTTCGATGGCGCCGAACGAGCTGACTCGGTGAAGGACCGTATCGGGCTTCCCCAAACCAGCGATCGATGCCGCCCATGAGTGTTCACTTCCGCGCCGCCGCTCTCGTCGCCCTCGTGATGCTCGTCGCCGCCCCCGTCGCCGCCGAACCCACGCTGCGGTTCGCGGTCACGACCCAGGGCGCGCTGGAGATCACCGGCAACACGCTCGGGCTGTCCGGCCAGGGCAACGGGACCAACGCCCCGGGAACTGCCGGATCGATCGCAGCGTTCATACGGGCCGGGTCGAGCATGCGCGACGGCTCCTTTCCCGCCGGCACCACCGCCGACTGGCGCGAGAACCGGTCGGAAGCCCAGCTCGTGATCCCCGACGACGCGTTCGTGATCCACGCCGAGCTGATCTGGGGTGGAGGCTACGCGTTCCTCGGCGAAGACGTGAGCGCCCATATCGACCGGGCGATCACCTTCGGGACGCCGACGGGCGAGTCGTCCATCTCACCCCATCCCGACAGCGCCGTGACCTTGTCCGTGCCCGCTGGAGAGGGGTTCGACGCCAACTACTACGTGCGGTCTGCAGACGTGACGACGCAGGTCCGGCGCGCCGGACCGGGCACGTACGGTGTCGCCGGAGTCCCGGCGGTCCAGGACGCGACGGTCGCCGAGCTGAACGCGGCCGGCTGGTCTCTCGTGGTCGCCTATCAGCACGACGACGCTCCCGGCCGTAACCTCAGCATCTTCGTTGGCGCAGACTGGGTCGACGTCGATTCGACCACCGAGACCGTCGCCCGAGGCTTCTGCACTCCTCCGACCGGCGAGGTCTTCGGCACGCTCGCGGTCTCGGCCCTCGAAGGTGACGCCCACTTCACCGGCGACCGAATGCAGATCGGCGATCCCGACGGCGCCGGGTTCGTGGCCCTGTCCGGTCCCTACAACCCGGAGAACAACTTCTTCGGCTCACAGGTCAACGACATCTTCGGTGACCGCGATGCCACCGGCACCTTCGGCGACCGAAACCACGACGCTGTCCGCGGCGTCAACGTGTCCGGCGGCCGCCAGGGGTGGGATCTGACAGCGGTGCCGTTGAGCAGCTTCGGGGGCGAGCTGGAGAACGCACAGACCTCGGCGCGATTCCGATTGACCACCAGTGGTGATTCGTTCGTCGTGACGATGCTCGCGTTCGAGATCGACGTGAACGCGCCGGAGTTCGACGTCGCGGAGACCGCCGCCGTCGACCCGGACACGGTCGTCGTCGGCACGGTCGTCACGCTCGACTACGACATCCGGAACCGGGGCGACGCCGACGCCGACGCCGTGATCTTCCATCACCCGATCCCGGCCGGCATGTCGTACGTCTCGGGGAGTTTCGAGATCGACGGCAGGCCGGGCGATGTCGACGGCCTCCCCGTGTTCGGGCCTGATCTCACCACCGGCGTGCGCCTCGGCGACATCGGGATCGGAGCCGCCAAGCAGGTTCGTTTTCGCCTGCGGGTCGGCTCGCTCCCCGCGGCGCCGGCGCCGGCGCGGTTCGAGCTCCAGGGCGACTGGGAATACGAGTGGCGCACCTGTCCCGGCACACCGCCCGTTCGCGCCACCACAGTCGGCCAGCTCGTCGTGCTCGAGGCCGCCCGCATCGAGACCACCCTGCGGGTCGAGCCCGGCGATCCCGTGCTGCCCCACGACCAGCTGCTCTACACCGCGCGAATCCGGAACACCGGCGATGCGAACACGAGAGGGCTGACCTTCGCAAACCCGACCCCGGCCGGCACCTCCTACGTGCGCGGATCGACCACGCTGAATGGCGCCGCAGTCACCGACCTGGCGGGGGCGATGCCCTTCGCGCGCGCCGAGATGGTGCACTCGTTCGGCGCAGACCCGGGAACCGTCGAGGCCGGCGAAGAGGCCGTCGTGACCTTCCGGGTCGAGGTCGCCTACGACCGCCTGGCGCCGATCGTCGACATCGCCGAGATCGACGCCGATGGTGCCGGTCCGGCGCCGACGCAGCGTCACGAGGTCACATCGACGGTCGACCCCGACGCAGACGGCGACGGGCTCGACAACCCAGATGAGGACGTGACGCCGGACGGCGACCTCCTCGGCGACGACACCGACGGCGATGGGGAGCCCGACTTCCGCGATCTCGACGACGACGACGACGGGTTCACGACGCCCGAAGAGGACCTGAACGCCAACGGAGACCCCCGGGACGACGACCTCGATGACGACGGCACGCCGAACTACCTCGACCCGGACGACGACGGCGACACGGTCCCGACCTTCGACGACAACTGCCCGCTCGTTCCGAACTCCGACCAGCGCGACACCAATGGAGACGGCATCGGCGACGCCTGCGAGGGCGACCGCGACGCCGACACGATCCCGGACGAGGACGACAACTGCCCCGACATTCCCAACCGCAGTCAGCTCGACCGCGACGACGACGGGCTCGGCGACCGCTGCGACGACGACGACGACGACGACGGGATTCCGGACGTCGACGACGGCTGCCCACTCGACTTCGACCCCGACCAGCTCGATACGGACGGTGACCTGGTCGGCGACGCCTGCGACGACGACGATGACGACGATGGCGCCCTCGATTTCGACGAGGTGGAGGCCGGGACCGACCCGCTCGATCCGGACACCGACGACGATGGGCTCACCGACGGCACCGAGCTGCGGCCGCGCAGCGACACCGACCCGCTGAACCCCGACACCGATGGCGACGGGCTCTGCGATGGCTCCGCGACGGTCGGCGGCGTCTGCAACGGCGGCGAAGACGTCGACAACGACGGCGAGGTCGACCGTGGCGAGACCGATCCCGCCGATCCGGACACCGACGACGGCACCGTCGACGACGGAACCGAGGTCGGCCGGGGCACCGATCCCCTCGATCCGAGCGACGACCTGCTCGACGACCGCGATCGCGACGGCGACGGGCTCACCGACGACGAAGAGGCCACGATCGGCACCGACCCCGTCAACCCCGACACCGACGGCGACGGCATCGACGACGGCACCGAGCACGGCGGCGACAACCCGACCGACCCCCTCGATCCCGACACCGACGGCGACGGACTCTGCGACGGGCCCGGCACCGTCGGGGTCGAGTGTGACGGTGGCGAAGACGTCGACGCCGACGGGACCCGCGATCCCGGAGAGACCAACCCGAACGACTTCGACTCCGACGACGGCGGTGTCGGCGACGGAGACGAGGTCGTCAACGGCACGAGCCCGCTCTATCCCGGCGACGACCTGCCTTCACGCGACGACGATGATCGTACGGTGCCGACAGAGCACCGCTACGAAGTGACCGGGGGCGCCTGGTTCTGCGGAGTCGCTCCCCGGCCAGCGCCTCCCTATGGCCTCCTCGCGTTGCTCGCAGGCCTCCTCGCCACCCGCCGGCGGCGTTGAAGGGCGGCGGCGACGAGGAACAGATAGGTTGCGCGGCGCATCACGACGGCTCCTTCGGTTCCGAGTCGGTCGGCAGCGTGGGATCGATGTCCGGCGCGAAGTGGAAGGCGAGACTCATCTGTAGCGAGTCGGCGGCACGATCCGTTGCTTCGTCGAGACGCGTCACGAGCGGGAAGACGTGCTTCTCGTACACAGCGCGAAGCCGATCCGCGTCTTCGGGCCGCATGCGGAAGCTGACGGTGCGTGCGAACGCGCGTTCGTCCTCCCGGAAGAACCGGGCCTCGACCGCGCCGGCGATCGAGCGCATCAGGTGGTTGAGGCCGTCGACGCGGGCCATCCACGGTTCCCGGACCATGCGGTGCTCCGGCGCCGTCAATCGGTACCGCGGTGTTCGCCCCTTCTCGACCTCGATCCGCCGATCGGCCAGGAGCCCGTTCACGGCGGCTTCGACGTCGTCGGGCTCTTCGTCCGGCAGCGCAGCTTGGAGCCTCGCGAGGGTCAGGGGGGTCGCCCACAGGACCGAGAGAACGCGGCGCGGCAACTCGTAGTCGCGGTCCGCGACCGCGAAGTGGTCCTTGAGTTGCTTCGACAGAAGCCCCACCTTGCTCATACTCACCGACATCAAGCGCGAGACGTCCTTCATCTTCACGCGGCGTCGGCGCACCTCGCGGTAGTAGGCGAGCTCGGTCAGCTGCTTGATCTCCCGCAGGGGGATACCGAGATGACTTGCAATCCGGGCGACCGGAATCAAGGCCGACAGGAGTATGTGGCGTTCGAGTTCGTCTCGTTCCACGGCTCTCGTGGGTCCGAAGTACTGCGCCCCGTCGATGACGCGGATACGCCAGGGGGCGACCCGTCGTCGACGCGGCTGGGGGGAACCGCCAGTATTTGTCCAGACACCTGGACAAAGGTGATACCACACATCGTACCGGTCGAGCCATGACGAGGCGGGCGCATAGCGGGCGGCGGCATCAATGGGGGGGGGCTCGACCCGCGCGGGCGAACTCGCCTTCGATGACGATGACGCCTATCCTCGGGCATGCCCCCATGCCCGGGACCCTTGCTCAGCGCACTCCCCCAGCGCGCGGTGCTCGCCGCGATCCTGCTCTTTGCAGCGGCGTGCTCCGACACCCCAGCGGGGATGTACGACGGGTCGCCCTCCGCGGACGGGAGCGACGGGACCACGGACGTCGGTCTCGACGGCGGACGGGCCGACGGCGACGACCGGGACACCCGCGACACTGGTGACGACGACGCGACGACCGGGGACGCCGGCTCCACCGAGGGATCGGATACCGACCGGCCCTTGGACACTTCCGATGGGGGCAGCGACACGGACCCCGGAGATGCCGCTTTCGACGGCGACGACCCTGGCCCGGACGCACTCGCAGACGGCGGTGGACGCGACAGCGACAGCCGCGACAGCGACCGGGACGGAGGCGGACCAGACGGCGGCCGAGATGGAGGCGGAGCCGATGGTGGCCCGCACGACGCGGGAGACGCCGACACGGGCGACGCCGACGAACCCGACACCGGTACGCCGCCTCCCGCGCCGACCGGACACCTCTTCGTCGCGGCCCACCAGGACGACGATCTGCTCTTCATGAGTCCGGACCTGCTCTACACCCTCCGGTCCGACGATGTCGTCCGGACGCTCTTCGTGACCGGAGGAGACGCCTGTCTTTCGCGCCGTCCGATCGACCGCGAACGCGGCATTCAAGGCGCCTATTCGCTCATGCTCTCGGGCGAGATCGACCCGGACGCTTTCACCTGCGTCGACGAACGGCCGACCGGACGTCGAGTCCGGCTCTGCACCTGGTCCGCGGACGACCGGGTCACGCTCGCATTCCTCCGCTTGCCGGACTGCAGTGGTGCGCTGGAGCCGCTGTGGGCGGATTGGAGCGCGACCATCGACAGTGTCGATGAGACCCCCGACACGTGGTCGGGCGAAGACATCATCGCCCGCATCGGCCACGACGTTCGCGCGGTCGGCGCGGGCACACTCCACACGCTCGACTCCAGCGACGTGTACGGCGCCGATCATTCCGACCACGTGCAGTCGGCACGGTTCGCTTTCGAGGCCCATCGCCGACTCGAACCGGCCCCACGGCTCCGGCTGCATCGAACCTACAACATGGATCGGGAACACCAGAACGTGCTCGGCCCGGACCTCGAGGCGAAGTTCGCCGCCGTCGTGGCCTACTGCGAGATCAGTGGCGAGGCGGCGGAGTGCGTCGACCGCGGCGGCGTGCCGTTCTGGGAGTGGTCCCGCCGGCAATACCCGATCGTCGACCGCAGCGCGGCTCGGGGCCGCCTCCGCGCAGGGGACGGGCGGTGTGTCGGTGCGGAGGAGGGGGAAGCGGCGGCGTTGGTGAGCTGCACGAGCCCGGACGCGAACGACTGGCGATTGACCGAACGCACGCTCCGGGCCGACGGCGAGCGCTGCCTCCACGCGTCGGGCGAGCCGGGCGATGAAGTCGTCATCGGACCGTGCATCGAGGGCATCGACGCGCAACGATGGACGGTCATGACCAACGGCCAGGTGCGCGGCATCCGCGGCGCATGCCTGGACGCGCCACCCGACGGACCGCTTCGCCTGGCTCCGTGCGTCGCCGAGGACGCCCAGCCAGCCGCTGCCCAGACCTGGAGCTTCCTCGTCGGTCGGACCTGGGCGCCGCCCGGGGCCGCCGCGTTCTCCGACGTTTCTGTCGGCGACACGTCGATCCGGAGCCTCGCGCTGACCGACGCGACCGGAGACGGGCTCGCCGATGCGTGTGTGCGCGGAACCGACGGTGTGCTGTGCGCACGCTCGACGGGGTCTGGATTCGGCGCGACCTCCATATGGACGGTGTCGTTCGCCGACAGCGCGGGCTGGGCGCCGGAGAGCCGCGACGGCACGATCGTCTTCGGAGATCTCACCGGCGAGGGCCGCGCCGACGTCTGCGGCCGAGGGCGCCTGGGCATGCTGTGCGCCCCCTCGATCGACTGGGGGTTTCGCGGTCTCGCGAACTGGGAGGACACCTGGCTGGCCGACCGCGGAGACGACTGGGCGTCTCCGTCGCACTACGGGTCGCTCTCCCTCGGCGACCTCGACGGCGACGGGCTGGCCGACGTCTGCGGGAGAACGGCGGGGGGCATCGTATGCGCGCGCAACGAAGGCGGGGCTTTCGGCGCACCCATGCCGTGGCTCGACGACGAATTCACGGACGCGCTCGGGTGGTCGCCGGCTTTCTACGGGGCGACGTTGACCCTCGGCGACGTCGACGGCGACGGGCTCGCCGACGTGTGCGGCCGTGGTGGCGCCGGTCCGTTCTGCGCCCTCTCCCATGGCGACGGGTTCTCGCCGGGCCGGTTCTGGGGCTATCGGGACCGTTTCGGCAATGGGGCGGGATGGGCGGATGACGAGTCCCGGTGGGGGTCGCTGCGCCTGCCGGACGTCGACGGCGACGGGCGCGCGGATTACTGCGGTCGCTCTCCCTCCGGGTTGGTCTGCGGCCTGTCGACCGGTTCCACCTTCGCGCGACCCCTGCCGGTCGACGACGGAGCCTTCGCCGACGAAGCGGGCTTCGCGGCGGTCCGGCACGGCGGTGGGATCACCTGGGGAGACATCGACGGCGACGGCCTGGTCGAGGCGTGCGGTCGAACGACGGTCGGTCTGACGTGCTCGGATCCGCGGATGCCGGCACCTGATTGACCGCACGGGGCGCGGGCGCTACGAGCGTTTGCCACCGCGAACGACCCACCTGCCCCCGACCCAGCCATGGCCGCCGAGACGCCAGAGTTCGACTACACGCTGCCCCCCGCCGCGTACGAGCCGACCCCGGAAGGAGAGACCTATCCGTCGGTGATCCCGGACTCGGCGAACATCCCGGAGTTCACGGTCAAGTCGGTGCTGGTCGGGATCATCGTCGGCGTCGTCTTCGGCGCCGCGAACGCCTACCTGGGCCTGAAGGTCGGGCTGACCGTGTCGGCGTCGATCCCGGCGGCGGTCATCGGCGTAGCCGTATTCCGCGCGTTCCGAACGGGCACGCTGCTCGAGACGAACATGGTCCAGACGATCGGCTCCGCCGGCGAGTCGCTGGCGGCGGGGGTCATTTTCACGATCCCGGTGCTCTTTCTCTGGAACGAGAGTCCGGGCTTCTTCCCGATCTTCCCCCTCGCGTTGATCGGCGGCCTGCTCGGCGTGCTCTTCATGGTGCCGCTGCGCCGCTTCCTGATCGTCCGCGAGCACGGCAACCTGACCTATCCCGAGGGCACGGCTTGCGCCGAGGTGCAGGTCGCCTCGCAGGCCGGCGGCTCCCAGGCCCGGATGCTCTTCGGCGGCATGGTCGTCGGCGGCATCTACCAGGCCGTGCAGAAGTTCCTCGGCCTCTGGCCCGAGGAGCCCGACGTGCCGATCAACGTCGGCAGCTACCGCACGTCGGTCGGCGCCGACGTGACCCCCGAGCTGCTCGGCGTGGGCTTCATCATCGGCCCGCGCGTCTCCGCGGTCATGCTCGCCGGTGGCGCCATTGGCTGGCTCGTGATCATCCCGCTCATCTACCTCTTCGGCGCTGACGTCCCCCACCCGATCGCGCCCGAGACCGAGGAGCTGATCCCGAACATGGGGCACTTCACGGTGTGGAGCCGCTACCTCCGGTACATCGGCGCCGGCGCCGTCGCGTTCGGCGGCCTCTTCACGTTGATCAAGAGCGCGCCGGTGCTCCTGCAATCGTTCCGCCTGGCGCTGTCGCACATCGCCGACACGACCTCGGCCGGGACGCGCCGGACCGACGATGATCTGCCGATCGCGTGGATCGGCGGCGGGCTCATCCTGCTCGCTCTCCTCGCCTCGTTCCTGCCGCTGATGCACTACACGCCGGCGGGCTCTACCGTCGCGCAATCCGGCTCGATCGGACTCTTCGCCGGCGTGGCCGTCGTCGTCTTCGCGTTCTTCTTCGTCACGGTGTCGTCGCGCATCGTCGGTCTGATCGGCTCCTCGTCGAACCCGATCTCGGGGATGACGATCGCGACGGTTCTGATCTGCGCGTTGCTCTTCGGCAAGGCCTACGGCATCGAGCAGGCGAAGGTCGCCGTGCTGACGATCGGCGCGTTGGTGTGCATCGCCGCCGCCATCGCCGGCGACACCTCGCAGGACCTGAAGACCGGCTTCCTGGTCGGCGCGACGCCGAAGCGACAGCAATGGGGCGAGGTGATCGGCGTGATCACGGCGGCCGCTGCGATGAGCACGGTGCTCGCGCTCTTCCGCGACGAGATCGTGACCGGCGCGTTCAAGGCGCCGCAGGCGAACCTGATCCGCCTCGTCATCGACGGCGTGCTCGACGGCAACCTGCCCTGGGCGTTGGTCTTCGTCGGCGTGGCTCTCGCATTCTGCGTCGAGATCATGGGGCTGCCGACCCTGGCGTTCGCCGTCGGCCTCTACTTGCCGATCCACCTCGCGGTGCCGATCATGGCCGGCGGTCTGATCCGCCTGCTCGTCGAGCGCGGCTCGGACAGGGCGCACCTGCACCAGCGACGGGAGACCGGCGTTCTCTACGCCTCGGGCATGATCGCCGGCGCTGCGCTCATCGGGGTCGTCGGCGCCGCGCTTGCGTTCGGCGGCATCGAGACCGCGGAGGCGCACGGGCATTGGGGCCTCGGTGTCCTCGCGTTCGCGGTCCTCGCCGCGACGCTGATCGGCATCTCGTTCCGCGCCAAGGTCGAGCACTGAGTCGACCCGGTCGGCGCCGATCGCAGGCCCTCGCCTAAGCTGAGTCGGCGTAGACCAAGACCGCGCTGCGGTCCATCCCCATCAGCCCGTTGAACGAAGCCGCTTCGCGGCAGTTCTCGTGAACCGGCGATCATCCGAGGGGGTTCGGAGTCGTTCCACCGCTGTCATCCTGGGGTGAGCGGCGCTCGGTGCAACGAGCGTTTTTCAGCCACCCACTTCCAGGAGGACAGCAATGGGTGCAATCAAGGATCGGATGATAGAGGATCTTCGCCTCGGTGGCTACGTGCCGAGCACGCATGAGCACTATCTGCGGCACGCGGAGAAGTTCGTCGCCCACTTCATGAAGCCGGCCGACCGAGCTGGGGGCCGAGGACGTGCGGGGGTATCTGCTGTACCTCGTCGACCAGGGTAAATCGTCGGCGGTCCGCAAGCGGGTCATCTCGGCGATCCGTTTCGTGTACCGCGTCACGCTCGGCAGACCGGAGGTCGTCGAGGGACTGGCCTGGCCAAAGGCCCCGGTTCGGAATCGACACTGCCCGAGGTGCCAGTGGGGCGCGCAGCAGCGGTGGATTGCAGGGCGCCTCGAGCGCGTCCTCGACACCCACTACTTCCACGTGGTCTTCACGCTGCCGAGCGAGCTCCGTGCGCTGGCGATGTCGAGCCCGCGGGAGATCTACGGGCTGCTCTTTCGAGCCGCTTCGCGAACGCTGCTCGAGCTCGGCCGCGACCCCAAATGGCTCGGCGCCGAGCTCGGGCTCACGATGGTCCTCCATACCTGGACCCGGGACCTGCGCCTTCATCCTCACGTTCATTGCCTGGTGACCGGCGGCGGGCTGTCGGACGACGGACAGTGGATTGCCGCCAGGCAGACGTTTTTCGCCCCCGTGCAGGTCATCGGCGCGCTCTTCCGGGGGAAATTCCTCGCCGGATTGAAATCGCTCCGCCGACGCGGGCTGTTGCGGCTCGAAGGCCCCGCCTCGGACTTCGCCGAGCCCGACGTCTGGGCCGAGGTCCTGACAAAGCTCTACGCCAGCAACTGGGTCGTCTATGCGAAGCGACCCATGGCCGGCGCCGAGCAGGTCGTGACGTACCTCGGCCGCTACACCCATCGCGTCGCGATCTCCAACAGCCGACTGCTCGACGTCACCGACGAGCGCGTCGTCTTCCGGACCCGGGGCGACAAGACCGCCTCGCTGAGCGTCGCCGACTTCGTCAGCCGGTTCCTGCTACACGTTCTGCCGAGGCGCTTCGTCAAGATCCGTCACTACGGCCTGTTCGCGGCGGCGAGCGTGCAGATCAAGGCAGGGCCTCGAGCGGAATCAAGCTCTCGTCCGGGCAGCGGTCGAAGTCGACATCGATGACCGTTGCATCCGAGTCATCGAACTCGCCTGGCAGAAACGAGTCGTAGGCAGCCTGGATGGCGCTCCGAAGGACTTCCGTCGAGTACTGGTGCCCCCTACTGCTCCAGGCCCCGTCCAGCCATCTGAACCTCGTCGATGTCGTCGCCATCGGGAACCCTTCGTTGACTGCTTCGCTTCCCGAGCGGATGAGAAGCACCGCCTGTTCGCCGAGCCTGATACCTAGACTCCCGGGCTCCGTGCGCAGCACGACCTCGTCGTCGTCGCGGCCCCACCAAGATTCGTCCTGGTGAAGCACGACGTAGTACATGCCGCAATCGCCGCACTCCGACGACTCCACGACACCGACCAAGTCCACGACGGTGAAGAGCCCGGCTCCGTAGTTCGCCCAAGCCGCAAGCCCGCAAATCGTCTGGAGCCCAGCATCGTGTCGATCAGGGATCTCCGTCAGGTGCTCAACGGACACGGCAGGGATGTCGTCATCGAAGGGATGACGAACGTCGCCCGTCCCTTCACCGGAGCAGGCGAACAGGCACGCTACAATCGCGGTCGGGATACGGTTCCGATGCATGGCGTTCCCTCCTCGGATGACTTCGCGAAGCGTAACACGTCTCGCACCTCAAGGAGGAGTTCGAACCTGCCTCGCGCGACGGTAACCGGCCAGCGAAGACCCGAGGCCCAGCCGGTCTGGTTCCGAAGCGTGACAGTGGGTCGGCGCACAACAACGACGTCCCGCTGACGCCGCCGGCCGAGCTGCGCTACGCTCCGCCCGACCGTCGGTACCCTCCGCTCGCTTCGCGAGCTCCGGCGCAGCAGACCTCAGGCACGTTGTGCTCACCAACGTCGGCCGCCCGCTCATCCGGCAGTGATTGTTGGTGGCAACTAGCCCGAGTCCGGGCACCAACCCGGCCCGGGAGCCACACCTGACGTGGGCACGGCCTCAGTCCTCCGGCTGCCTCAGGGCATCGATGTCGGCGAGGTCTTTCGCGCGGCCGGACTTGCGCTTGTTGATCAGGAGCTCCGGCAGACCGATGAAGCTGACCGGAAGTCCATCCAACTCGTCATCCACCCGTCCTCGCCAGACGGTGTCGAAGTCGACACCACTGATCCCGGTCAGGACGTCGATTCGGTTCGGCGGGAGCCCGAGTTGGACGATTTGGCCGGCCGCGGTCAGGTCGTCCAGGCCAATGCCCACGTCACCGAAACCGAAGTCCGACAGTGCCGCGAAGACCGTGCGCGCGTTCTCCAGGGTAGGACGGACGAAGATGTCGATGTCGCCCGTGAATCGCGGGTAGCCGTGGTACGCGACGGCATGGCCGCCGACGATGACGAACTCAGCGCTGTGGGAGTTCAACAATGCGATGAACTCGCGCAAATCCTTCGACAGCTTCGCCACCGGACTCCCCACTGCGTTCGACGAGTTCGAGCAGAATCTCGATGCGCTCCTGCGGTGACAACGACAAGTAGTATCGCCGTTCGGCCCGATCGCTCTCCTCGAAGGAGCTGAAGCGAGCCACGTTTTTTGCTCCGCCGGCCATGATGGCACTCTATCATGGATCTGGCGACGCAGGGAGTTGGCCCGTCTCTGAGAGCAAGATCTCGGGCGGACCGTCCGGCGTCGGCGCAAGACGATAGCCCAGGAAATGTCGGGTCTCCGGACGTGCGACGGCGCTCTTGGCTTCGTTGACCTTCAGGCGCACACGCCTGTCGATGAAGTCGGCCACTACCCTGACACAGGGGGAATCCGTGCGGGGTGCCAAGCAAGGCAAGCGGGAGATTGCGAGAATGTCTCCCCCTCGCATCCAACACTCGGACGACACACGGTGCCGATCGGGCTTTCGCAGGTTCCCGGAGTTTCTAGTGCTCCTGCTCCGAAATAGCGACCCACCCCACTTCGCCCGGAACTCCGCCGCCGTTGTCGCGCCTCGGGGCAGTGGGCCCACCACAGCCCGCTCGTTGCTCCGTGGCAGCGAAGCCCTGGGCTTCCTGGGGTGGGTCACCAATTCCGGGCAGGAGCACTAGTGCTGGCGCCCAGAATTGGCGATCACACCTTGCCGACTCGCTCGGAAGTCT
>CAZFPM010000097.1:0-12031 GCA_964520965.1 uncultured Myxococcales bacterium
GGGCGGATCGCCGGAAGACGCCGATGTCGCGCGGAAACTACCTTCGGGCGGATCGCCGATGCCGAAACTACCTTCGGGCGGATCGCCGGGCGGATCGCCGGGTCGCCAGAACGGGTCAGGTCGGTCAGCTGCTTCCTCTCATGATCGGTCAGCTCTACGATGTATCGGATGTCCACGGTGCCTCCTGGTTCAGGACGCTACGCGCAGATCACGACACTCATCTCTCGTCGATCCCCCATGCCTACCACGCGTTCGTACACTGAGAAGCAGGGACGGTACCTCGCGTTCATCCACTTCTACACGCGGGTCAACGGCCAGCCGCCCGCCCAGGTGGACATGCAGAAGTACTTCCGCGTCACGCCGCCGACGGTGCACCAAATGGTCCTGACGCTGGAGAAGAATGGCCTCATCGAGCGCACTCCCCGTCAGCCCCGGAGTATCCGCGTCATCGTGCCGACGGACCCACTCCACACGCTGCTCTGACCTCGGCGACGCGCGCCACGCAATCGATCAAGACCCCTGTACAGAGCCACTAGCGCCGGACGACGTAGCTCGCGACGGCCTCGTCGATGCGCTCACGATGTTCCTCGAAGAGCGCACGCTCGCCGCCCGCCTCGACCACGTGGACGAAGCGTCGGGTCACGAAGAGGTTCACCTCGTAGACGTACGTGTCGCCGTCGGCGTCGCGCCCGAACTCGAGCCGACGGCCGTCGGTGCCGTCGGCGGATTCGACTTCGCTCTCGTCGAGGAGCGCGTAGCCGGCGGTCGTGCGCATGCGGAGCTCCAGCGCGTCGATCCAGAAGTCGAGCTCGGCTCGCGGGGTCTCTCCGCCTTCGCGCTGCCGGATCTGGCGCGCGGCGATCACGACCCCGTCGGGAGTGGTCGCCCGGTAGTCGTACGCCGACCAGCGGGACTCGTGCAGCTCCGCCATCCCCGACGGTGTGTGGGCTCGGAATGGTGCGCAGGCGGTCGCGAGCGTAGCCAGAGCGATCCCGAGCACGAGCGGGGAGAACAACGGTGTCTGGCGATTGGACTCAGGTCTCATCGGGGTACCTGCGGTTTCGTCGGGTGTGGAGTGGAGGTCTTCGGTGGGGAGCGTCATCGGTCAGAGCTGGAGAAGTCGCTCGACGCCGAGCGTGTTCAACCAGCGGAAGGGCAGTCGGTAGGGATCGTCGGGCACGTCGGTCGCGGCCAGCGGGGAGAATCGGAGGGTGATCGTGGCGAACGCGATCCGGTCGACGAGCGCTCGCCGCGTGCCCTCGAGCCGCTCGATCTCCAGCGTGATCCGCTCCAGCTCCCGCTCGATCGCCAATGCGTCGGAGACGTTCTCGGCGCGGAGCAACAACTCCTCCAGGCGGTCTCGCATGTTCCGTGCGTTCCGAAGGCGCATTTCGACATCGTTGAAGCGCTCGGTGACGTCCTGCGCATCCCAGCCGAGTTGGAGCACGTCGCCCAGCTCCGCCAGCGCGTCGAGCGTGTCGCGGAAGTCCTCTGCGGGAACGCGGAGCACCAGGTAGTCCGCGGAGCGCTCGGCGGCATACCCACCGCGGGACTCGACGATCGACAGGGCCCGGACCTGGAGGGCCTCGACGTCGTAGATCGCCAGGGTCAGCCAGCCGTCGTAGATCAGGAGCGGGAGCCGGCGCGGGGCGTCGACCTCGAGGTTCGGCACCTCGCTGTTGGTGGCGACCAGGCGTTCGGCGTCGGGATCGAGACCGGCGCTGCCGGCGGGTGCGGGGGGCGCGGCGGTCGACACGTCACCGGCGAGGGTGGCGCTGCCCGCGGTGACTGTCGCCGGAGACGGCGACCGCCTCCCCCGGGCAACCTCCATGGCCAGCATCTCGCCACGCGGGTCGGAGCGCATATCGGCGGTCTCGCGCGTGACGCCGTCGTCGTCGTCGACCGCGTACCAACCGTAGGGGTCGTGGTCCGTGTAGCGCTGCGAGCCGCCGCATGCGAACGCGGCGGCCGCGACGGCCGCGGCGACGAGCAGGGGAAGTCGCCTCGGACCCGGAGCTCGAGTGCGGGGACGCGGACATCGGAGACGTGACGATGCGCGCAGGTTCATCTGGGCTCCGTGGGCTGGACCGGGGTGATGGGCACTCTAACGACCGGCTGTCGGGATCGGTCTCCAGGTTTCGCGGTCGAAGCCCCCTTGCGATTTTTCGAGCACCACGCCATGAATGGCCTCGCGTATCGGCCCTCCCTTCGAGTATCGGATGGTCGTCGAAGAGCTCATGACCCGGGACCCTGTGTCCCTCCCTGCCACCGCTGTCGTTCGCGACGCCCTGGCTATCCTCCGGGAGGGGAATATCCGCCATGTCCCCGTGGTCGATGCTGGCGGGCTCGTCGGCATGATCAGCGATCGAGACCTCAGCTCGTTCACCTACCCGACAGACGGCGACGTGTACGAGGAGCTGACGCTTTTCGAGCGGCTCGACGCGCCGGTCGGCGAGGTGATGACCTCGAACGTGATCTTCGTCGACCAGCAGATCCCCGTGGGCGAGGTCATCGACCTGATGATCGAACACAAGATCGGCGCCGTGCCCGTCGTCGACGAGCACACCGAAGCGCTCGTCGGGATCATCAGCTACGTCGACATCCTCGTCGCGTTGCGCGACTTCGCCTGACAGCGGCGCCACACCGACCGATCGAGTTCGACGGGCCGCTCGCAGCTTCGCGCGCCCTCGGCATCACTGGCCAGCGGTGAGCACCACCGGGTAGCGCAACCGGTACGTGACGACGCGGTCGCCTTCGTCGTCGGCCGGCGGGGGAAAGTGCATCGTGTCGATGACGTCGGAGAAGCACTCGACGTGCTCCAGCTCCATTCCCTCGGACTCCACACCGTGGAGCAACGGCACGCCCTCGCCGGTCTCGTCGTCGAGCTCGACCTCGATATCGAACACGAGGCGGCCCGACCGAGCCGGCTCCAGCGCGAGAATCACCTCGTAGCACTCGCGGAACTCGGCCCGCACGCGGCGGAACTCGCCACGGATCTGCTCCACCCGGATCTCGGACCGCGCCTCCGACCCGCTGGTCTCGGCAGGCGGCGGAGCGGCCGATGTCAGCGGCGACGGTGGCGACGTCTCCGGGTCACCCGCCCGGGTCGGCGGCGGAGCGGGCGATGCCTGCGTGCCTCGGGTGCCCGATCCGCTCCGACCAGGCCCACTACCGCTCTCCGGTCGCGCGCCGGCTTGGGGAGCAGCCGCCCGGGTTGGATCCGTTGGGGCCGGAGTGCCTGCCTCGGGTGCAGCCCCCACACGCTCCTGCGACACGAACGCGTCGAAGTGCGCGTCGTGCGCTGCGACGTGCGCGTCGACCGCCGCTTGCTGACGTACGTCTACCCCCCTCCGGAGCACGAGCGCGAGCACGAAGCCGACGACCACGATCGCACTGACGACCACGGCCCGGATGTGCCGGTTTTTCATCGCCGCGCGTCGGACAACACGTCTCGCCGCGCGAGGTAGACCACCTCGAGTCCCGGCGCCACGGCGGTCGCGTCGCCGGGGTTCAGGTCGACGTGTCCGCTCCGGGGATCGCGGATGCCGATCACGACCACCCCGTGCCGGCGGCGGAGCTCGGCGCGCAGCTGCCCGTAGACCACGGGCTCGGCGTTGCCACCCGGCGCGATGTACAGGCTGTGGGCACCGGCCGACGCGACATCGGTCATGATGGCGCCGCTGCCGGGAACCGCCGCGGCGTGGGCGATCAGGTTGAAGCCGAACCGGGTGGTCTCGACGACCTCGTCGGCCCCGGCGGCGCGGGCGTGGTCCCGGTTCTCCGGGTCGAGGATCTCGGCGATGACGTAGAGCGGCTTCCGCCGTCCGCCGACCTCCGGATCGTCGCCGAGGTACGAGCGCATGGTGAACAGGATCAGGATCGTCGTGGCGTCCGCCTGTTGCATCGGCTGTTGCCGCGAGCCGATCACGATCGCCGCGCGGGCCCACGACAGGCGGGCCTTGTCCAGCTCCGACTCCTTGGACGGGTCGCCGGCGATCCAAGCGAAGTCCGACGGCAGCGCCATCGGTCGTTCGCCCGGCGCGAACACGACGATCTCGGCGTTGCCCGGGCCGAGCTCATCTCGCAGGGCGTCGAGCAGGAGGTTCGCCGACGGATCGTAGCCGCAGACGACGATATGGTCGGTGTACGACGACATTCGGAACGTATCCTCACGCAGGCTCATCAGGGCGCGGAGCAACGTACTGCCCACCGTGCCGGCGAACAAGGCGAGGGTGAACATCCCCGCGACCATGACGGCCCCGGCGACCACGCGGCCGAGCGCGGTCACCGGCGTAATGTCGCCGAACCCGACGGTCGTTACCGTGACCAGGGCCCACCAGATGCCGTCTTGCAGCGTGCCGATCTCCGGGTTCGTTCCCCGCTCGAGCAGAAAGAGGCTCGTCCCTCCCGCGATCACGGTCGTCAGCAGGAACGCGACGTTGAACCCGTAGAGGAGCGCGTTCTCCTGGAAGCTCCGCACCACCCCGGCGAAGGGCCGCGCGTAGCGGAAGAAGCGCGCGCCGCGGAGCAGGCGGAGCAGCCGTAGAGCTCGCAGCCCGCGAAGTGCGGGCACCAACGCCATGATCGCCAACAGGTCGACCAGCATGAAGGGCGTGCACGCGTAGCGCAGTCGACCGGTGATATGGCGACGCAGACGCCCGGTGACGTTCAGCCGGAGCACGTTGAGCTCGGGCGGCCGGTAGCTGCCGACCCGCAGCACGTACTCGAGCGTAAAGAGCCAGAGGATCGCCCGGTCCATCGCCGCGAACCACGTCACGTCGCGCAACCCCGGACGCCAGAGCTCGAGCCCGATCCAGGCGAGCGACACGAGGATCAACGTCCAGATGATCTGCCCGACCGGCTCGTAGAGCCGATGGCGCGGGTCGTGGAACGCGCCGTTGATCGGGCGCTCCGACTCTCGGCTGGGGAGGGACAACGAGTGGCCGATGGTCGTCATTTGCGAGACGACTCAGGCGTACCAGACGCACGGGGTGATCGGAAGTTCGGCCGCCCTCGAGGGGCGGGCGCGAACGCTCGGAACGTCAGCCGCACCGACGCGCCGCGGACCTCCGACGTGACGAAGGGGGCGACCCCGATCGACGCCCGGTCCTCGTTGGTCTCGCTCGTCCAGCGTTCGTACGCCCGCTTGTTGCGCTCGATCTGGATCGCACCCGGCGCCAGCCCGGCCGGCCAGAGGAGCACGCCCGTAGCGACTCCGACCGTACCGGCGTAACGATCGGCGGCGGCGCCCAGCGCTTCGAGAGACCGCGCGGCGCGGAAGGCACTGACGTTCATCGCGAGGCTGGCGAACCAGGCGATACCGACGCCTCGCGCCCGGAGCCGCTGCCGATCACTTGATCTCGTTTCTCTTGGCGCTTTGCCCCAACGCCCAACAGGAAACCGAGTCCCCTACCCCTTCCATCTTTGGGAATCCGCAGGATTTCCGAAGACGCGGAGGGTCAAGGGAACTCAGTTCCCTTGCGGGGTCTGGGGCAGAGCCCCAGGCAGAATTCTCCCAAATGACCACCACTACTCCTAGAGCACGCCGCGGCGCTCCTGGTCGCGTTCGATCGAGCGGAAGAGCGCGCCGAAGTTCCCCTCGCCGAACGAGTGGTGGTTTCGGCGCTGGATCAGCTCGATGAAGATCGGGCCGACGATGTTCCGGGTGAAGATCTGCAGCAGGTATCCATCGTCGTCGCCATCGACGAGGACCTGGTGGCTCTGGATGCGGGTGTGGTCCTCCCGGACGTTCGGGACCCGGTCGAAGACCGCCTCGTAGTACTCGTCGTCGATGTCGAGGAAGTCGACGGAGGAGCCGCGCATCGCATCGAGCGACCCGAGCAGGTCGTCGCTGAGAAAGGCGAGATGCTGGACGCCCGGTCCGTTGTACTCGCGCAGGTACTCCTCGATCTGGGACTTCTCCTCGGTGCCCTCGTTGATCGGAATGCAGAAGGTCTTGCAGGGCGACCGTAGCGCGAACGAGTAGAGGCCGGTCTGCTCGCCGCGGATGTCGAAGTGGCGAACCTCGGTGAAGCCGAAGAGGCCCTTGTAGAAATCGGCCCAGGTATCGAGCATGCCCTTCGGCACGTTGTTGGTGAGGTGGTCTATCGCCAGGAAGCCACGCGACGGGGTCGGGTCGGCCTCGTCGGGCGCGACGAACTCGGCGTCGTACCAGCGACCGCGTTCGCCCCAGCGGTCGACGAAGTAGAGCAGGCTGTCACCGATGCCGTAGATGGCGGGCAGGTCGTACGGGCCGACCGCGCCACCGCCGGGCTCGAAGCGCTGCGCGCCGCGGCGGACGGCCTCTTCGAAGGCGGCGCGGGCGTCGTCGACCCGTAGACCGAGCGCTGAGATCGACGGGCCGTGCGACGCGTAGAACGAAGCGGCGAACCCGCCGGGCTCCGCGTTGAGCAGGAAGTGGATGTCGTGCTGCTCGAAGAGATCGATCGCTTTGCTGCGGTGACGGCCGGTCCGGGCGCACCCGAAGTCGCGGAAGAGCGAGGCCATGGAGCCCGGGTCGTCGGTCGCCCACTCCACGAACTCGAGACCGCGGATGCCGCACGGGTTGGTTTCGTTCGTCGTCATCTTCTGCTCCCTGCGCCGTCGGCGCCTGTGGTCGGTACTTATCGGCTGGGCCGACGCGGGGTGCCGCGAGCGGTTCATCGGCTCTAGGAACGAGCACTGGCCGAATCAACCCATCCAGGACCTCCGGTAGTCCGGATTGGCGATGGCGCGGGCCTCGGGGGGTCAGCTCGAGCGGGCGGCGGGTGTCGACGTTCGCGTGGCAGTGACGCATTTCGAGCCCGCGCGTGGGGATATTATATTGTGCGAAATCACAGACCGAAAGGGGAACGTTCTGTTCATCTTGGTCAAATCCTGTGAACATGCGCCCCTCCCCAACCCGTCCCCGTGAACCCCATGACCCCGCTCGACACACCGACGCCGGGACGCCGGATCCGGCGCCCGACCTGCTCCCGCCGACTCGAGTTCGACGCCGCGCACCGGGTCATGCGGCACGAGTCCAAGTGCCGACACCTGCACGGCCACCGCTACGTGGCCGAGATCACGGCTGCCGGCGACCACCTCGACGCAATCGGCCGCGTCGTCGACTTTGGCGTGATCAAGGAAGTCGTAGGCGCCTGGATCGACGACCACTGGGACCACGGGACGATCCTGAACCGCGACGACCGCGAGCTCGCCGAGTTCGTCGACGCGCGCGGCTGGCGCCTCTACACCATCGACGGAAACCCGACCGCCGAGATCCTGGCCGCCGAGCTGCTGACCATCGCCAATGGGCTCCTGCGAGATGCGGCGGCCGGCGTCGAGGTCGTGCACGTGCGCCTCTACGAGACGCCGAACTGCTGGGCGGACTGCGCTCTCCCCGACGCCTGAGCCCCGATGCGATTGACCCTCGAGGCTCTCGAGACGCTCGACGCGATCGTCGCCGAGGGCAGCTTCGCCGCCGCCGCTGCGCGCCTGCACAAGGTGCCCTCGGCGATCAGCTACACCGTCCGGCAGCTCGAGGAGAGCCTCGCGGTCGAGCTCTTCGACCGGTCGGGCCACCGCGCCGTCTTGACGAACGCCGGGCAGGTCGTGCTCGCCGAAGGACGCCAGGTGCTCGCCCGGGCGAGGCGCGTCGAGGCACTCGCCGGCCAATTCCGCGCTGGCTGGGAGCCGAACCTGTCGGTGATCATCGACGGCATCCTCCCGATGGAGCCGATCCTCCGCGCCCTCGCCGTGCTCATCGACGAAGCCGCCCCCACGCGCATCCAGATCAAGGTCGAGTTTCTCGGCGGGGTCCAGGACCGCTTCGAATCCGACGGCGCCGACCTGATGATCGCGAAGGACCACACGCCGAGCGACGCCCTGGTCGTCAGCGCGTTACCCGAAGTGGAGTGCGTGCTCGTCGCGGCCGCGGACCACCCGCTGGCGACAGCCGGCGAGACGGTGTGGTCGATCGACGACGTGCGGCGGCACGTCGAGCTGACGGTGCACGACTCGAGCGCCAGCGGTCGCTTTGGCGACGCCCACACCTTCGGCGCCGATCGCGTGTTCTACCTCAGCGACTTCAACACCAAGCGTCAAGCGCTCCTGATGGGGCTCGGCTTCGGCTGGATGCCGGCGTACCTGGTCCGTGACGATCTCGACCGCGGTGCGCTGCGGGTGATCCCGTACGGCGGCGGACCCCGATTCGGCTTCGTGCCACAGCTCGTGCGACGAGCGGGCCAGCCCCTCGGACGGGCCGGGCAACGGCTGCTCGAGCTCCTGACCGCTCGCGACGCCTGGGGCGGCGCGCCGGACCCGGACGATGCGGCCGAAGTCGCGGCCGACGATGCGACGGTCAGCAGCGAGTCTCGCCGATCTCGACGATCCGCCGGCTGAGGGAGCGGATCCACAGCCGGGCGACGAACGCGACGGCGCCGAAGTGGAGCACGAGCGCAGCGAAGCTCAGCTCGATCTCCGGCGATCCGGAGTCGTGGACGGCGACGATCCCAGTCAGCCCGAGCGAGAGGTAGGCGAACTCCTCTTCCTGGACGATTAGCGCGACGAGCAATGGCGCACCGATCACCAGGAAGAGACCGAACACCAACCACCCTCGGCGCTTCGCCTCGGCGTTGCTGCCGAGACGGCTGTACTCGGCGAGCGCGGCGACGAAGAGCAGCGTGGCCATCGTATCCAGGACCGCGATCGGGAGGGCCGCCGCATGCCGCGCTTCGCCATGGACGCCGGCGGGGAGGACCATCTGAACCGCCAGCCCGAGGGCGAGAGCGACGCCGATCGCGACGGCGCCCGGCACGGCACCACCGAGCACGATCTGACGTGTCGTGGTCCGTCGCCGGAGGATCGCGCGGCGGAGGTGGCTCGGCGCCCAGGACATCGCGATCACGACGAGGGCCGAGAAGACGAGCAGCCCGCCATGGGTCACCGCGAGAAGCTCTCGAGATGACCAGGGCCAATCACAGGCGAGATTCCTGCACGGGAAGGCGCCGCCCCACTTCGTCCACAACAGGCCGTGCTGAACGACGGCGATCAGGACGACCAGGAGCGTGAACGCGCCGCGGGTGAGCGCCGGCTGGTCGAAATCGACGAACTTCCGTCGGGCCGCCGGCCAGAGCACCGCACACACCGCGGCCTGCAGTCCGAGGGCGAGGGCCATCACGGGAATCGACCAGGCGTAGATCGACATCGAGGGCAGACCGACCAGCTCTCGCTGAGCGTGGTCGAACGCCTCACCGAGCGGGATGAAGGGCAGCAGGTAGGCAACGATCGAGTCCTCGCCGCTGGCCAGTGAGAAGGGAATGCCCAGGAAACACAAGGCTGCCAGGAGCGCCCCGGTGCTCGGCCGGCGAACCTCGAGGGAGATCACGAGCCCGACGAGCCCGAGCATGAGCGCGGTGGCGATGCCGATGAGCTGGGTCTGGATCACGAAGAGGACCCCGAGTCGTCCGATCACCGCCACCGAGACGCAGGCCGCGGCCGGGATCGCGCCGAGCATGACCGGCGGCACGATCGGGCCGAACCAGTAGCCCGCGGCGAGTGCCTCCGGCGTGAGCGGCGTCATGCGGTTGGCGTCGAAGATCCCGGCCTTCCGGTCCTGGGCGACGCTGCGGATCACCGCCGCCGTTCCCCCGATCGCGAGCACGAACATCTCGAAGGCGAAGAAGATCCCGTAGGTGCCCCGGGCATAGCTGGCCAACCGGCGCGCCGTCGTGTGCGTCCACGCCGCCTTCTCGGCGTACTCGATGGCGAACGAACCGACGGCGGCCGCCGCCACGAGTGCTCCGATGACGAAGATCGGCCAGAACGCGTAACGGCGGGCGAGGCGGAGCTGGGTCCGCACGATCGGGTTTTCGGAGAGTCTCATCGTACTGCCCTCGCTCCAAGCTCCATGAATACGTGCTCGAGATCGTCCTCTGCTGCACACCACTCGGTGATCCGCGCGCCCGCCTTCACGAGCTGCGCGAGCAGATCGTCCAGCGACGCATCGTCACCGCGGAACGCGAAGTCGGCGCCGCGCTCGTGCGGGACGATCTCGACGACACCGGGCGCCACCTCGAGCCGCTCCAGTGCCCCGATCGTGTCCGGCCGCCACCGAACCCGCATGCGGCGACCCGCGGTGCGGGCCGCCAGCTCGTCGATGCGTCCGCTCAGCACGAGCTGCCCGCGCTCCAGGATGCCGACCTTGTTGGAGTACTCGCCGACCTCGCCGAGGATGTGCGACGACACGAGCAGCGCCTTGCCGGCGTCGCGGAGATCGTTGATCACGCGGCGGAGCTCGATGCGGCTCAGCGGATCGAGGCCGCTGGCCGGCTCGTCGAGGAGCAGGACCGCCGGATCGGGCACCAGCGTCTTTGCCAGGATCAGGCGCTGCTTCATGCCCCGGGAGAGCGTCCGGCATTGCGCGCGCGCCTTGTCGGCGAGCCCGGTGAGCTTCAGGCACTCAGCGATGCGTCGGGCTGGGTTCGCGACGCCGTACGCGCCGGCGAAGTGGTCCAGGAACTCCGTGGTCGTGAGGCGATCGTAGACCGGCGAGAAGTCCGGCATGTAGCCGAGGTGACGCCGGTAGTTCTGCGGATCGGCCTCGAGGTCGAATCCCGCGACGCGGATGTGCCCACGCGTCGGCACCAGCAATCCGGCGATCGCCCGCATCGTGCTCGTCTTGCCTGCGCCGTTCGGGCCGACCAGCGCGTAGGCGTCGCCCGGTTCGAGCGCGAGGTGGAAGTCGAGGACGGCGATCAGACCGGGGTAGTCGACGCGCAATCCGTCGACCTCGAGTAAGGGGTGCATGGCGTCGGAGGGGGCTACGGAGGGTTGCGGTGCCGAGGGAGCAACGACGAGGACGTCGCGCTTATTCAACGACGGAAGACGAAGGCCGGTCTTCGGCTCGTCGACGCCGAGCCGGTCGCGGCGAATCCAGACATGGGGTTGGATCGCGAGACGCTCGCTGTTGCGCCTGCACGGTCCTCGGCCTAGAACCGGTTCGGCCCTCCGCGCTCAGCCCTTGGACCCCCGTGCAGCGCCCATGACTCGCCCGCTTCGTCGCCTGCCGACGCTTCTGCTCTGCCTCGCCGTGGGCGTACCGACCGTCGCGTGGTGTACTGCCAGACCGGCGCCCGCTCGGCGCAGGCCGCGACGATGATCCGGGAGTTGGGGCACTCCGCGGTACGCGACCTTGGCGCGATGGCGAACTGGGAGGTGAATTGATCGCGCCTCTTGTCAGGGCCGCGTCCACCCTCGGGCGCTTCGTACCCGTCTCGGAGCGGATCCGCCCGACGATCGAAGGCAACACACTCGATCGGTCGATCGCCGTCGGGCTGTGGCTCCACGGTTTGTCGGGCGCGACTCGGCTCGACGCCGGTTCGGCCGCTGACGCGCGACGCGAGCACGGCAAACAACTCGGCGCGTTCGGCCTGCGCGGGCCGCGCAGTGTGCACACGCGCGACACCCCGCTCGCCGAGGATGGAGATGGCGTGTGGGGGCGGCTCTACACGCCGGGAGAGACCGACCGGGTCGGGGCTCTGGTCGTCTGGTTTCACGGGGGCGGCTGGGTCATCGGGTCGGTCGAGGGAGACGATCGCCTCTGCCGCTGGCTCGCCGCTCATCTCGGCTGCCGCGTGCTCTCGGTCGAGTATCGGCTAGGTCCCGAGCACCGTTTTCCGGCGGCCCACGACGACGCTGCCACCGCGTGGGCGGCAGCGGTAGACCGCGCCGACGAGTTCGGTGCCGATCGGGCGCGCATGGCGGTCGCCGGATCGAGTGCCGGGGCCAACCTCGCCGCGTACGCCTGCATCGCCGCACGGGACCGCGGGCTCCCGCGACCGGCGCACCAACTCCTCTTCTACCCCGGCACAGACATGCGCTGCTGCGCCGGTTCCCACACCACGTTCGCCGAAGGATTCATCCTGGATTCGCGGCTGATCGTCTGGTTCCTGGACAACTACGTACCGCCGGAGAGCCGCACCGACCCCCGGGTGTCCGTGCTGCTGGCGGACGAACTCTCCCACCTGCCTCCAGCGCAGGTGATCACCGC
>CAZFPM010000097.1:12041-18791 GCA_964520965.1 uncultured Myxococcales bacterium
ACCGCCGGATTCGATCCTTTGCGGGACGAGGGCGACGCGTATGCCAGACGCCTGGCGGAATCCGGCGTGCCCGTGCGCCACGAGTGCGCCGGCTCGTTGACCCACGCGTTCCTCGACCTGGCCGGGGCGATCCCTGCGTGCCGCGACATCGTCGTACGGGCCTTCGACGAGCTCGGAGCGGCGATCGGGGCGACGCCTCGACGGACGTCATGATCCGAACCACCGGCCCGGCCCCGGCCCCCGTCACTGCGTGATGCGCACCGTCACCGTCTGCCCGGCCTCGAGGGGTATCGGCGAGGTCTCCACGGACGCCTGGCCGAAGTGCGTACGCCTGGTCAGCGTACTCTCGGCGACGGCCTCTCCGTCGATCGAGAGCGAGACCGGCGGGCCGAAGTGATCCCACCGCAGGGTCATCTTGTAGCCCGTCGCGACCGGACCCGGTCTGAAGGTCAGGGTCACGCCGTCGTCTTCGCGGTCGACCTGGATCACGAACGGATCACCCTGGACCATCATCGGATCGATGGTCATCGACGGCCAGCCGGGCGGCAGGTGTGGGCGGATCGCGATGGTCCGGGTGGTGGCATCGGCATCCCAGCCGGTCAGGTAGTCGATGACGGCGCGGAGGTTGATGCCGCCTTCCCAGGGGCGGAACTTCGCCGTGTAATCGCCGATCTCGCCGCTCGGATCGTAGAGGAGTTGGAGCCCGTCTTCGGTACCCGCGTCATAGTATTCCTGGAAGTTCCCGGATGTGCTGACATGGGTAGCCAGCTCGCGGAAGGCGTCTGCGGCCGCGGGGTGGCCGACCTCGGTGAGAGCCGAGAGTGTGTATCCGGGGAGCATGCCCGTGTAGACGCCGCCGCTGAACGCCGCGACGCCGTCGTAGTCTTCGTGCACCGGGGAGCGCACGACCCCGGGCCGGACGGCGAACCGGTCGAGCAGGCACTCGATGCTCGCGGCCGCGGTCGGGTCGTCCCCGTCGAGCCAGCCGGCCCAGGTGACCTTGGTCGCCACGTCCTCGAACGGGGGAAAGCGGTCTCCGCTCTCCCGGTCGACGAACGAGGCGAAGCAGCCGTCGGCGAGGAGGTATGTGTCGAGGGTCGCGAACTCGACGTCCGCGTACATCGCCCGTGCCCGCTCCGCGGCGGCGTCGCGTCCGATGCGCTCGGCGGCCTCGATGAAGCCGCGCGCGGCGCCGAGCCAGAGGAACGACGAGTTCGCCGACAGCGAGCGTTCGAGGTGCGGATACTCGGGGAAGAGACCGGCGGCGACGTTCATCGCGGCCCGGAACGTCTCGTCGTCGGTGAACGGGAGCAGATCGTCCTCGGTGAAATCCTGGGCGAAGAGGCACCGCTCCAGGAATCCCCAGCGCTCGTCGAGGACGCTCGTGTCTCCCGTCGCACGCACGTAATCGGTGTACATCCAGACCATGTAGCTCGGCGTCTCTGCGCCGACGCGGCCCGACAGCGGGGCCATGGCTCCCCAGTCCGGAGGCGGAGGTGGATCGGACACGTCGAGATCGACAGGGTAGGAGTTCGCGAGGTCGCCCTCGATCAGGATCGCCCCGTAGACGTAGTCGATCATGGCGCGCGCTTCGGTGAAGCCGCCGAGCGCGATCCACGCGAGGGCGGGTCCGATGTTGTCGCGGGCCCACGTGCGCGTGTATTGCGACATCGGCGCGCTCCCGCCGCTGGCGGCGGTCTGGGTGATCAGCGTGCGCTTCATCCCGTCGACGAAGTCCTGGACCATCGGGTCGGGAGCTTCGACGACGAGCATGTCGAATTCCCACTCGCGGTAAGCCGCGCGGGTGGCCGCGAGCCAGGACACCACGTCGTCGTCGGGCAATGTCGGCGGTTCGCCGTCGGCAGCGCAGTGCAGCAAGGTCGCCGTGAAGTCGCCCTCGGTGAGGTCGCCGACGGAGCGGGTCAAGATGCCGTCGACCCACTCGCCGCCGCCGTCGGCGAACCCGGTCGCCAGGTGGCGCGTGCCCTGGGTCTCGACGCCGACGTGCCCCTCGGCGGTCACGGTCCGGAACGGATCGATGACGAGCCGGAGCCCGTCTACTGTGCCACCGGGATTCTGCACGGTGAGCACGCGGACGATGCAAGAACGCTCCGGGCCTTCGGTCCACGGCGCGAAGTCGAGGGTGTCGAGCATGACGTGGCCGGCTCGGCCCCGCGTCAGTGACACGGGCGTGTCGACGCTGAGTCCGGCCCATTCCTCTTCGAATTCGAGCCGGCCCTCCGGCGTCTCGAGCGCGACCACGTAGTCGCCGAAGAACCCTTCGTGTCGCTCGTAGGTGGGGCCGGCCATGCTGTGTAGCGTGGACACCGGATCCGCGTAGCCGACGAACGCGAAGACGTGTCCGTTTCCGACACCGAACGCGCCGAGCTGGCCGGGACCGGGCCGCGTGTCGGCGGTAACGTGGGTCGACCACCGGCTGAGGCGCCCGATGAGATCGTCGTGCTCGTCCATGAAGTCCCCCGAAAAGCCGGGCGGCTCGGAGAGTGGCCAGAAGGCGGGCTCCTGCTCGGGTAACGTGCCGTCCCATCCGTCAGCCGTCGTGCCGCCCGTGCCCGGGCCGTCTCCGCCCCCATCGACGGCGGTGCCCCCGTCGACTGTTCCGCCCCCGTCGACAGCGTCGCCACCGCCTCGGCCATTGGCGGAGTCCGAGCTGCCGCATCCAACGAGCACGAACGAGAGTACGAGCGCACCGAACGTCGACACGACGGCGCGGCAGAGAAGCCGACAGTTCGCAGATGTGACCATGTCAGATTGGTACTCCAATGCGCCCGCCGCGAAAACAGTGCAAGCGACCGAAACAACTCGGCGCGGGTTGCCGACAGGCAAAGCCGCGAAGCCGTAAGTACGCCGCACCGGCAGCAACGGGGTCGGGAAGCGCCTCCGGTTGCGCCATCCGTCGCCGATGCGCAATGCTCGACATCGTACCCGGAGAGAGCCCGATGAACGTGCGGCGCCAGACACGGGACGAGGTCACCGACCGCGAAGACGAGGGTCGCTCGGTGGTGTGTGTCGGCTGCGGTCAGCGGGTCACGAGCACCGACCAGCGGATCACCGTTGGAGAGCGCCACGAGTACGGCTTCGCGAACCCGCACGGGTACGTGTACCGCGTCGGATGCTGGGCAGCGGCCCCCGGGTGCCTGCTCGTCGGCGAGCGAACCGGCGAGTTCACCTGGTTCGCCGGACACGCCTGGCGCATCGCCCAATGCGGGAACTGTCGTGCCCATCTCGGTTGGCACTTCGCCGGGCCGAGCGATTTCTACGCGTTGATCGTCGACCGAATCGAGGAGCAAGACGACGACTGAACGCGCAACCCGAGGCGGGTCCCGGCGGTCGCCGCCAGCGAAATGCCTTCGTGTCCTGTCAGCCCTCCCCCTTTGCGCCTTCGCGTCTTTGCGCGAACCTCCCGGCTCCGGATCTCACGCAAAGCCGCAAAGCCGCAAAGGAGCGAAGGGCTGGGCCGGGAGGTGGCTTGACTGAAGTGGCACTGGGTGCCATCAAAAAAGGAAGCCCTCCGCCGCGCACCCCGCGCGCACGACCCTGGAGAGGATGACGTTCGATACCCGAGCCGGAATCGTCCTGCTGTTGCTCGTCGGCGCATGGCCGACGGTGGTTGCAGCGACCGAGACGCCGACCTACACGCCGCTGAGCCAGGAGCAGGCGGCCGAGCTCCTCGAGGGGGAGGTCATCGTCGAGCTCCAGCGCGGCAACCCGCTGCGCGCCGAGACCCTGGCCTTGATCCACGCGCCGGTGCGGGAGCTCGGCGAGATCGTGGCCGACTACGACCACGCCACCGAGTGGGCCCCGGCGCTCACCGAGCAGTACATCGTCGAGCAGCAGGGCGACGAGTACATCATCCAGGCCACGACCGAGATTCCGTGGCCGATCGCCGATCGGCGCTTTCAGACGCGCGCCCAATGGGAGTTCACGACCATCGACGGCCGCGAGGCCTTCGTCGACCAGTTCGAGTACATCGACGGCACCGGGAACATCGACGACACCTTCGGATACTGGCTCATGGTCGAGTACGCCGACGACCCGGAGTACACCCACCTGAAATACGTCGTGTACGCCGACCCCGGCATCGCGGTCCCCGCCTTCATCGTCCGCTGGGCCACGCGCAACGCCCTGCCCGACGTGATCGAAGCCCTCGTCGAACGCCACGACGCGCAATACTGAGCGGTTCGGGCAAGCCAGGAGCGCGCCGACTCGGTGAAGGACCGGATCAGAAGTGGGCGGTCAGCATCGAGACGACGGTCCAGAACGAGGGGTTCTCCAGTCGCTCCGTGTTGGTCGCGCCGACCATCGAGAGTTCCGTCGACAGCACCAGGTGGCGTCCGAAGTCGAACTCGAGGGCGGTGTGGACCTCGAGGTCGGAGTAGGAGGCGAACTGCCGCTCCTGAATCGCGCCCACCGTGAGGTCACCGCTCCCGCCGGCACGGTAGGTCACCTCGAAGATGCCGTACGGCCCGAATCGGGAGCCGACATCGACGGCCACGGCGGCGATACGTCCGCCCTGGAGGCGTCGCACGTCGGACTCGAAATGGACCCGCTTGTACCCGGCCACGGCGGCGTCGCCGGAGACGAAGACGTCGACCCGCTCGCGCACCGGGAAGTAGCGAACTCCGCGCAGACGCCCGAGATTGACCGCGAACACGAACGCCTCGTCCAGGCCCAGATCGCGGTCGACGGTGACGAGGCCGGCGAACAACTCGGTGCGAGCGCGCTCACCCCCATCGTCGAACGACCGTTCGATCCGTCGACCGTAGGGCGAGAGGTCGACCGACAAGCGTTCGACGCCTTCGTCCGGGATGACCTCGACTTCGAACTCGGTGAGGCCCCACAGGCTTCCTTCGGCCCGCTCGGAGCCGTCACGGCGTACGTCGACGGTGTCCGGTCCGCTCTCGACGATGCCGAGCTCGGCGAGAACGGCGATGGCGTTGGAGCGCTGCCGGACACCGACACCGACGCCGAGCGCAACTTCGCGCTCGTACCAACGCCCGGGACCGGTCATCCCCTCGATCTCGCTCTCCTCGGCGTCCGGGATCGCGACCAGCTCTTCAGGGTCGAGCGGCGGGATGAAGACCTCTTCGGACGCGCCGGGCGGTGGCTCCGAAGGAGACGTCGTGTGACCCGCGCCGGGCGTCGTCGGCTCCGACTCGACGGTCGACTCCGACTCGGTCGTCGACTCCCCGCCGTCGGGCTCGTCTTCGCCCGAAGCGACTGGTTCGACGTCAGCCTGAGCGAGAGCGCCTGGAGCATGAACTCCGGCACCGAAACAGGCAACGAGACAGCAAATTCCGAATCGGCTTCGCGTGCGCATAGCCATCTATCGAGAGGTGGACCCGGCCAGACGTCGGCCTCCGGGCCCATCATGGCACCGGAGCGGCGCGCTGGCGAGTTCGCGGGGGCTGTTCTATCCTGCCGCGCCATGAGCAGCTTCCGCGCCTTCACCCTCGCGGGCGTTCCCGTCGACATCAGCCCGTGGTTCTTCCTGCTCTGCCTCTGGGCGCTCGGCTATGGCGGTTGGGGGTGGGTGTGGATCGTGTGCCTGGCCGTCAGCCTGCTGGTCCACGAGATGGGTCACGCGATGGTCGCCAGGCACTACCGGCTGGGTCCGGCCGTGCTCCTGCATGGCCTGGGCGGCCTGTGCAGCCACGAGCGTTCGGACAGCGACGGCAAAGACGCGCTGATCGTCGCTGCAGGGCCGGCGGCCGGGTTGATACTCGGCGGAATCTCCTACGCCGTATTGCTGGGCGTGGGCGGCTGGAAGAGCCCGTTGCTGGCGGCGCGACCCCAGCTCTGGACGACCCTCTCGTCGCTGATCTACATCAACGTGTTCTGGAGCCTGGTGAACCTGCTGCCGATCTGGCCGCTCGACGGGGGACAGCTCTACCGTCTGGGGCTCCTGCGCCTGGTGCGGCCCCTGCGGGCCGAGAAGGTGACCCACCTGACCGGCATCGTGATCGGTGGAGTCGGCGTGGGGTTGTCGTGGCGCTACCTCGGCACCCTCGGCGTCCTGATCTTCGGCCTGACGGTCTGGGAGAACGTCCAGGTGTTGCGCGGCCAGAAGCGCTCCGGTCCGGTGCGGGCTCAACACCGTCACTCCCGGGAGCTGGTGGCGCAGGCGAAGGCCGCGTACGCCGGCGAAGACTGGCGGGAATGCTCCCGGCTCTGCCACCAGATCCGCACGGAGTCGACGGTGCCGGCGAACGTCCTCAACGACGTGTGGCGCCTGCTCGCATTGGCGACGGGTCGGCAAGGCAATCGCAAAGAGGCGATCTCCTACCTCCGCCGAGCCCCCTTCGACGCCGAGATCGCCGAGGAGTGGTACCGCTGCCTCCTCTCGGAGAAGCGAATGGCAGACCTCGAGGAGCTGGTCGCGTCCAAGGAATGGAAGCGGCTCGGAGCAACGAGACTGGCGGAAATCCAAGCCCGCATCGAGGCCGACCTGGAGTAGGACCCTCGAGAGGGGGGAGCCGCACCCTACCGCTGACGTCGATGCGACGGCCGACTCTGACTGCACGTGCATCGCAGACTGCGCCTCCCCCCACCGCCTGCCTGCGGCAGGCTCCTCCCCACGAGTGGGGAGGGGCTGTGTGACCCACGTCAGAGGTTGTCACACAGCCGTCCCCCACGAGTGGGGGACAGCGGAGCGAAGCGACGCAGGGGGGGACCCGCACCCTACCGCTGACGTCGATGCGACGGCCGACTCTGACTGCACGTGCATCG
>CAZFPM010000097.1:18891-19298 GCA_964520965.1 uncultured Myxococcales bacterium
ACACAGCCGTCCCCCACGAGTGGGGGACAGCGGAGCGAAGCGACGCAGGGGGGGAGCCGCACCCTACCGACCACGTGCGCGAGAGGCCCACTTTGCCCCTTCGCGTGACCTTCGAGCCGGCAACTCCGAATTCCCCCCAAAGCCGCAATGTCACGAACCGGATGCGTTTTTCGGGGTGGACCCGCGTGGGTGTAGGTGCGCGACCGTGATCCGCCGTAGGGCGATTCGGGCGTTGTCGGTACAGGCGGGGACGGAGTAGTTTCATGGTAACCGTTCAGGGGGGCGCTTGAGCTGACGCTCACCGGGAGCGCTTGCGGGATTGCGGGTCGAACGGGTCGAACGGGCGATCTTCGGGCTGGACGCGTGGATCTTGTTGTGATCTACGATCCCGGTGCCGATTGATGAGT
>CAZFPM010000098.1:0-5372 GCA_964520965.1 uncultured Myxococcales bacterium
GGCCTGCATCGCGAGACCCGAGAGCATGATCGCACCGGTGAGCGCGGCGACGGCGTCGACGTCGCGGCTGGGCAGGCGGGGGGCCACGCCGTCGAGCAGGGCGGAGCCGGCGTCGACGATCTCCATCACGATGGCGGAGTGCGGGGTGCCGACGAGCCGGTGACCGAGGCGCCAATCGGCGTTGCTGACGGGCTTGGAGTAGAGATCACCGATCCCGGAGGCGATCATGCGGTAGGGGGCGGCCGCCATGACCTCGGGATCGGCCAGTGCGGCCAGCGGGGCGTTGCAGGGCTGCGTCGTCTTGACCCCGTCGTCCAGAATGGCGGCGATCGACGACGTGTAGCCGTTCATGCTCGGCGCGGTGGCGACGGCGGTGTAGTCGAGCCGCGCTCGGAACGCGCCCATCTTCACGATGTCGTTGACCGTCCCGGCTCCCACCGCGACGGCGTGGGTACACGGGTTCGCTTCGAGCGCTCGGTACGCAGTGGCGACGGCTTCTCCGGTGCAGACGACCGTCTCTTCGCCGGTGCCCGGCTCGAGCAGGATCTCGCGGACCTCTCGCCCGGCATCTTTCAACACGCGTACGACCCCTTCGCCGGCGGCGCGATGGGTGTTCTCGTCGAAGAACACCGCGACCGGCCCGGTGGGAGCGAAATCCGCGACGATCGCCGGAACCTCGTGGTGCACCGATCGTGCGACTCGGACCCGTCGGGTGCGGGTGGAGTACTCGGACCCGTCGGGTGCCCGTCGGTGGAATGCGGAGTAGCGGTCGAAAAGAACCTGCATCGGTGACCTCCGGATCGGAGCGGACACGTCTATCGACTCGCGCGGGCGCGGGCAATGGAATCTCCGTTCTCCGCGGCGCGCTCGGGTTGGCGGATCGGAGGAGCAAAAGAAGGCCGCGAAAAATTTGCCGGTGGTCCGGTCGCTGACTACTGTCGGGGCGTGTAGGCGCCTGTGATGCGTGTGAACACCTGTTTCGGACGATACGAAGAGCACCGAAAATTTGTCCGGCGGCGGGTGTTGGAGCATAGTGCGAGAGTAACGTAGATCAGAGGCCGCGACGGCAAGACGTCGGAGGAGACCTTGGACACGAAAAGAGCCACGAAAGGGACGGTCAAGACAGGCACCCTGACTTCCGTCGATGTCCGCGAGCGGACGTTGACGAGGGAAGAGGAGCTGGTCGTTCGGATGCTCCGGGGCCTCGGTGAAGGCCCGGACTACCCGCTCGAGTTCCGCGGTCGGTTGAACCCGGAGCTGAACGCGCGTCTTGCATTGATCGAGGCGGTCCTCCTCGCGGAGGAGCACGGGATAGGTCCGCTCGCTGTCGAAGCCGAGGCGGTCGACCGAGCGGTCAAAGACCGAATCCTCGACAAGCTCGGCAAGCTCTGACCCAGAACCGAACCCCGGTCCGGTAGCGCGATGTCTGCGAAAGCCGGCCTCGCGCTCGACGTTTTTGGGGGTGCCCGCTGCTGGACGTCGCCGCGCTGGCCCGCTGCCCCAGCGTCTCGATGCCTCAGTGCATATAGGGCGCCAGCTCCCGCTGCGCGCGCTCGCGTTGATCGGGGTCGTCGGTGAGGGCCTCGAGATGCAGCGCGATGGCCTCGCGGCTCACGGCCGGATCGACGTGAGGCCCGATCGACTCCAGTAGCAGCGTCAAGTAGTGGCTCTCGGTGGGCCGGATGCGGATCGCCTCGATGAGGGCGGTCGCCGCTTCTTCGGGTCGATCCAGACGCTCGAAGAGGATCTGGGCCTTGCGCAGGAGAAGATCTTCGATGTCGAGCTGCTCGGAGCCGTTCGTCCGCGCGTGGTCCAGGGCGATGTCGTAGGTGCCGACGAGGTCTCGGTAGCGGTCGAGGCTGATGTAGATCTCCTCCAGGCGGCTCAGCGTCGTCGTGACGTCGGTGTTGCACACGAAGCTGACCAGGAAGCTCTCCAGGGCCGGGACGGGCTGGCCGAGGCGTCCGAGGTAGATCTCGCCGATGCGGCTGTAGAGCGCCGCGCGTTTCGGTGGCTCGTGGATCTGGCGCGCCGCCGCTTCCAGGCATCCGGCGGCCTCTGCCCACTCGCTTCGGCGCAGGTGGTGCTCGGCGAGCGCGGTGTGGAGCGCGGGAGCCTTGGGTGCGGATGCGACCGCGCCTTCGAGCAATCTCATGCCAGCGTCGTCGTCACCGATCGCGACCGCGAAGGCTTCGCTGGCGCGCACGAGCAGGGCGCCGTCGCCGGAGGAGTCCTGTTGTGCTGCTGCGGTCAGGACTTCGGTCAGTCGCAGCGCGGCCTCTTCGACGCGTTGCTCCAGGCCGACGCGGCTGTAGAGCTCGACGAGGAGGGTCCAGACCGACGGGTCGGACGGGGCGAACTCCGCGGCCCGCTCGGCGTAGCGTGCGGCATACCGGGCTCCCTCGTCGGACAAGCCGGCGGCTCGGGCGGCAAGCGTGAACAGGCGGCTCTTCTGGTTCGTCCGCTTGGCCATCTGGGCTGCCGCGGCGAAGCTCCTGGCGGCCGCGTCCCAGTCGGCGGCCTGCAGCTCCGCGCGTCCGCGGTCGAACACGCGCATTACCCGTGGCTCGTCGGCGACGTCGCCGGTCGCGGCGGCCACGGCGACCCACGTGCCGCTCGTCTGGCGCAGCCCGGAGTCGTGCTCGCGGCGCCCTTCGATGATCTCTCGCCAACTGTTGTCGTAGATCTGACCGAGTCCGATGTCGGTCAGGTCGTCTTCACCGAGCGCGATCCCAGCCTCGGCGATCGCGGCTCCCAGGTGTGGGGCGAGGACGTCGGATGCGCGCTCCAGGATCCCCTGCCACGCGCGGGACGCGTCGCTCAAGCGTCCGGTCTGGAACGCGGCGAGCCACCAGAGCCAGACGCCGACGGGAGAGGGCGTCTCGTCGATCGTCGCGACGAGCTGGATGTCGGCGTACGCGAGATCGGGCCGGCCGTTATGCAGGAGATCGAAGGCTGCGGCGTGAAGGCGCGCGTCGCGGGACTCGGGGTCGGCTTCGCGCAACAGACGGGCGGCGAGCTCGGTGTCGCCGGAGCGCAGGGCGAGTGGAACCGCCAGATGAGGATACTCGGGGCAGCCGTCGAGGTAGCCCTCCAGGGCGTCGGTCGCGCGGGCTCCGGCGCGACCGGCACCCCGGAGCGCCTGCACGAGGCGCACGTCCGGGGGCACGTTTTCGGCCGGGCCGAACACCGATGACCGCTCGGGCCTATCGTCCGAGTCGATCGTGGGCGACGCCTCCCCGCTCGGCGTGGGAATCTGGTTTTCGACTCGATCGCGGATCCGAGAGATCTTTTTCGCGGCGTCGCCGTTGGAGAAGAACGTGTCTGCGAGCGCCCAACATACCGCCAGCGCGTCGTGCGCGTCGGTGCGCTCCGAACTGCCGTCCGCAGTCGCGTCCGCGATCGCCTCGACGAGGTCGGTCACGGCGCCGACGTGTGCCTCCGGAGTGTCGAGCACGTCGGCTGCCAGGACGATGGTCATGGGCAGGAAGCGCCCGGACCGGGCCGCGCGCTGTCCGGCGGCCAGAGCGAGATCGTCGGCCCCGGCGATCAACAGGGTGGCGACGACCCGATCGACGTCCCCGGCGCGTGCCACGCCCGCGATGAACGGCGCTGGGGCTTCGCAGATCTCGGGTACCCGTTGGGTCATCGCTTCCAGTCCCGGTCTCGGCCGACCGGTTTTCCCTTTCAGCGCGCGAGGATGCGTTGACGCTGAAGTGGGGGATCTGATAAAGATTTCTGCCGCGCGGGCTCATGGCTCGCGGAAGGTGTTCCTAGCTAGCGGCAACGCCGCATTGTTTCAACGCCGAGCGACGATGTACTGCACCGCCTCGACCCTCTATCGCCTCGTGATCCGTTCCGTGATCGCGCTCTCCCTGGTCGCGCTTTCGACGCTGGCGGGTCCCGTCGGCGGGGGGGCGGTTGCGTGGGCTGCCGACGTCTTCTACGTCGACTTTTCCCCGCTCGGACCCGGCGTCGGCTCCACCGTCGCGACTCGGATCAACGATAACGTCAAAGAGCAGCTCGACTCGGTACGCATCGATTTCATCGCCGAGGCGCAGCAGCCAAACGGGAACGGCTCGGGAAATGCGGCGCTGGCGGAGGCGGAGAACGAGTATCAGCGTGGCATCGGCCTCTACGTCGTCAACGACTATGCGACGGCGGTCGAGGCCCTGGAGAGCGCGCTGGCGCTCTACCGGGCGAACGTCGGCGAGATCGACGACTTCCGCGCCGTTCCCGACGCGACGTTCAAGCTGGCGGAGTCGTACTTCAAGAGCGGAAACGAGGAGATGGCCCGCGTCACGCTGATGCGTGCGCTGGCCATGCGCCCGGATCAGCCGGTCAACGAATCGTCCGGCCAAGCATACAACCAGTTCTACGAGAGCATCCAGGGCTCCTTCGGCCGCAACGGGTCGGGTGAGCTGTCGATCACGTCGAACCCCGAGGGGATTCCGGTGTCCGTCGACGGCGAAGAGGTTGGTACGACGCCGCTGACCCTCGAAGACGTGCCTGTGGGAGAGCACTTCGTGCTCGCGCAGAACGCCGATGGGATCGGGACCGGTCAGGTGGTCAATGTCGCGCGAAACCGGGAGGCGGACGCCCATGTCGACCTCGCGCGGGCGATCGCAGCGTTGGGCGGCGGGTCCAGCGGTGAGCCGCGGTACCTGCGATCACTCCGGGACGAGGTCGGGCGTGGTTCGATCAACGACACGCTGATCCCGTACATGCAGGAGCTGTCGACCCGCCAGGGCGTCCAGTACGTCGTGGTCGGCGTGGTCGTCGCCCGCGGCGACGACTACGAGGCGCTGCCATTCCTGTACCGCGCCGAGGACGATCTTTTCGCCAACGTGCGGCCGGGGACCTTCGGGGGCGAGCTGTCCAGCGTCTCCGTCAACGCCTACCAGGTCGCCTCGAACGTCGCGCGGGCCACCCGCGACTTTCCCGCCGATGATCTGGTCACCGGAACGCCGATCCTGATCGAGGAGCCGGAGCCGGAGCCGGAGCCGGAGCCGGAGCCCGTCGTCGTCGCTCCGGTCGCCGCTGCTGCGCCACCGGCGTTGTTCGAGATCGAGATCCCGGAGGCGGTGGAGCCGGTGCCCGAGCCGGAGCCGGAGCCCGCAGCGGTGGTCGTCGCTCCGGTGCCGAGCCCCGCGCTCGTCGCCGCGCCAGCGCCCGCACCCGTGGCCGCGCCAGCCCCGGCACCCGCCCCGGTCGTGGCGCCTGCTCCTGCGGTCGCGCCTGCCCCTGCCCCGTCCACTGCCTATGGTCAGGCCGGTTACGGTCAGGCCGGCACGACGACCGGCTACGGTCAGGCCGGCACGACGACCGGCTACGGTCAGGCCGGCACGACGACCGGCTACGGTCAGGCCGGC
>CAZFPM010000098.1:5472-13922 GCA_964520965.1 uncultured Myxococcales bacterium
CGCGACGACCGGCTACGGTCAGGCCGGCACGACGACCGGCTACGGTCAGGCCGGCGCGACGACCGGCTACGGCCAGGACGGATACGGTGGAAACGACTCGTCCCTCGGCCAGAACCGCAGCAATGGCAGCACTGGCACCGACGTCACGGCCGCCTGGCAGCCGGACCGCGACGGAGACCGTGATCGTCAGCCCGCGTACAAGAGCCCGTGGCTCTACGTAGGCGCGGTCGTGCTGACCGGAGGCATCGTGACCGCGGCCGTCATGGCTGGTGGTGGCGACGACGCTCCGGGGGGAATTCAGCCGGCGATCGTCTGGTAGTCGACGGGCGGGACAGTTCGGACGCTGGAGTCGCCCCGCGAATCGTGTTATCGCGCGGCGCGTCATCACCGATGCGCGGCGTACGCGCGACCCCGAAACCGACACACACATCGATGTCGCAAACGCACCGGATCCTGTTGCTCTCCTTCGTCGTTCTGGCCCTCGGGTCGGCCTGCGGCACTGATGCCCCGGCGTCGAAGGACCTGCGTGTCGAGGTTCGCGGCCCGAACGACGCGCCCGAGAGCGAGACGGCCGGATTCCCGGCTCCCGTCGACTTCGACGTCGATATCCTCCGGGTGACGGCCTTCCAAGAGACCACCGTGGTCGGCCAGGAAGACGCGTCGTGGCCTTCGCGGCGTGCATCGGGTCTCCCGACCCTTCGCTTTGGCGTGGAGAACTGGATCAGCGTCGAGGGTGGGCGGTTCGGCGACGACGGAGAGTTCGAGACGCTCGCGTCCGGGGCGACCCCGCGATTCACGTTTGCCGAAGGTGACGCTCCGCCGACGCTCACGGTGCTGACCGGGCTGCCGAACCAGTTCCAGCCGGCGTATCGCTATCTGGGAGAGCGCGAGGAGTCGGTCCCGGCCTTCTACGAGTTGGAAGGGCAGGAGCGCGCCGGTCACACAGCGACGGAGCTGATCGATGGGAGCGGGATGATCCTCGCCGGCGGAGCTCGAATCGGCACTGGCGCGGGGATCGTGGACACCGGCATCGAGTCGATGGTCGACACGCTCGAGTTCTACGACTACCGGACCGGGGAGTTCCTGACGGTGTTCCGCGAGGGTTGCGAGGTGACCGCGCCGTTGGAGTGCGCGCTCCGCATGCCCCGTGCGACGGCGTGGCACACGGCGACCGCGCTCGACGACGGGCGGGTCCTCTTCGTGGGCGGGCTCTCGGTGTCGGACGACGGCGCGCGACTGTCTCCGGTGTCCGACGCGTGGCTGCTGACGATGGTCGATCGCGGGACCGGCTCGATCGAGACGGTCCTCTACGACCAGGCACCGGGCCGGGATCGTGCGTTCCACACCGCGACCAAGATGGCCGACGGTCGCGTCGTGATCGTGGGTGGTATCGGGCGGGACTACAGCGCGCCGAACTACCAGGCAGCGATCGACCAGTTCCTGCCGCAGGACCCACCGGAGATCGTCGGCGCCGGCGCGAGCCTGCATGAGCCGCGGGCGCTGCACACGGCGACGTACTTCAGCGCGAACGCTCACGGCATCGCGATCGTCGGCGGCCGTGGGAACGACGCGCAGATGATCGGCGCATCGGAGGTGATCTTCGCCAGCTTGCCGGACTTCTCCCAACCCTTGTCGGTCGATCTGTTCAGCGCCGCACAGCGGGATCAGGATCTGACGACGCCGCGTTTCGGCCACAGCGCCGTCGCGTACTCCTGCCCAGGCAACGGGGCGGAGTATCTCGCGGTGCTGGGGGGATACACCGTGGCGTCTCCGGACGGCCTGCTGGAGGGCTCCGCGCCGACCGATCTGGTGGAGATCTACGAGCCAGCCCGTTTCGACGTCGGCACCTATGCGTTCGCGCCGGAACCGGAGACCGGGGCGATCCGGCTTCGCGCGCCGCGGGCGTTCGGCGCTGCGGTGACCCTGGAGCTGTCGGGCGACGTGCTCTACATCGGGGGCCTGGAAGCGGACGGCACGGCGACCAACCGCGCGGACCGGCTCTACAACCAGTTCTGGGATGCGTGTCGCGAGTTCGAGGCGGTCCGGTCGGTGGAGCCGGCCATGGGCCTCGCCCGGTGGGCGCCGACGGCGACGATGATCGGCAACGGCTTCGTGCTGGTGACGGGCGGCGCGGACTCGGGTGGCTCTCTCGAGCGTTCGGAGTTCTACAACCCGAACGACTACTCGCTGGTCTACGCCTACTACTGAGCGCGCGCAGGCCCACGACCCCTCTGGGGTCGTTGCTCTGAACCGGCAAGTCCGGTACACCCGATGGGTCCTGAACGACCGCTCGTCGGAGACGCGGTGGCTCGAGTCGGCGACGCGCGCCACCTTCCGGGTGGGGCCTCGATAACGGTCGGGGTATTCGCGGACCGGACGAGGCCGACGTCTCGTACCCAACGGCTCGCCCCGGTCTGCTGCGATGATTGCACTCGCGACGTCTGCTTCTGCGTTCCCTCCACGAGCCGGACGAGGCGCCCGCCCCAGGTTCTTGACGGCGGTTTGCGCCGCATTGCTTCTGACCGCGGTGGGGCTGCCGGCCCGGGCGGTGGTCGACGGGACGCGCCCGGCGGCGTTCAGAACCTACCGCGTGTTCGGGAACTCGCTGTCGGTCGGGAACACGCTGATGCGCAACCTGCCGACCCAGCCGCTCGTGAACTCGGTGCTGCGCGAGTCTTCGACAGCACGCGTGTCCGGGATCCCACGCTTTGCCGAGGTCGAGGGAGCCTTCCTTTTCTGGACCGGGTCGGTGGATCCGGACTTCGGCGCCGACCGTTCTGCTCGCTTCGAGCTCCCTGACGGTTCTTCGCGCAACGTGGCCGCCGACACGTGTATGAGCGCTACCGGGCGGTTCGGCGGCGGCCCCGCCGGCCGCGTCGACTACTTCTACTGCCGCGCCGACGTGACGGAGTTCATCGCGGACGCCGCTGTCGGCGGCTCGCACAACGGCGTGTACGAGGTCGGATCGGTCCAGGCCCAGGCGGGTGTGTTGGGGCCGACGGGCGAGTGCATCAACCCCTTCTGTCAGGCGATGTACGGCGGCTGGTCGCTCGTCATCGTCTGGTCGCACGAAGACGAGAGCACGCTCCGCGACGTGAACGTCTTCGACGGATTCGAGCTGCTCGACGAGACCCCAGCGACGGCGGCCGTCGACAGCTACACGATCGGCGGCTTCGATGTCGCCGACCCGCCCGAGGCGACGTTTCGCTTCTTCGGACTCGAGGGTGATGCCCTGCTCGGGGTCCCGCCGCAGGACTCGGATCCGGTGCTGCGGTGCGACGTCTGTTTCGACTACATCGCGTTCAACGGCACGAAGCTCAGTGACTCGCTGAACCCGGCCAACAACGTGTTCAACTCGACGTTGCCGGAGGGCTCCGCGATCGGTGTCGACATCGACACGTTCGACGTCAGCGAGCTGGTCGATCCGGGCGACAGCAGTGTCCGCATCGAAGTCGGTTCCGGAGACGGGAACCCCAGGACGGGGCACGACAGCGCCGCCGGCGGCGGCGAGCTCATTCTCGTGGGTTACAACGTCCTGACGATCAACCGCCTGTCGCCGAACTTCCGGTCTCGGAACACCTACATGGCGGTGGACCCGACCGAAGCGGCGCCCGGCGAAATCATCTTCTACACGATCCTCGTCACGAACGACGGCTCGCTCGACGCCACGGGGGTCCGCGTCCGGTCGGACCTTCCACCGAACACCGAGTACGTCCCGGGGTCTACGCGGATCGACGGCGCCGCCGTGTCCGACGTCGCTGGCGGGTCGCCCCTGGTGGGCGGGCTCGGGCTCGGCAACGTGCCCCACACCGGCGACAACGATCGCCGAATCACGTTTCGCGTCCGGATCGCCGACGACACGCCCAACGGCACGATCATTCCCGCCAACGCGTCGATCACGGCGACCGAGCTGACCGAGACCGCGGTTACGGACACGGTCGAGGTCCGCGTGGTCGCGCCCACGCTGCTCACGCCGCAGAAGACATGGCTCGACCTGAACGGGGGGGACGTCGAGCCCGGCGATTTCGTCACCTACTCCGTGCGGATCCGGAAGGACCCCGAGCGGTCCGCCGCCTCTCTCGTGTTGGTCGACGACATCTCGCCATACGCCACGCTCCAGAGCGTGAATGCTGGCGGCTTCGCCGACGAGAGCGAGCTGAGCGGTGGTGCCAACGGCACCGGACGCGTTCGGATCTCCGACATCTCGATGAGGGTCGGTGTCGAGTCGGCGACGGTCAGCTTCACGGTCCGCGTGAAGAGCGTGGACGAGCTCGTCGACGCCGGCGTCGATCCCGGCGCGGTCGACGGTCTGCTCGTGAGCAACCAGGGCTTCGTCGAGGCCCCCTTCCTGTCCGATCCGCTGCCGACGGACGATCCGGCGGTATCCGGGTCCACGGATCCGACGAACTTCCGACTGTCGAGCGCCATCAATCTGCGGAACTCGAGCACCTTCAAGACCGTCACGGATGTCAACGGTGGAGCCGTGGAGCCGGGCGACGCCCTGTTGTTTACGGTCAGCCTGCGCAACACGGGTAACCAGGACGCGGTCGTCGACCTCACCGACGATCTCCCGGCCGGCCTCGTCGACGCCGCGCTGGCGGCGCCCGTGGCCGGAGTCACGTTCAATCCGGCCCCGTCCGGCGCGAACGGGACCGGTCGCTTGACGGCCTTCGGCCTCACGGTCCCCTCGCGGTCAACGGTGACGATTCGGATGGAGGCGCAGGTCTCCGACGCAGCCGGAAGCGGCACGGTCATCCGGAACATCGCCGCGTTGCGGGTGCCGGATTTCCCCGACCAGGACCAGGATCTCGACTCCGGTGAGCTGGTCGTGACCGCCGGTCCGGTGTTCGCCGACGCGACCAAGATCGCCGAGGACGCCGCGGGTGGGTTCGAGCCCGGGGACACGGTCTCGTACACGGTCAGGTTCACCAACACGGGCAACCAGGACGCAGACAACGTGCGCGTCATCGACGTGATCGATAGCCGTCTCACGTCGGTCACACCCCAAGATGGCGGTTCGTACAACGGCGGAACGCGGACGATCACGTGGGACGTGGGCGCGGTCCCGCGGGGGACGTCCCGGTCGGTGCGTTTCTCCGCACGAATCGGCGTGTCCGTACCGGACGGGTCGACGATTCCGAACCAGGCGCGCGTGTTGGCCGATGGTATCGCCGAGGCGTTCGTCACAGACGATCCGTCGACGTCCGCGGTCGACGACCCGACGGTGATCGTCGTCCAGGCATTGCCCGCGCTCGTCGCGGAGAAGACGGTGGAGGATCTCGACGGCGACGGGTTCGAGCCCGGGCACCGGATCCGATACTCGATCACCGTCAGCAACGACGGGCGTGCACCGGCGCTCGACGTGATGATCGTCGATCCGCTCCCGGCGGACGCCCTCGAATCGCTCGCTCCCGGCTCGGGCGGTACGCTCGCGGGCTCCGTCGTGACTTGGACGTCGCGGACGACACCGGCGCTGACGTCGATCGCGCCGGGGGGGGCGGTGGTCGTCACGGTCGACGCGGTGGTGTCCGGCGGGATCGCCGACGGCACGGTCGTCTCGAACCAGGCCGATGTCACCGGGTCGCCCGGCACGATGTCGGTCGTGTCGGATGACCCGACGACAGGCGATTTTGGCGATCCGACCCGCTTCGTGGTCAGCGCGGAGCCGGATCTCGAAGGGACTGAGAAGACGGTCGTCGACGAGAACGGCGGGGCACCGCAGCCCGGCGATCTCCTCACCTACGAGATTCGGGTGGTGAACCAGGGCTCTGGGGCGGCGCACGATCTCGTGGTCACCGACCCGGTCCCCGCCGATCTCGACGTGATCGTACCCGCCGACGGTGGTGTCTGGGACAGCCGAACACGCACGGTCACGTGGACGCCCGCGGGTCCGGTACCGGCCGCCGGCGAGCTTACCTTCCACTTCCGGGCGACCATCGCCGATGGGACGGCGAACGGGACGCGCATCGCGAACCAGGCCACCGTGACCGCGGCCGGCTTCCCGGCGCCAGTCTCGAGCGACGACCCGTCTACGGCAGCCAGCGACGATCCGACGACCCTGGTCGTCCAGAGCCGCCCCGACTTCGCGACCTCGACCAAGGAGGTGTTCCACGCCGGCGGGTCCGTCGACTACCGCCCCGGCGACGAAGTCGTTTATCGCATCGTGGTCCGCAACTCGGGTACCGAGGACGCCACCGACGTGGTCGTCACCGATCGGGTCGATTCGTCGCTCGTCGGCATCGAAGCCGACTTCGGTGGCGTGGTCACCGGCGACGAGATCCGCTGGACACTGCCGACCCTTGCCGCTGGCGGCGAGGTCGTCGTCGGGTTCTCGGCCGCCATCGCGTTCCCGCTGGCCGACGGCACGGTCGTCTCGAACCAGGCTTTCGTGTCGACCACCGGGGTGGAGCCGACGCCCACCGACGATCCGACGACCGACGAGGACGACGACTCGACCGAGTTCGTCGTCAACAGCCGTCCGGATCTCTCGTCGTCGATCAAGACCTGGGTCGACGCCGACGGTGGGTCGGTCCGACCGGGCGACCGCGTCGACTACGTCATCGTCGTCATCAATACCGGATCCGAGGCTGCGACGAACGTCGTGGTCACCGATCCGCTGGACGGAAACCTGGTCGACATCGATCCGGGTGAGGGGATCCTGAGCCCGTCGGGGGATTCGATCACCTTCGACTCGCGCACGACGCCCGGGCTTGCCCGCGTCGCGCCCGGCGACTCGGGTGCGGTCGAGATCCGCTTCTCGGCGCGCGTGCGTGAGCCGTTGGACAACGGGACCATCGTCTCGAACCAGGCCGAGATGGTCGCGGGCACCGAGCGCTTCTTCACCGACGATCCGGACACGGTGGACGCGGGGGATCCGACTGACTTTCAGGTGATCTCGGCCTTCGATTTCTCGGACGCGTTCAAGCTCGTGAGCCCTTCGGAGCCAGGCGGATACCGGCCCGGCGACGAGGTCACCTACTCGATCCGGTTCTCGAACCAGGGCGACGCCGCCGGCCGCAACGTCGTGGTGTCCGATGTTCTCGACGCCAACTTGATCTTCGTCGGCGCGCGGCCGAACGGGACGTACGACGGCACGCGGGTCACCTGGACGTCGTCGCAGGTCCCGGCATTGGCCGAGGTGTTGCCGGGCGAGGTGGTCGACCTGCAGGTCACCGCCCGGATCGCGTTCCCGCTGGCCAACGGCACGCGGATCAGCAACCAGGCAGAAGTCGGCGCGGAGGGCCTCGTGTCGCCGTTCGTCACCGACGATCCCACGACCGACGCGGTCGACGACGCCACCGACTTCGTCGTCAGCGCCGCCCCGGACCTCTCCGCCGCGACAAAGACGGTCTCCGACGTAGATGCAGACGGTGTCTACGAGCCCGGCGACGAGATTCTCTACACCCTGTCGGTGAACAACGGTGGCGACGCGCCGGCGACGAGCGTCCGGGTGGTCGATTCGGTCGATACCGGCCGGCTCGAGGCGATCACCCCCCTCGACGGTGGTGTCTTCGACGGCACGTCGGTCGTCTGGGATTCGGCCCGCACACCGGGGCTGGTCGCGGTCGCGCCCGGAGACACCGGCGCAGTCGACGTGCGGTTCCGGGCGCGGATTCGCGCCGGGCTGGCGAACGGCACAGTCGTGTCCAATCAGGGCACGGTCTCGTCGGTGGAGATCGGCGGTGTGCCGACCGACGACCCGTCCAACGGACTCGGGGACGACGACAGCACGGACCTGCGTGTCGTGTCCACGCCGCGGCTTGACGGGATGACGAAGGTCGCGGTCGATCTCGACGGGGATCCGCTCCGCGCGGGTGATCGGGTCGAGTATCGGATCGCGTTGACGAACGAGGGCACGGAGCCGGCGACGGCCGTCCTGGTCTCCGACCTGGTCCCGTCGTATCTCGTCGACGTCGAGGTGCTCGATGGCGGAGTCTTCGACGGTACCACCGCGACGTGGCCCCTCGGGACGCTCGGCATTGGGGAGTCGGCGGCGCTGACCCTTCGTGCCACGGTCCGCCCATCGACGGCCGACGGGACCGAGATCGCCAACCAGGCGTTCGTGGTTGCTGCCGATCTTCCGCCGGAGCCGAGCGACGATCCGGCGACGCCGACGGTCGACGACAGCACGCGCATCGTCGTGAATGGGCGCCCGGACTTCTCGACGACGACGAAGACGGCCCAAGACGTCGACGGTGGGTTCCTCGAGCCCGGAGACACCGTCCGGTTCGAGATCGCGGTTCGAAACAGCGGACTGGGGAGCGGCGAGCGCGTCGTCGTCTCCGATCTCGTCGATGGGACGTTCCTGACGGACGTCACGCCGGAGGCAGGCGGGCGTCTTCAGGGTGCCACCGTCACGTGGGACTCGGGAACCACGCCGGCCCTCGCCGAGATCGAGCCCGGCGGGTTCGTCACGCTGGCGATGACGGCGACGGTGCGGGCCGACGCTC
>CAZFPM010000098.1:13951-19121 GCA_964520965.1 uncultured Myxococcales bacterium
GAACGGCGCGCTGATCGTGAACCAGGCGACCGTAGTCGATGCCCAGGACGTGTCCGCGGTCTCCGACGACCCGTCGACCGAGGAGATCGGGGATGCCACGGTGATCGAGATCCTGTACCCGGAGCTCGGCGAGGCGACGTTGTCCGTCGAGGACGTCGACGGTGGAGAGATCGAGCCGGGCGACCTGCTCGTGTACACCGTGCGCTTCGGCGCCGGGTTCGGTCCGGCGCTGAATGACGTGACGGTCGATCTCCCGATCGACCCCCTGCTCGAAGACGTCATCGTCCTGACCGGAGGCGACTACGACGAGAGCACTCGCCTGGTTTCCTGGTCCGCGGCCAACACCGCCGGACTGGACACCGTGCCGCGAGGAGAGAGCCGGACGCTCCAGGTCGAGGTCATGGTCCGACCCGACGCGCCGATCGGCTCGCCGATCGCGGAGCAGGCGCGCCTGTTCAGTGCCGAGACGCCGTTCGGCGAGGTCAGCGACGATCCGTCCACGCCGGAGATCGACGACCCGACCGTCGTCGAGGTCGAAGGCACCGTCGCCGCCGACCTGAGCGAGACGACGAAGGTGGTCGTCGACCTCGACGGCGGTGCGGTCGAGCCTGGCGACGTCTTGCGCTACGAGATTCGCGTCCGGAACACCGGCTCGGATTCCACGATGGGTCTGCGGGTGACGGACCCGACGCCGACATGGGCCACGTTCGTGGCTGACTCGCTCGTCGTGGCCGGCGAGTCCGTCGCGGGCGCGACGAACCCGTTGGCGTCGTCGCTGGCGGTCGGCGAGCTCGGTGTCGGGGAGGAGTTGGTGCTCTTCTTCGACGTGCGGGTCGACGCCGACGCCCCGTTCGGCGCGCTGGTGGCCAATAGCGCCATCGCGAGCGACGAGGCGGGGGCCGTCGCGCGCTCGGACGATCCGACGACGCCAGAGCTCGACGATCCGACGACGGTAGTCGTGGGTGACGCCGCGGATCTGTCTCGGACGCGGAAGCTGGTCGTCCTCGGCGACGAGAACGGCGACGGCTTCGCCCAGATCGGCGAGACCCTGCGGTACACCGTGCAGGTGCCGAACCGCGGTGCGGCGACCGCAGAAGAGGTCTTCTTCGTCGACGACCTGCCGTCCAACACGCGCTTCGTCGAGGGGACGCTGACCGTGAACGGTGCCCAGCAGACCGATGTCGCGGACGACGACCTCGGTGAGGTCACCGACGGCGTCGTGCGGGTGTTGGTCGGGACGGTCCCCTCGGGGCGGGTCGCTGAGATCGGGTTCGACGTGCTCGTCATGTCGGGCACGGTCGTGGCGAACCAGGGCGGCGTCTCGTCGAGCATCGGGTTCGAATTGACCGACGACGACGGGAACCCGGCCAACGGCGATCAACCGACCGTCACGCCACTCGACGGGCTGGAGCGCGGGCTGCAGCTCTCCAAGCTGGTGTCGGACGCCGACGGCGGTTCGTACTCGGCCGGAGACACCCTCGTGTTTACGCTGACCTTCTCGGCACCGGAGGGGACGACCGATCCGACGACCGTCTTCGACCGACCCGATGACGGGCTGGTGTTGACCCAGGTGTTGGCGACCCCCGCTGGGTTCAGCGTGTCGCTGAGCGACGAGGGAGCCGACATCGAGGTACCCCCGCTCGACCTCGGGGCCGAAGCGGTGATCCTGATCGAGGGACGCCTGTCGGGAGCGCTGGGGGAGGGCGACGAGATCTGCAACACGCTGGTGTCCGACGTCGTGCACGCACCCGACCCGGCCTGCGTGGGGATCGGAGGACGTCCGGGCGTGGCGTCGGTGCGGGGCACGGTGTTCCGCGAGCTCGGCGTCGCGAATGGCGCGCTCGATGGCGATGACGACGAGGGGCTCGACGGGTTCCTGGTTCGTGTCGTGCGGCCGGCGTTGGAGGAGTTCCCCGTGGCCGAGGTCGTCTCGGACGCCGACGGACGCTACCGACTCGACGGGTTGCAGCCAGGGCCCTACCGCATCGAGGTCTACGCGAACCGTGGGCCGAGCTTCGGCGGTGGCCTCTTCCTGGCGCAGGACGAGGAGCTCGTATCCGGAGGGATCGCTCGCCGCGACCTGCTGATCGAACCGACCGGCATCCTGTTCGACTCGGCCAGCCGGACGCCGATCGCAGGTGCCCGCGTCTTCTTGTACGAAGATGACGGGAGCGCCGAGAAACAGGTCGACAGCACGACGCCTCTGGCGGAGCTGGCGCATCCGAGTCAGCAGGGGCAGGTCGTGCCTGAGACCGGTGTGTATCGCCTCGACGTCCGACCGGACCGCCCCTATCGCATCGTCGTCGACACGACCGGGATGGCGCTGGCCTTCCCGTCGACCCGGATCCCGCCGGATCCCACGCTGCTGCAGGTCGACGATCGCACCGAGGTCGGCGACGCGGCGCTGCCCGACCGCGTGCCGGACGGAGAGGACCGCTACCACCTGCGATTCGAGATGGAGGGCGACGAGGGCTCGCTCCTCAAGAACCACATCCCCCTCGACGAGATCGAGACGGAGGTGGCCCTGACCAAGCGCGCGGACCGGGTGAGTGCCGTCGTGGGCGACATCATCACGTACACGGTCACCGTTCAGAATCGCTCGAACGTCGACCTGAACTACGACGCGGGTCGCGATTTCGGCGGCGTCCGCATCCTCGACGCGATCCCCCGCACGTTCCGGTACGTGGACGGTAGCGCGACTGGCGTGATCCGTGATCCAGCCACCGGACGCGACACGACGATTCCCATCTCGGCGGCGGGAACGCTGATTCTCGAATTCGGCGGTGTCCTGGACGAGGAGCCCGTGCCGTTGTCCATTCCGGCCGGCGGCGAACTGGAGGTTCGGTACTTCCTGGTCGTCGGTTCCGAGACGGAGCCGGGGGACCGCTACCGGAACTTCGCCGAGCTCCGGTCCGCCGACTCCAACGGCGTGCTGTCGAACAGCGACTGGGTCGACGTCCGAATCGACTACGACCCGGAGTTCGACCAGGGCGTGCTGATCGGCAAGGTGTTCTGTGACGACGATGGCGATGGGCGCCAGGACCGCGGAGAGCGCGGGCTTCCCGGAGCGCGGATCCTGCTCGACGTCGGCTACTACACCGACGTGGACGGGCAGGGGCAGTACCACTTCGCGGAGATCGATCCGGGGCTGCACCTGGTGAAGATCGATGTCGCCACGCTTCCGGTCGGCAGCACGTTGACCACGGACGAGACGCGGGCCTTCAACGTGACCCGCGGTCTGCCCTCGCTGATCGACTTTGGCGTCGACTGCGCCGAGAACTGGGTCTCAGACATCGAGGTGCTGCCCGGCGACGAGACGCTCGCCGACGTGCAACGCCGTCGGCGCGAACGCTACGTCGAGGTGACCGGTTCGCTGGTCGATGGTTCGGTGGCGGTCGAAGACTCTCCAGTACGCTTCATCGACGCCGGTCTTGCGGTCGCCGTCGGCGCCTTCCCGGAGCCGATCGCGCCGGTTGCGTCGTCCGCGCCGGCCACCCTGGCCCCAGCACCGCCCACACCCGCGGAGCCGGCCGGACCTTCGCCCTTCGCCGGGGTCGGTGAGCCGAGCGCCCCCGCGCCGGCCACGCCGTCGCTATTCCCGGTGGAGTCTGTGCCGGTCGGCATCGGCGGAGCCGGAACGTCGGTCGTCGAGTCGCCCCCGATACCCACCGTGCCGGTTGAACCGACCTCGACGGAGTCGTCGGATCTCGTCGGCGCTCCACGAACCCTGGCCGAGCTCGTAGAAGAGGACGGCTCGCTGGTCGAACCGGTGGCGATCCGGTTCACCGGGCCCCCGACGGCGACGCGTTGGGTGTTCGAGGTCGCGGACGCGACCGACGGGCGGGTCGTGTTCCAGCGCAGCGGCGCCGGAGCGCCGCCCGCGGAGATGACGTGGGATGGTACGTCGGCCAACGGCGCGTTCGTCCTGGCCCCGGAGCAGGTGTACGAGGCGCGCTTCCGGGTGATGGAGGGCGAGACGTTCTACGCGGCGGCCCGCCCGGCGCTGCTGCGGGTCGCAGGAACCCAACCCCACTACCTGGTCGACGAGCGGGTGAGCGACGCTCGCTTCGTGCGCGGCGACCCGGCGAGCGAGTTGCGGGCGATGCTCGATCGAATCCGCCCGGAGCTGCTGGCGACGGCGCCCGCGCGGATCGTGGTCGAGGCTCACCTGGACGACCGCGACGAGGTCGATGACGAGGAGCGGATCACCCGGGAGCAGGCCGAATCCGTCGCTCTCTACATCGAGGAGGAGTTCGGGATTTCGCGGCACCGGATCGAGGCTCGGGGCATGGGGATCCGGCGACCGATCTATCCCAACATCGGCGACCGGACCCGGCGGACCAACCGGCGGGTCGAGGTTCGCGTGGTCGATCCTTCGCCGGACGTCGTCGTGCCGGAGCTTCCCGACATGCCGCCGCTGACGCCGACCATGACGGCCAACGAGCGACAGGTGGACTCGGACGCATCCGGTGTCGTGTCGTCGTTGCTGCCTCGTCCCCAGGACGACCTGATCGCGATCACGGTGCGGGCGGGCGACGGGGCGACTCGCGGCACCCTGATCGCCGCTCGGGATCCCGACCTCGTCCCGACCCTCGGGATTGCTGAGCTCCCGGAGGTGCTCGTCCGCGTCGACCGGGAGGCGAGAACGGCGACCGTCGGGCCGGTGTCGACGTCGCTGTCGGGGCTCGATCTGCGCATCGCGGCCGACCGCCGAGCGACGGCATTGAGCGGTCGCCGGATCGACCCGGTGATCGGGTTCGAGTTCGTCGACGCGCCCCCGGACATCGAGAGCTGGCGTTTCGAGATCCTCGATGACGCGGGCGGCGAAGTCTACGACGAGTCCGGCAACGGGCGGCCGCCTCGCGGCGTCCGCTGGCAGGGACGAACCAGCGACCTCGAGTCGCTCGATGCGGGCCGATACGTGGCGCGGCTGACGGTGCGCTTCGTCGGCGGAGGGCTCGCCTCTGCGCCGGCGGTCGAGTTCGAGGTCTTCGCCGAGGGTACGCGGCGCCACAGCCTCGTCGCTCCGGAAGCGACCGTCGAGGAGGCGGCGCTCGTTCGGGTCAACGGATCGGTCGTCGAGGGCCGGGGCACGCTCCACGAGACGACCGTTCGCGCGGTGACCGGCCGCACCGTCCTCGTCGACGTGATGGCCGCTGGCGCGCGCGTC
>CAZFPM010000099.1:0-19109 GCA_964520965.1 uncultured Myxococcales bacterium
CCGTGAGACTCCTTCGCGAGCTCGACGGGCTCGGCGCCTGGCTCAACGCGTTCAAGCCGGGCACCGTCGCCCAGGTCGACCGCGTCCTCGCCATCGCCCGCGCCGTTCCCGATCTCACCGTCTTCGTACATCTCGAGGGCGGCCGCGCCGGCGGACATCATAGCTGGGAAGACCTCGAGCAGCTCCTCCTCGCCCGCTACTACGCGATGCGAAGCGAAGAGAACGTCGTCCTCTGCGTCGGCGGGGGCATCGCCGCCGAGGCGCGCTCCACCGAGTTGCTCACCGGGCGCTGGGCACGCCGTCACGACGCCCCCGACATGCCCGTCGACGCCGTGCTCCTCGGCACGGTCGCAATGGCGTGCGCCGAAGCCACCGCCTCGGATGCCGTCAAGCGAGCCCTCGTCGAGGCCTCCGGAACCCCGTCCTGGGTCCACGCCGGCACCGCCAGCGGCGGCGTGACCTCCGGCAAGAGCCAGCTCGACGCGGACATCCACTACCTCGACAACAACGCCGCTCGTTGCGGCCGGCTCCTCGACGAGGTCGCCGGTGACGCCGACGCGGTCACCGCCCGCCGCGACGAGATCATCGCCGCCCTCCAGGGCACCGCCAAGCCCTACTTCGGCGACATCGCCGAGATGAGCTGGCAGACTCTCCTGGAGCGCCTCGCCGACCTCACCGCCATCGGCAACCACGGTCGCTACGAAGACGGCGCCTGGCCCGATCTCTCGTACCGCCACCGCTTCGCGCTCGCCATCCGCCGCGCCGAGGGACGACTCGAGACCTCCGCGACCGCGGCTGCGGGGGGCGATTCCTCGAACCACGACGTCGCGTCGTCTCCGCGCGCCAGCCTGATCGGCGACGTCGACGCGGCGGTCGAGGCGGATGATCCGCGCGCGGTGATCGCCGCGCTGGCGCAGCGATACCCCGCCGCGCCGCACGAGTTGGTGCATCCGGCGGATATGCGGTGGTTCGTGCGGACGCTGTGCCGGACGCCCGGAAAGCCCGTGTGCTTCGTGCCGGTCATCGATGCCGACGTCCGTCGTTGGTACAAGTCGGATTCGTTGTGGCAGGCACAGTACGCCGGGTATGGCGCCGACCAGGTGTTGGTGATCCCGGGACCGGCCGCTGTGGCGGGCATCACCAGCTCGGACGAGCCCGTGGCCGACTTGCTCGGCCGCTTCGACGCGGCGTTGCGCGACGACACGGGCGCGGGGCCGGAGGCGGCGTTGCCGGCCTACGCTCCGCGGACCAATGACTGGGCGACCGGGTCGCCGGAAGGCGTGTCTTATCACGCCGACGGTTCGGTGGCGTTGCTCGCGGTGTCGGACGAAGTGGCGCCGAGCGCGTGGTTCGCCCACGTCGCGGCGCGCTTCCCGGGCTCGGTGTCCGCGCTGTTCGCGGCGACGACCCTCGGGGCCGGCGGCCGCCGGGTCCCGAACCCGGTTCGGGCGATGGCGACTCCGGAGCCGGGTGCGGTGCTCCGCGTCGTCCTGGACGAGGCGGGGCATGTGGCCTCCCTCCGCTTTCGGGCGCCCGAGCCGTGGGACGACGAGGAGCTGGTACTCGCGGCGCAGGACGACGGGCAGGTACAGGTCGAGGTTCGGCCGCGCCTGGTGCCCGGCGCCCCCACGGCGCCGCCGTGGCGCTTCGTGGCGCGCGTCGATGCGCAGGGAGATTGCACCGTCGACGCGGGCTTCGGCCCGGTGGATCGCCGTCGTTTCTACCACCACGTGCTATTCGGTCGGGACCTGCCGGTCGCGCCGCTTCTGGAGCCGGCGACGGTCCGGGTCGCCGTCGATGCGGAACGGATTCGCGCGTACGCCGCCGCCTCGCACGCCGTGCTCGGGACCGTGCCGGCGAACCATGTGTTCACCCTGGCGTGGGAGCCACTCTTCACGGTGTTGTCGTGCGACGAGCTCGTCGGCGGGATTCCGACGCTGGTGCATCTCGACAACTCGGTCGACGTCTCCGACGCCGAGGCGCTCGCCGCCGCATCCCACGTCGATGTGACGGCGCGGGTGTGCCGCGTCGCCGACGGCGCCGACGGGCGGACCATCGCGACCGAGTGCCTGGTCGAGATCGAAGGCGAGCGGGTCGCGGAGATGCGGTCGCGTTTCTTCGTACGTGGGGGCGCGGACACCGTCGACGGTTGCGTCTGGGCCGACGAGCGTCTCGATGCGACGATCACGCTGGACGACGTCGCGGCCGTCGAGTTCCTGCTCGACCACGAGTGGTTCACGCTCGCTGACGGCGTTGCGCTGTCGTCGGGCGACCGGCTCGACGTGGAGTGCAGTCTCCGAGAAGAGCCGACGGATGTCGGCCGCGTTCGCGGCGCGACCGGTGTCGTCACGCGGGCCGACGCAGTCGTCGGCCGGATCGCGTTCGAGCAGCAGGGGCGCACAGGTATTCACCCCGTGCGCGCGTTGGTCGAAGTGCTGGGCCCCGACGGAGACGCGGTGGCATCGACGCCGCGGAAGACGTTGGCGCGCGAAGACCTGGTCGCACCGGCCGACGGTCGTCCCTGGGCGGACGTGAGTCGCGATCTGAATCCGATCCACACGAGTCGCCTCTTCGCACGGTCGGCGGGGCTCGACGAGCCGATCATCCACGGGATGTGGACCGCCGCGTGCGCCCACGCGTTCGTGGTGAGAGACGTTGCGAGCGGCGTCGCGTCGCGGGTGCGTGACTACTCCGCGTCGTTCCTGGCGCCACTGCTCGGCGGCGAGACGCTGCGCCTGCGGGCCGTCCGGGTCGGGGTCGCCGGCGGCGACCTGCGGATCGAGGTATCGGGAGTCGTCGAACGCGACGGCGCAGAGGTCCCGGTGATCCGGGCCACCGCCACCCTGTTGGCTCCGCGGACCGCGTACATCTTTCCCGGTCAGGGCGTCCAGCGGCAGGGTATGGGCATGGACGGCTACGCCCGGAGTGCGGCGGCACGCGCCGTCTGGGATCGGGCCGATCGATATACGCGCCGGCACCTCGGCGCGTCGATTCTCGACGTCGTACGGGAAAACCCGCAGACGCTGCCGGTCGGCGACACGGTCTACCGGCATCCGGCCGGCGTGCTCCACCTGACCCAGTTCACCCAGGTGGCGATGGCGACCCTGGCGAACGCGCAGGTCGCCGAGATGCGCGAGACCGGTGTGCTGACGCACGACGCGATCGCCTGTGGGCACAGCGTCGGCGAGTACAACGCGATCAGCGCCATCGTCGGCGTGCTGCCGATCGAGGAGCTGCTTGCCACCGTCTGGCAGCGGGGCCTGACGATGCACGACCTCGTGCCCCGCGACGACGCGGGGGAGAGCCCCTACGCCATGGGCGTCGTGCGGCCTCATCACGCCGGGTTCGGGCACGCGGACGCGGAGTCGCTCGTCGCCGAGGTGGCCGCCAACACCGGTCGGTTCATCGAGATCGTGAACTACAATGTTCGCGGCCGTCAGTATGCGGTCACCGGAGAGAAGGAGGCGCTGCGAGAGCTCGCCGGTCACCTGGAGCGTCAGCGCCGACCCGGCGCGAAGCCGCCCTGGGTCGACGTCCCGGGCATCGATGTCCCCTTCCACTCCAGCCGTCTGCGCGACGGCGTCGCGGCGTTCCGCGACACGCTGTGCCGAACGCTTCCCGAAGAGGGTCCCTACCTCGGTCTCGTCGGACATTACGTGCCCAATCTGGTGGCGCGGGTGTTCTCGCTGGACCGTGAGTTCGTCGAGGCGATCGCCGAGTGCACCGAGTCGGAGGTGATCGCGACGCTGCTGGCCGACTTCTCCTCGGCGCTCGAGACGCCGCTCCGCGTCGCTCGCACACTCCTGATCGAGCTCCTCGCGTGGCAGTTCGCGTCGCCCGTGCAGTGGATCGACAGTCAGGATCTGCTCCTCGAGCCGATCGAGGCCGGCGGCCTCGGCGTCGAGCGCGTGATCGAGGTCGGTGTCGGCTACCAGCCGACGGCGGCGAACATGATGCGAGCGACCTCCGCGCTCCGGGAAGCGCGGGGACAGCGCGCGGCCGAGCTGGTCCTGAACGCCGAAGCGGACATCGAAGAGGTGTTGCACGGTGACGAAGACGTCGAGTCGGCTGCGGACGAGGCTCCGAAGGCCGTGGCGGCCGCGGTTGCCGTCACCGCTGGCGCGACCGCCGACCCCGATGCTTCGCGAGCGGCTGCTGCCGGCGAAGCGGCTTCTGCCGAGCCGGGGGCTGCCGATGCGATGGCCGCCGAGTCGATGGCTGCTGACGAGGCGAAGCATGACGTCGCTTCTCCGGCAGGCTCTGGGCGGGGCGCGGCGACTGCCGAGCCCGAAGCGCCCGCCGAAGACGCTCCGCTCTCCGTCGCGCGTGCGCTGCGTGGCCTGCTTGCCGTGCAGGCAAAGGTCCGGCCTGACCAGATCGCGGACGGCGAGTCGATCGACGAGCTCTTCGAGGGCGTGTCGTCCCGTCGCAACCAGGCGCTCCTCGACATCGGGGCAGAATTCCAGCTCGGTGCCATCGACGGCGCTCACGAACTCTCGATCTCGGATCTCGCTGCGGAGATCGGCCGCCGCGCACCGCGCTGGAACGGGCCCGGCAAGTACCTTCGGGCCACCGAAGACGAGTCGATTCGCCGCGCCTTCGGCCGCGCATCCATCGGCCGAAAGGAGCTGGCCGACGCCATCGGGCAGCGGTTCGGGATCGGCCCTGGGCTGACCGAGACCGTCATCCTGCAGCTCGCCCTCGATCTCCGCCCGGGCGACTCCGCCCGTGGCGGCTCAATCGGTGCTCTGCCCGGCGCCGAGGCGGCGTCGCGGGACGACGTGACGGAACTGATCGACGCGGCGGCGGCGTCGCTCAGCGCGAGCAGCGGACTCCGCATCGCGCCCGTGGTTCGAGCCGACGACGCCGGCGGTGGTGCCGTCGACAGCCGCGTCGTCCAGGAGCTGCAGGACCGTATCCTCGGGCCAGACGGAGTGCTCGTCCACGGACTCTCGGAGCTGGCTGCCCGCGTCGGGCACCGGATCGTGCCGGCTGTCGATCCTCGGCAGCCGCTGACCGATGTCGACCCCCGCGACGCGCGCCTCACGGCGATCGACGCCGAGCAAGGGTCCGACTGGGACGAGATGGTGGCGCCGCGCTTCGATGCGCGAAAGCACGTCGCGTTCACATCGGGATGGGCGAGCGCCCAATGCGACGTCGCCCGCCTCTACCACGATGTGATCGGCGGTCGCCTCGAACTCGCAGCGGCCGAGGCCGAAGCGGCCCGTCTGTCGCTCCACGCCGGAGAAGCCCGGGTCGCCGAGGCCGCGCGATGGTTCGCGACCCAGGCCGGTCAGATCGCCGACGACGTCGGGGACGACGACCGTGGGGCGGCGCTCGCGGCGTTGCTGCACGGGGTCGCAACGGGCGACGGTGCGCCGCCGCCGGTGCATCCGGTACGGCCCGTCGTCGACGTCACGGCAGACGGTACTCCGGTGTATCGCGAGCAGCCGAGCGACGCCCCCGAGGCCATCTCCGCGATGCTCGACGTGCTCTGGAAGAGCGAAGCGAGCCCCCGGGTCGAGGCCGCCGGGACCGACCGTACGGCCGCCCTACGGGAAGCATTGACCAACTCGGAAGCCGCTCCCTTCGGCTTCGGCGGGCGGGTCGCGCTCGTCACCGGCGCCAGTCCGGGGTCGATCGCGGTCGAGGTCGTCGCCCAGCTGCTTCGCGGCGGGGCCTGCGTCGTGGCCACGACGACGACCTACAACGCGGAACGTCTGCGCTTCTACCGCGCGCTCCATCAGCGAAACGCCGCGCCCGGCGCGGAGCTGCACGTGGTGCCGTTCAACCAGGCGTCCAACCGCGACATCGAAGCCCTCGTCGAGTGGCTGTGCACCGAGACCACCGAGCAGGACGGGCCTGCGGTCCGCCTGCTGAAACCCGCGTTGGTGCCGGACCTCTTCGTTCCCTTCGCCGCGGTGAAGGATCTGGCGACGGTCGACACCCTCGGCTCGCGAGCCGAGATCGTGCTCCGCGCGATGTTGTTGTCCGTCGAGCGCATGGTCGGCGCGATCGCCTCGCGGGTGGCTGCGAGCCCCCGGCCCGGACGCCGGTGCCACACCCTGTTGCCCCTCTCCCCGAACCACGGGACGTTCGGCGGCGACGGGATGTATGGCGAGACGAAGGCCGGGCTCGAGGTGCTGTGCAACAAGTGGGTCAGCGAACGCGATGCCTGGCCGGCGTCTACGACGCTGTGCGCGGCGACGATCGGCTGGGTGCGCGGCACCGGGCTGATGGACGCGAACAACCTGCTCGCCCCAGGGCTCGAGGAGCGCAGTGGCGTGCGCACATTCTCCAGCGGCGAGATGGGATGGATGCTGGCAGCGCTGTGTGCCGAGTGGGCACGTGACGCCGCCGCCGAAGCGCCCCTTCGTGCCGATCTGAGCGGCGGCCTCGGACAGGTCGCCGACTTGCGTGGGATCGTCGATGGCGTGCGGGCGGAGCTCGATGCTGCGTCGCGGACGCCGCGTCGCCGCGCCGCCCTCGACGCCGCCGAGGCCGATCTGATCGGTGCAACGCCGTCGGCGCCGTCGGTTGTGAGCCCCCTCGCGGCCTGGCCGCAGGAGTGGGAGCGCCCGCCCGCGCCACGTCGCCCCGCACCGTCGCGTTCGGTCGACGGCGTCCGGCTCGAGGACGTCGTCGTCATCGTCGGCGCCGGTGAGATCGGTCCGCACGGAAGCGCGCGGACGCGGCTGGCCGTAGAGCGGCTGGTGTCAGGCGAACGCCTGGCGTCGCCAGCGGTCTTGGAGCTGGCCTGGACCTGCGGCCTGGTTCGCTTCGAGTCGACCGACCGCGGCGGCGAGTGGATCGACATCGAGAGCGGCGATGCCGTCGATGAGACGGAGATCGGCGAGCGGTACCATGACGCGGTGCTCGCGCGCTCCGGGATCCGGTTCATGGAGCCCGAGGTCGTCGGCTTCGGACCCGAGGCGGTACCCGTCTACACGAAGGCGTGGCTCGACCGCGACTTCACATTCGACGTCGGCTCCGAGGACGAAGCGCGGTCGTTCGTCGCGGCAGACCCGGAACACACATCCGCCGCGTTCGACCGCGAGGCCGAGCGCTGGACGGTCACCCGGAGAGCCGGGACCGAAGTTCGCGTTCCTCGCGAGGTGCAGCTGTCGCGTCGCGTCGCCGGCGCCGTGCCGACCGGCTTCGACCTGTCGCGTTACGGGATCCCGGCGGACATGATCGAGTCCACCGACCGGCTCTCCCTATTCAACCTGATCGCGACGGTCGACGCGTTCCTCTCCGCGGGCCTGACGCCCGAGGAGCTGCTCTCCTGGGTCCACCCGGCGAAGGTCGCCAATACCCAGGGCAGCGGCATCGGCGGAATGCGCAGTCTTCGGCGCCTTTACCTCGACCACGTGCTCGGCGAGGAACGCCAGGGCGACGTGCTGCAGGAGACGCTGATCAACGTCATCGCCGGCTACGTGGTCCAGAGCTACGTCGGCAGCTACGGGTCGATGTCCCACCCGGTCGGCGCGTGTGCGACTGCGGCGGTGTCGCTGGAGAGCGGCATGGAGAAGATCCTGGCTCGCAAGGCCGACGTCGTCGTGGCCGGCGGCTTCGACGACGTCGGGCTCGAGGGCACGATCGGCTTCGGGGACATGAACGCGACGTGCGACACCGACCGGATGCTGGGCATGGGGCTCGCGCCGAACCAGATGTCACGGCCCAACGACACCCGTCGTCGCGGCTTCGTCGAGGCACAGGGGGGGGGGACCATCTTGCTGGCGCGCGGCGACGTGGCGCTCCGCATGGGGTTGCCGGTGCACGGTGTCCTGGCATACGCAGGGAGCTTCGGCGACGGGATTCAGAAGTCGGTCCCCGCACCGGGCATGGGGGTGCTGGCCTGCGCCATGGGTGGTGCGTCGTCGCCGCTCGGCGAAGCCCTCGCCCGGCATGGCCTTGCGGCCGACGACATCGCGCTCGTGTACAAACACGACACGTCGACCGGGGCGAACGATCCCAACGAGAACGCGCTCCACGAACGCATACAAACTGCGCTGGGTCGCACGGAGGGTAACCCGCTCTACATCGTGTCGCAGAAGGCGTTGACCGGCCACTCGAAGGGAGGCGCGGCGGCGTGGCAGACCATCGGGCTCTGCCAGGCTCTGGTGTCGGGCATCGTCCCCGGAAACCGAAACCTCGACTGTGTGGATTCGGCGATGCGCTCCTACGGGCACCTCGCGTTCACCGACACGCCGATCCACACGGCGCCGGGCGCGCTCCGCGCCGGCCTCGCGACCAGCCTCGGCTTCGGACACGTCTCGGTGCTCACCATGGTGTTGCACCCGGAGACCTTCGAAGCGCTGGTTCCCGCCAGTGAGTTGGAGCAGTGGCGAGCGAGGGTCGCCGATCGCGCGCGGTGGGCCGACGCCCAACGCGCTGCGATACTCGTCGGGGAGCGCGTGGCGTTCGAGAAACGGACCGACCGCCGGTTCGTCGCGGCGGACGGCACGGCGGAGCAGGCGGACGAGGAAGCCGCACTTCTGCTCGACCCGGATGCACTCCTGTCGCTGGAGACCGGACGCTTCACCGGGGAGGTGATGTCGTGATCGATGGCATTGGAATCGACATGGTCGATGTGGACGCTTTCCGCGACCAACTCGCCGACCCCGCCTCGTCGTTCGTCACCGCGTCGTTCACCGAGGGCGAGCGACGAGCGGCCGACGAGCGGCCTTCCGGCGATCCGGCGCGTCACCTCGCCGCCCGCTATGCCGCAAAGGAAGCGTTGATCAAGGCCTGGTCTGGCTCGAACTGGGGCGGAAGGCCCGTGCTCCGCGCGATCGACATGCGGGACATCGAGGTCGTCAGCGATGCCTTCGGACGGCCTCGCCTGTGCCTCCACGGAACCGTTGCCGCGGCGCTGGACCCCCAGGGCACGCGCCGGATCCACCTCTCACTCACCCACGACGGGCCGGTGGCCAGCGCGTTCGTCGTGCTCGAGCCCTCCACGGACCTCGGTTCCCGATGATGCACCCCATGCCGACGATCACCCGAATCGCCATCCTGAATCGCGGCGAGCCCGCGATGCGCTTCGTCCGCGGGCTGCGCGAGTACAACCTCGCCCGTGGGACGTCTATCGAGGCGGTGGCCGTGTACACCGACCCTGACGCCGGTGCGCCCTTCGTGCGCGACGCCGACGCGGCGCTGTGTCTCGGACCCGCCTTGTGCGTCGACGGTCAACAACGGTCGGTCAGCGCCTACCTGGCGTATGACTCGGTGATCCCGGCGCTGGTGCACGCCGGCTGCGACGCGGTGTGGCCGGGCTGGGGGTTTGCCAGCGAGGACCCGATCTTCGTGGCTGCCCTGGAGAAGGCGGACATCGTGTTCCTCGGCCCCTCTTCCGCGGCGATGGCGCTGCTCGGCGACAAGGTGGCGTCGAAGGAGCTCGCCCTCGAGTGCGACGTGCCGCTCGCACCGTGGACCCGCCTCGACGACGACATCGATGACGAGTCCCTGGCGGCTGCCGGGGAGCGGGTCGGGTATCCGCTGATGGTGAAGGCTTCGGCCGGGGGGGGCGGTCGCGGGATCCGCCGGGTCCACGACCCAGGCGATCTCGGGGCCGCAGTGGGCGCAGTCCGCGACGAGGTGCGGCGCATCTTCGGGCAGGGCACGGTCTTCTTGGAGCGGGCGATCACCGGTGCGCGCCACGTCGAGGTGCAGCTGGTCGCCGGCGCCAACGGTCGAGCGGCCGCGCTCGGCCTGCGCGACTGCTCCATTCAACGGCGGAACCAGAAGGTCCTCGAGGAGGCGCCCTCACCCGTCGTCCCCGACGCGACCGCCATGCGACTCCAACGCGCTTCGGTCCGGCTCGCCGAGCGCGCCGGATACCGCGGGGTCGCGACGGCCGAATACCTCTACGACCCCGAGACCGATGTCGCGACATTCCTCGAGGTGAACTCCCGGCTCCAGGTCGAGCACACGGTCACCGAGTGCGTGACCGGCGTCGATCTCGTCCATGCCCAGATCGACATCGCCCGCGGTCTGCCGTGGTGCGCTGACGGGGCAGAGTTCCCCGGACGCGGGCACGCGATCGAGGTCCGGCTGAACGCCGAGAGTCCGGAGCACGACTTCGCCCCCCGCCCGGGGCGCATCCGAGTGCTGAAGGTCCCGGTGGGCCCCGGCATCCGCGTCGACAGCGGCGTCGAAGAGGGGATGACGGTTGCGCCCGAGTTCGACTCGATGATCGCCAAGGTCATCGCGACCGGACAGACCCGCGAGCTGGCGGTCGCCCGTCTGCGGCGCGCCCTCGCCGAGATGCGGGTCGTCGTCGAAGACGGAGCGACGAACCGGGCGTTCCTGCTCCAGCTGCTCGAGCGGCCCGAGGTCATCGAAGCGACGGCCGACACCGGGTGGCTCGACCGGGCAAACGCCGACGGTGCGTTGACCCGCGGCGGGAGCGAACTCGAGGCGCTGCTCTTCGCAGCGATCGTCGAGTACCGCCGGCAGCGCCACGGCCAGATCCACGAGTTCTTCGTCAAGGTCCAAGACGGGATCCCGCAGAACCCGCCGCGCCCGGAGCCGTTGTCGATCGACCTCCAGATCCGCCGTCGGAGCGAGACGTTGGCCGTGTTCGGCATCGGTCGCGATCGCTACCTCGTCGGACGCCCCGGCGCATTGCACCTCGTCACCGCGGCGCCCACCGGCGAGCACGGCGCGTCCCTGTCACTCGATGGAGGCCCGGTCCACGAAGTCAGCTATGCCTACGGGCGGGCGGGAATCGCCATCGAGATCGACGGTGCGCCCCACACGGTGGAGCCGGCGATGGGCGGGACCATCAAGGCACCGGTGCCGGCGATGGTCGTGCGCATCTCGGTTGGCGAGGGCGATCGTGTCGAGGCCGGCGATCGCATCGTCACCCTGGAAGCGATGAAGCTGGAGATGCCGCTCTTCGCGCCCGAGGCGGGCGTGGTGCGCACCGTGCTCTGCCAGGTGAATCAACAGCTCGCCGTCGGCCAACCGATCGTGCTCCTCGACCCCGACGAGAGCGCCGGGACGGGGCCCGGAGACGAAGAGCCGGGCTCCGAGCTGCTGACTCCAACCCCGGACGATGCCCCGCCGATCGCGCTGATCTATGACGATCGCTTCCCGTCGCTGGAGGCCATCGACCGGATGTCGGACGTCGACGCCCGCCGGCACATCGCCGCGGTCATGGACGCCGCCCGACTGGTCCTCGCCGGGTTCGATGCCGACGAGACGCCACTGCGCGTGCTCGATGCCCTGCTGGCCTCCGCCGAGTCCGAACAGGCCGAGGCGCTCACCTTCCCGGAGCGTTGGGCGGCCCTGGCCGACCAGCTCGCGGTCTTCGCTGACGTCGGGGACATCGTCGATCGACGGCTCCCCGGTGGGGAACGCCCGACGAGCGCACACACCGCTTTCTACGAGTACTGCCGTCGCCACCACGAGGGCGGAGAGGCCGTGCCGGACGAGCTGCGGGGCCCGCTGGAGCGCGGTCTGCGCGCACACGGCGTGACCGACTTCGAACCGAGCGAACGACAGCGCGAGGCCCTGTGGCGGCTCGCGATCGGGGCCGCACACGCCGACCGGCGGCACCGGATCTGTTCGGCCCTCATCCGCGTGGTCATCCGGCTCCACGAGGCCGGCGTCTCGTTCCGGGCGCACCCGGCACTCGAAGACAGCCTGACCCGCACGGTTCAGATCGCCGACCGGCGATTCGCCTTCGTGGCCGACAGCGCCAGACAGGCCCGCTACATGCTCTTCCTGCGCAAGCGGTTCGCCCGCAAGCGCGAAGATGCGATCGCCCGCATCGAGGCATCGCTGCAACAGGTGCGCGATCTGTCGACCCCGTCCGACGAGGCGGGGACCGGTGTGTCGTCGTCCGTATCCCCGGCGCCCGGCGGCGACGCGGAGACCGTGGGAATCCACGACACGCTCGCCCTCCGGGCGCTCGACGCCGACGGATCCGTCGTTCCGCATCTCATCCGCAACGCCGATCCGGACGATCCGGCGGCGCCGACGGCCATGGCCTGGGTGGTTCGCCAGGCGTACGCGTGCGAACACCTCGAGGTGCAGACCCCACCGACGCGTCCCGCGCCGGGGCTTCTGGAGCTCACGCTCCGCCTCGGAGAGCCCGCCGAGTCGCGCGATCTGCGCGTGTTCGTGGGCCGCAACGTTTCTCCGAAGGAGACGCTCGTCCGGGCCGGTGAGCGGTGCGCGGACTCGCAGTTCGTCGGCGATATCGAGATCGCCCTCACCGGTGGACCGGTCCGTCTCGATGAGACCGAGACGGCCGACCTCGTCGGCGGGGACGCATGGGCGGGCGCCAACGCCGAGCACGTGACCCTGACGTGGCTGAACGGCCGCGGGCTGCGCCACATGAGCTGGCGCCGCGAAAACGGTCGCTTCGTGCTCGACGAACGGGTGCGCGACATCCACCCGGAGCAGGCGCGCCGGTTCGAACTCGATCGACTCAGCGCATTCGAGCTGGAGCGGCTGGATACGCCGGACGCGATCTGCGCGTTCCGCGGCGTGGCCGTCGAGAACCCGCGCGACGAGCGGGTCTTCGTCTACGCCGGGCTCCAACGCTTCGCGCCGCAGACGGCCGAAGGCCGCTGGGAGCTCGACCGCGCGATGCACGAAGCGGCGCGGGTTCTGCGCAGTGCGCAAGCGACGCGGTCTCGTCGCACCCGGCTGCACTGGAACCGGCTGGTGTTCTACGTGCGCGAGCCGTTGGTCGTGGACCTGGACGCGTTTCGCGACATCGCCCGCGGCTACGGCCCGGTCATCGCCGGGCTCGGTCTGGAGAAGGTCGTACTCCATTGCAACGCGCTCTCCGGCGGAGAGACGAGCCACGTCGTGATCGTGGCGACGCGCTTGTCCGGACATCGCCTGGAGCTCACGAGCTTGACCCCCGGCCGCCTGCCGGTGCGCGCGCTGACCGACTACCAGCTTCAGGTCATCAAGGCGCGGCGCCTCGGCGTTCCCTACCCGTACGAGGTGCTGGCGATGTTGGAGGGGAGATCCCCGGCATCGGAGTCGGCGCACCCGGACATGGTGGGTGGGCGCTTCGTCGAGCACGAACTCGATACGTCGGGCGAGCGTCTGATTCCCGTCGACCGCTCACCCGGCAACAACACCGCCGCCGTCGTCGTCGGGACCATCACCAACACCACACCCAAGCATCCCGAGGGAATGACCCGTGTGTGGATCGGCTCCGACCCCACGCGCGAGATGGGCGCGCTGGCCGAGCCCGAGTGTCGGCGCATCGTCGCCGCGTTGCGACTGGCGGCGGAACGCGACCTCCCCGTCGAATGGGTCGCGATCAGCGCGGGGGCGCGGATCGCGATGGACAGCGGCACCGAAAACCTCGACTGGACTGCCCGCGTGCTCCGCGCGTTGGTGCAATTCACCCAGAATGGCGGCGTCGTCCACGTCATCGTCGACGCGGTCAACGTGGGCGCCCAGAGCTACTGGAACGCCGAAGCGACGATGCTGATGCACACCCGTGGGCTTCTGATCATGACCGATCAGGGGTCGATGGTGCTCACCGGCAAGCGCGCGCTAGAGATCTCCGGCGGTGTGTCCGCCGAAGACGAGCGCGGCATCGGCGGCTTCGAGCGCATCATGGGTCCCAACGGGCAGGCGCAGACCTATGCTCGCGATCTCGGCGAGGCGTACGCGATCCTCTTCGACCACTACCGCGTCGCCTATCGTGCGCCGGGCGAAGCCGGACCACGGCACCGCCCGACCACGGACGCCGCAGAGCGGTCGATCCTCGAGCACCCCTACGGCGAGTCGGCGCGAGACGGCTTCCACACCGTCGGCGAGGTCTTCTCGGCGGAGACGAACCCGGGACGCAAACGTCCATTCGCCATACGCGAGCTGATGCGGGCCGTGGCCGACGCGGACGCCGGCCACCTCGAGCGCTTCGGCGCAATGGCCGACGCTGACACGGCCGTGGTCTGGGACACGCATGTCGGAGGCTATCCCGTCTCGATGCTCGGCTTCGAGTCTCGGCCTCTGCCGCGACGCGGCCGGGTACCGATGGACGGTCCAGGGTCGTGGACAGGGGGCACGCTCTTCCCGCAATCGAGCCGCAAGGTCGCTCGGGCGCTCAACGCGGCCAGCGGAAATCGGCCGGTCGTCGTGCTCGCGAATCTGAGCGGATTCGACGGTAGCCCCGAGTCTCTGCGGCGCCTCCAGTTGGAGTACGGCGCGGAGATCGGGCGGGCCGTCACGAACTTCGAAGGCCGGCTGATCTTCGTCGTCGTCGGCCGTTATCACGGTGGCGCCTACGTCGTCTTCAGCAAGGCCTTGAATCCGGGGCTCCGTGCGATGGCGGTAGAAGGCTCCTACGCTTCGGTGATCGGAGGCGGGCCGGCCGCGGCGGTGGTCTTCCCGAGGGACGCGCGGCGCGCGGCGGCGGCGGATCCACGTGTGGCCGCGGCGTCACAGGCAATCACCGACGCGCCGGCCGCAGCACGCTTCGAGCGCCGCGAGGCGTATGAGCGGGTGCTCGCCCAGGTCACCCTGGAGAAACAGGGAGAGATCGCCGCCCGTTTCGACGCGATCCACGACGTGCGACGCGCCGTCGAGGTCGGGTCTCTCGACGCGGTGATCGCGCCCGAGGACCTCCGCCCCGTGATCGTGACCGAGCTTCGCGCGGCGTACGACGACCGCGCCGGCAGCAGCCGCGAAAGACGCGACGACCCTCTCGCCGATGGACCCGCGGCCGGGACGATGTGAGACCGGGGCGGGCGCCAGGGACCCGGACCTCGAGTCGATGGCTCGCCTCGCCGCCGAGCTGGCGACGGCAGCCGATCGGAGGCATATCGCGGCCGCGGCGGAGACGATCGTCGAGGGGCAGACTGCGGCCGAGGCCGATGGCTGACGCTATCTTCCCGGGGTTTCCGTGCGCCAGCTACGAACTCGATGGGAGGCCGTCGTCCGTACCGATCACGCGGCGGCAGCCCCGGGGACGTCGTCCCGCTGCAACAGGCTGTCGAGCGAGAGCTTGCCGGAGCCGTGCCAGGCGACCAGGACCAGGGCCAGCAGGACGAACATCGTGAACTGCAGGGCCTCGCCCGATTCGAAGAGACCACCGGCCGATGCGATTACGCTCGCACCGATGAGCACGGGGATGTTCGCGACGGCAGCGAAACGTGTCCCCAGCCCGATGGCCATCGTCGCACCGCCGACCACGTGGGCCGCCACGACGTACCAGGCGGTGATCGTGGCGAAGTCGCCGAGACCACCCGCGATCGACTCGAACTCCTGCATGTTCATGATGAAGTAGACGCCCTTGATGGCCAGCGCGACGCCAAGGTAGATGCGCAAGACGACCATCGGCCGGAAGGCGCCGACGAGCTCGGGCAGCTCGGGCATCTGGAAGCGCGGCTTCCGCTCGGCCGCCAACGCTGCGCGCGAGACCAGCGCTTCGTCGTAGTCGCGCTTCGCCTTGGCTTCGTCCGCAGCCGAGAACGTGACGAACTTCGCCGAGAACGCGCACACCGAGACGATGCCCCCGAGGATCAGGAGACAGTTCGGCCAGTCGATCTCGGAACGGAAGAGGAACCCTGCGGCCACGGCGCCGGCGTTGCCGCCCGCACCGACGATGCCGGCCACGGAACCCAGCGCCTTCTTGTTCACGAAGGGGACGACCGAGAACGTCGCGCCTTCGGACATCTGCGTGAAGAGACTGAAGATGACCAAGGTGCCGATGGCCAGCGGCAGCACCGTCATGCGAGAGAACACGATCAGCGCGATGCCCTCGATGAAGAGCGCGATGAAGAGCCAGTTGACGCGGCCCTTGAGTCCGCCGCGGTACCCGAACTTGTCGCCGATGATGCCGCCGGTCGTCCGCGCGAAGATGTTCATCAAGCCGAACAAACCAGCCACGAGACCGGCGGTCGCCAGGCCGAGGCCGAAGTAATCTGCGAAGTAGAGCGCCGCGATGTTGTTGATCGTCAGCTCGACTCCGAAGCACGCCGCATAGACGACGAACAGGGCCCAGACCCGGTGGTCCTTGCACGCCATGAGGAACGTGCCCTTGACCTTCTCCGGCGACCGGTACTCGCCGCGTTCTCGCAGCTCCGCGAAGTTGCCGTCCGGGAGATCCGTCGTGAGGAAGAAGTACGCGATGCCCGTCAGGAAACAGACCAGGCCGGCCACCACCATCGACAGCCGCCAGCTCCAGAACTCGGCGAAGCCCATCCCGATGAAGGCCGCGAAGATCAGCGGCATGATCATCTGCGTGACGCCGCCACCGAGGTTGCCCCAGCCCGCCGAGGTCGCGTTCGCCGTGCCGACGCAGTTCGGCGCGAACATCACCGACGTGTGGTATTGCGTGATGACGAACGATCCGCCGATCGCGCCGATCGCGAGACGGAAGAGCAGGAACGTCTCGTAGTTCTGGGCGAGCCCGATCCCCATGACCGGGATCGAGCCCAGGAGCAGGAGACCGGTATACGTGATGCGAGGGCCGATCCGGTCGCAGAGCCAGCCGATGAAGAGCCGCGCGAAGATGGTCACCGCGACCGACGCGATGATCGTGTTCCCGACCTGCGCTCGAGTCAGCGACAGCTCGTCCCGTACGATCGCCATCAGCGGCGCGATACCGAACCACGCGAAGAAGCACAGGAAGAATGCGAACCAGGTGACGTGGAACGCCCGCATCTGGGGCGTGCGGAAGTCGAACAGGTTGATCCGCGTCGCCTGATTGTTGATGTGGACCTTGTCGGCGCTCTCGCTCATCGTGGGGCTCGGGGTGGAGTCGGTTGTCGGAGTCGCGATTGGTGCAACGATCCGTAGGTCGACAGGCACACGAGTGGTCTCGCCTGGCGGGATGTGCCGTGCGTACAGACCTGGTCGACCCCATGCGCGTCACCGGGTCGCTCGATTTCATCGAGTCGTGGCGGGATGCACCTTCTTCGCCGCCAGACGGTTGCATACCGCGTGCCAGGAGCGCCGCGGACGTGCGGGAATCCTCAGGCCCTCATGGTTGCGGCGCGTCAGCGGATCGACGACTCCATGGAGCCGGCACACCACAGAAGAGCGCCGGGGAGAACCCCGCGCCCACGCGTGCGGATTTACACGGTGCCGATGGGCTCGCCGGAATCGACCGCCACGGTCTCGGGGTCGCGATGCAGGCATTGGAGCCGACAGTGATCCGGGCGGTGACCGCCCTCCCAGAGCGTGCATCCGGTCACCCGGAGCGCGCCCGACGATCCCGGGGTCACCGTCAGGTGGAGATCCGCCGTCGTGAGGTCCGTCGGGCACTCCACCGAGAACGAGGGCACGAAGGGGACGCCGGTACTCTCGAACGCATGAGCCACGTCGGGAGCGCGCTCGAGCATCATCGCGCGGATGACCGTGTGCATCCAGCCGATGCAGACCACCGACACGCCGACCATGAACATCCAACAGCTGGTCCAGAGCCCGGTCCACTCGAGCAGGTAGCCGAAGATGATCGGGCAGACGAACCCGCCCAGACCGCCGAGGACCCCGACCATGCCCCCGACGACCCCGACCTGCTCGGGGAAGTAGTCCGGGATGTGCTTGTAGACCGCCGCCTTTCCGATGCCCCAGATCGCGCCCAGAAGCACCGCGAGGACGGTGAAGATCCAGACGTTCGCCTGGAAGTAGATGCGGGTGACGCCACGGGCGAGCAGCTGCTTTCTCTGCACCGTCTCGCCAACCGACACGACGGGCGTTTGCCAGGCCGTCACCGTGGGCAACACGAGCAGGTCACGCTCCCGCGCGGCCTCGTTGCCCAGGGGTGCGACGACGTCGTACGAGCGGTCACCGACCGTGATTCGGCTCTCGCTGACCTCGGTCACCTTGCCGGCCAGGGCCGCCATGACTCCGCGTCCCGGCGAAGAGATCTCCATCTGCGGCACGACGAGCAGCACGCTGATGATCACCGAGGAGCCGAGCACCCAGTACATGACGCGCCGAGCGCCGATGCGATCGGACAACCACCCCCCGAACGCCCGGATCACCCCGGACGGGAAGCTGAACATCCCGGCGAGGAAGCCCGCGGTGACCAGCGGCAGCGCGTAGACGTTGACGTAGTAGGGCACCAGCCACTGCGAGAACGCCACGAAGCAGCCGAAGACCAGGAAGTAGTAGAGCCCGAATCGCCATACGCGGACATTGCGCAGCGGTTGGAGCATCTGGGCGAGGGTGCGCCCGTGCGACTGGGGCTTCTTGTTCTCCGACAAGAGGAGGAACACGATCGCCATCGCGACGAGCAACCCGGCGTAATAGACGGGGAGCGTGCGCCACCCCTCGACGTTCGCGCCGCCGTCGGTCAGGTGCTGGAGCAGCGTCGGCGCCAGGAATGTCGTTCCGGCCGCGCCGGCATTGCCGGCCCCGAAGATGCCGAGGGCCGTGCCCTGGTTCTTGCGCGGGTACCATACCGAGCTGAAGGCGATGCCGACGGAGAAACTCGAACCGGCCAGCCCGAAGCCGAAGCTGCACAACGCGAATTGCGTATAGGTCGTGGCGTGCGACATCAGGTACATCGGCACCGCGCAGACCAGCAGCAGAACGCAGAACACGGGCTTGCCGCCGTACTTGTCGGTCAGGATTCCCGCCGGCAGGCGGAAGATGGAGCCGGTGAGCACGGGGATGCCCATCAACCAACCGATCTCCGCGGGGCTCCAGTCGAACACCTGGTTGGACGACAGGTGGGTGACGAGCACCCCGTTCATCATCCAGACCGCGAAGCAGACCGTGAACGCGATCGTATTCAGGGTCAGCGTCCGATGAGACTTCCAGGTGGCTGCTTCTTGCACGAGCCGCTCTCTACCCCGCGTGAATCCGCGTCGGACCGCTGGCAGTCGGGGCGCGCCAGCGCTTCGGCCCAGGTGGGCTCGCGCGCGAGCCCGCTATCCCGTCATCGGCGTCGTCGGCGGCGGGAGGGTCAGCAGGGAATCTCCGCGTTCTTCCTGGCGTAGAACCACCAATTCAACCCGAGGCAGGTCACGTAGTAGACCGCGAACCCGTAGAGCGCATAGTGCGGGGTGCCCGCCTGGATCTGCGTCGCGAACACCTTCGGGATCAGATACGCGCCGTAGGCCGCGATCGCCGAGGAGAACCCGAGCACCGGGCCGCGCACGTCCTTGCTGAAGATC
>CAZFPM010000100.1:0-4389 GCA_964520965.1 uncultured Myxococcales bacterium
GCGAGGACTTCGAGTACGAATGTGACGACGGCTCGTGCATCCACGCCGCGTTCGTTTGCGACGGCGACAACGACTGCGTCGGCGGTGAAGACGAGTTCGGCTGCCCGGCGGAGTGCGAGGACTTCGAGTACGAATGTGACGACGGCTCGTGCATCCACGCCGCGTTCGTCTGCGACGGCGACGATGACTGCCCGATCGGCGAGGACGAGCTCGGCTGCCCGGTCGAGTGCGGGCCGACCGACTTCGAGTGCGACGACGGCTCGTGCATCCCGGACAGCTGGGTCTGCGACGGCGACCGGGACTGCCCCTTCGGCGCCGACGAGAGTGACTGCCCTCGCGATTGCACGGAGTTGGAGTTCGCGTGTGACGACGGTACGTGCATCCCAGTCGGGTTCGTCTGCGACGGCCTCCCGGACTGCGAGTTCGGCGAGGACGAGGCCGCGTGTAGGCCGCCGTGCGACACCGAGGAGTACGAGTGCCTCGATGGCCTGTGCATCCCCGACTGGTGGGTCTGCGACGGCGACCGGGATTGCGTCGACGGCGACGACGAATTCGGCTGCCCCGACTGAGTCGCCATCGGGCGCGCGAACGTCGCGCTCGCTCGTCCCGAACGTTCGGATCCTGCCTACGCGTCCAGCCGCATTCGTCGAGGGAGCGGCGCTTCGAAGGTGCGCTCGACCCCGTCGACGTCGAGCGTCATGCGCCAGGCGTGCAGGCAGTGCCAACGTGACGCGAGGCGCGCGACCAGCTCGTCGGCACCCGGGTCGGCGTACCAAGCGCCGAAGAAGTCGTCGCCCATCGCGTAGAGCTTGTCACCGGCGAGCGGCGTCCCGAAGAGGCTGAGGTGGGCGCGGATCTGGTGCTGTCGCCCGCGCTCGATTCGGACGTCGAGTGCGGCCACGTCGTCGTGGCGGTCTACGCAGGTCACGAAGGTGCGGCAGGGCCACGCACCGCGCCCGATCCGAACGTTGATCGCGCTCTCGCGGTCGAATCCGAGTGGCTCGTCGAAGACCCGGTCGTCGCCGGGCGACCAGCGGCTGTCGGGGTCGACGGCCAACGCCCGGTAGACCTTGTCCGGTGCGCCGGTCGCGAAGTGCGCCTGGAGCCGACGCAACGTCTCCGCATCGGCGGCGCAGGCGAGCAGCCCCGACGTGTCGCGGTCGATGCGGTGCGCGGCCTCGACGCGACCATCGGGAAAACGCGCGCTGAGAAACGAGTCGAGCGTCCGCGTGGCCTCGCGAGCCGTCCGGTGCACGAGGAGACCGGCCGGCTTGTCGACGACGACGACCGTCGCCGACTCGAAGAGCACGACGACCTCGTCCGGCGACGGGGTCGCTGGATCGGCGCGCTCGACCCGGTCGATCTCGATCACGTCCCCGGTGCGCACGGTCGTGCCGGGTTTGGTTCGGACCCTTCCACCGACCCGCACGCCGGCCCGAACGATGCGGGCGACCTTCGCGCGAGACGCGCGCCGGAACTTCTCCGTCAGGTATCGGTCGAGACGCCACCCGTCGTAGTTCACGGCGACGACGAAGCGTTCGGTGAACGAGGGGCGCACGTCGTCGGCTGGCTCGTCGGGCTGGTGCTTCACGAGGGAGTGGCGTTGCGGAGGCGGGGAGGGCGTACTAGAGAGCTGATCAAGAGTCCTCCCGTCGCGCTCATAACACAGCGAAATCACTGGCGGCGTTGCTCCTCGTCGACGTGCTACCAGCACGCCTCCTCGTCTCGTCTTGCCAGCGGTTCCGCTGTGTCACGCTCGCTCGGTCCAGACTCTTGGTCAGCTTCTAGGACGCGTGCAATGTGCCACGCGGGAACGCCACGATGAAGATCACTCCGCTCGCCTCGAGCTTCACCGACAACTTCATGTACCTCGTCGTCGACGGCGACGAAGCGTTGTTGGTCGATCCGATCGATGCCGAGACAGCGGTCGACGCAGCCCGGGCCAGCGGCGCCAAGCGCTTCAGCGTCGTCGCGACCCACGGGCATCAGGACCACGTCGCCGGCAACGCGCAGGTCAAGGCGGCCCTCGGTGCGCGGGTGCTGGCGTCGTCCCGCGCCGAGAGCTTCCCGACACCGCACGACGTCGCGCTCGAAGATTGCGACTCCCTGCTGGTGGGTACGACGGCGTTCGACGTCATCCACGCGCCGGGCCACACCGACGGACACATCGCGCTGTACACGCCGGGTCACCTGATCTCCGGAGACATCCTCTTCGTCGCCGGCGTCGGCAACTGTCGCTTCGGCGGCGACCCCGGCGTGTTGTTCCGCACGATTCGGGAGCGGCTCGGGCCGCTTCCCGACGACACGGTGTTCTATCCCGGCCACGACTACGCCCGGAAGAACCTGGAGTTCATCCTGTCCATCGAGCCGGCGAACGCCCGAGCGGCGGAGCTACTCGACGAAGTGCGGGGGTGGTCGCGTTCCGACGGGCCCTACCTGACGACTCTCGGCACGGAGCGTGCGTACAATCCCTTCTTCCGGGCCGGCGATCCGGCGCTGGCGGCGGCCCTGGAGCCGCACGGGGCCTCGGTCGAGCTACCCGATGTCGACGACCCCGCCGAGCAGGCCTTCCGTACCGTTCGCGCCCTGAGAGATCGTTTCTGACATGACGACGCTCCGCCTCGCCATCTTCGTTGCCACGATCGCGGCCGCCGTCTGGGCGGTGGTGGGCGTCGAAGACGCGCCGTACGACCCCCTGGCGATGAGCCTCGTCGATGAAAGCGAAGGGTTGCTCGTCGACGCGCCGGCGCGCGAGTTCACGCTGCACGACCTGGAGGGCAACCCCCACTCGCTCTCCGACCTGCGTGGGAAGATCGTCTTCCTTAACTTCTGGGCCAGCTGGTGCCCTCCCTGCGTCGAGGAGATGCCCTCGATGGTCCGCATGGCGCAGGCCCTTGCCGGACGCGACTTCGTGATGGTCGCCGTGACCGTGGACGACGAGCCAGAGGCGCTCGCCGACTTCCTGCGTCGCACGCGGATCAGCGGTCGGGAGATGCTCGTGCTGCGCGATCCGACTGCGGCGACGGCCCGGGCCTACGGTACGCAGCTCTACCCGGAGACGTACGTGATCGACCGCGACGGGCGCGTCGTGGCCCGCTTCCTCGGGGCGCGGCAGTGGGACAGCGCCGAGTCGCTGCGCCTGGTCGAGCGCCTGCTCTGGCACGACTGGCGGAGCTGAGACGGTGTCTGCGGTCACCCGCGTCTACACGAGCGTCCGTGGCCTGAGCACGGCCATCAAGGACATGACGCGCCTACGAGAGATCGTTGGCGTGCTCGCCAAACATGGCTTCGGTGCGCTCGTCACCCGCATGGGCCTGACCGAGACCGTCGGGGTCAAGAACATCATGGAGTACGCGGACGAGGACCAGGTCCCGTACTCCACGCCGCAGCGCCTGCGGATGGCGATCGAGGAGCTCGGTCCGACCTTCATCAAGCTCGGGCAGATCCTCTCGACCCGCGCCGATCTGCTGCCGGCGGAGACCGTTGCCGAGCTTCAGCAGCTTCAGGACGACGTCCCCGAGATGTCGATCGAGGTCGTCCGCGAGCAGGCGACCGCCGCTCTCGGCAAGCCGCTCGAGGAGGTCTTCGCGGCTTTCGACGAGCAGCCGCTGGCCTGCGCGTCGATCGCGCAGGTGCACCTGGCCGTGATGGCGGACACGGGGCAGGAGGTGGTCGTCAAGGTCCAGCGGCCGAATATCGCCGCCCGGATCGAGAGCGACCTGAACATCATGCACTACCTCGCGAGGCGGGCAGAGGCGCTCGTCCCCGAGCTGCAGCTGATGGATCCGGTCGGCATCGTCGACGAGTTCGAGCGGGCGATCCTCAAAGAGATCAATTTCCGCAACGAGGTCGCGAACATCCGGCGTTTCCGCGAGAACTTCCGGGGCTTCGAAGGCGTGCGGATTCCCCGTGTCTTCGATGCGCTGTGCACGCCGACCCTCGTCGTCATGGAACGGATCACCGGCGTGAAGGTGACCTTGGCGCCAGAGGAACTCGACGTCGACCCGTACACCGTCGCGCCGCGAATGCTCCGGGCGTTGTTCAAGATGCTGTTCCGCGACGGGTACTTCCACGGTGACCTGCATCCGGGGAACATCCTGATCGACCAGGACGGCACGATCGGGCTGATCGACTTCGGTCTCGTCGGGCGCCTGTCCGAGTCCCAACGCGACGACATCATGGACATCCTCATCGGCATGAGCCGAGAGGACTACGCGATGGTCTCTCGCGTCTTCTTCGACGTCGGCGTGAAGGTCCCGGGAGTCACGTACGATTACGCTGCGTTCGAGCGCGATGTCGTCGAGGTGATGCAGAAGCACCTCGAGGGGAAGACGCGGGGAGAGGAGCCCGGAAGAAGGCTCGCCAAGAAGCGTCGGACTACGACGCCCC
>CAZFPM010000100.1:4399-19105 GCA_964520965.1 uncultured Myxococcales bacterium
GATGTCGGTGGATACTTCGCGGACCTGGTCGGCGGTGCGATTCGGCATCGGATCAAGATGCCGCCGACGTACACGATGGTCTTCAAGGCGTTGATGACCGTCGAGGGGATCGGAAAGACGCTCGCACCCGATCTCAACCTGCTCGACGAGGTGCAGCCCTTCGTGAAGGAGCTGCTGGTCGAGCGATACAGTCCCCGACGCCTGCTCAAGGAGGGCGTCGACACCCTCGGGTCGCTCAGCCGCTTCCTCAAGCAATTCCCGCACACGGCGACGCAGCTGTTGCGAGACGCGGAGCACGGTCGGCTGACGCTCAAGGTCGACCTGCAGCGCATCGAGGAGCTCGTAGAGGCCGACCAGATCGGACGAAAGCGCCTCGCCCATGCTGTCGTCGCCGGAGCGGCGTGCATCGCCGGCAGTCTGGCCCTCGACGCCGGCGGACCGACCCTCGTCGGCATGAGCGCGCCGGCGTTTCTCCTCTACGTACTCGCCGCGATCGTCGGCGCGCCGATCGTGCTCGGGGTGCTGCGTCGGGGTTGATCCGAACCGATCAGACCGATCGACTTCGCGCGTCGTTTCCACCGGTTGCGGCACGTCGCACATGCGTGTCGTGTTGACGACATGCGTGGTGATCGCTTACATTTCACGCCCGACACGCGAGGAAGCGAGATGTCGAACGACCGCAAGACCCAAGCGCTATCTCTCCTCGAAGGTATCTTGGAGGAGACCAGCAGCGAGGCCGAGAACGAACGAATTCGGCTCGAGCTGGAACGCCAGGAACGCGAGGCGCAGTCCGCCCGTGACGCCGCCGAGGCCGAGCAGCGCCGCCGCGACGAGATCGTGCGACGACTCGCCGAGGAGGAGGATCGTCAGCGGGCCGCCATCGAGAGACGCACCGCCACGCTCGAAGCCCTGCGTGTCGAGGAACTCAAGGAGAAGGGCCTCTGGCACGAGCCGGAGCCCGAGGCGCGCCCGCAGTCCGTCGGGCGCCCCACGCGTCCGAGCCAGTCGACCCGCGAGGTCGTCGCCGCGCAGAAGAGATCGCGGCGCGGAACATACGTCGCCGCCGCCGCGCTGTTCACGCTGCTCGCCGCGGGAGGAGCCGGCGTCTGGTACTCGATGCAGATCGAGTACGTCGATAGCCGCACCCCCTACGCCAAGAGTGCGCCGGCGACGATCAGCCTCGCGCAGGCCGTCGCGACCGTCGGATTCGAGGCGATCCCGGAGCCCGTCATCGTCGAGGCGCCCCCGACCGAAGACGCCGACGCCGGCCGTCGGCGCAACGGGCGTGGAAACGGGTCGTCCTCGTCGTCTTCGTCCGATCCGGAGCCAAGACGGCTGCAGCTCGGCGGCAACCTCGACCGGGATTAGCAGCTGACCACGGGTCAGGACTACGTCACGGGGGCACGAGCGCCACGCGACAGTGGGCCAACCGATCGGCGCTCCGGCCCGACGCCGATCACTTGAGCTTGTTTCTCTTTGGGCGTTGCACCACGCAGAATTCGCCTGGGTGGCTGGCACCGAGGCTAACGTCCGACGACCAGCTCCTGCCCGACCAGGATCGTCGCGTCATCGTCCAGGTCGTTCCAGCGGACGATGTCCGCCACTCGGACGTCGTAGCGCGCGGCGATTCCTCCGACGGTGTCACCGCTCCGGACGGTGTACGTCCGTCGCCGGGCTTGTCGCTCGGCCTCCGCTTCCTCCTGCATCGCCACCCACTCCGCGGAGCCGAGCGCGATCGGCCGCACCCGGCCCTCGACCAGGCGGGTGTCGCTGCCGTCGAAGTCCTCGGCGATCCACAGCTGAAGCACGAGCCCTGACAGGAGCGTCGCGTCCGGATCCAGGTCGTTCCACGCGGCCACGTCGTAGAACGCGACCCCGAAATGCCGAGCGATCCCGCCGAGCTCGTCGCCCGGATTCACGCGATAGAACACCCGTTGGCGATCCGACGGGGCGAACCGCGTGGCCGGCACGACCACCACGCGTTCTGCCGCCTCGCCCGACGGATCGGGGTCTCGGTTGCGCGTCGGCACGATGATCTCCGCGCCGTAGGGTGACGCAGCCGTCGACTCCAGGCCGTTGATGCTGCGGAGAACCCGCGCCGGAATTCCGACCCGATCGGCGACGTCCTCCACGGTCTCTCCGAAGCGCAGCGCGACGAGTTCGTGCGCGTCTCCATAGCGGCGTCGCATTCGGTCGAACTCGGCGACGAAGCTGTCGCGGCTGCCGGGCGGGATCCGGAGAATCCACGCGTCCCGGTCGGTCGGCGTTCGATTGCCGACGAGCGCATTGTTCCACTCCCGGAGCTCCGTCGCCGACATGTCCAGCGCCTCACCGAGCAGCGATAGTCGGGTCCCGCCCGGTACCTCGACCTCGTCGAAGAGCCGCGGGTCGTCCGGCACGACCGTGTCGTAGCCGAGGGCGGCGCGATTTCGGTCGACGATCGCGATGGTGATCACGCGGAGCGCGTAGCGGCGTGCATCGGTGTAGAGGGCGCCGTAGTCGTCGAGTTCGGTGAAGTCGGTCGCGTTCGCCTCGCGCAGCTCGCGTCGGACATGGCCGTGTCCGGCGTTGTACGCGGCGAGGGCGAGCGGCCACGAGCCGAAGCGCTCCCGGAGCTCCACGAGGTATTCGCCCGCGGCACGCGCCGACGCGGCGAAGTCGAGCCGTTGGTCGACCTCGGCGTCGATGCGGAGCCCGCGCGCCCGGCCGGTCTGGCTCATGAACTGCCACATGCCCAGCGCTCCGGCGTGCGAGCGCACGGTCGGGTCGAAGTCCGACTCCACCGCGGCGACCCACACGAGCTCCGGTGGCGCGCCGGCTTCGCGGAGTTCGGCTTCGATCCGCTCCCGATAGCGGCCCGATCGCGCGAGCCAGTTCGACATCCGTCGGCGGCCTTCGGTCGTGTAGAACTCGAGGAAATACCGCAGGTCAGGGTCGTCGAGGTTGTCGATGCCGAAGGGCAGGTCCACGAGCGCGGTCGGATCGAACGAGACCGGCGGCGCGACGCGCGCCGACGCCACCGTGGAGACGTCGCAGGGGAGCCGCCCGGTGGGCGGGATCCCGTATACCGCGGTCTCGGCTCCCGTTCCCCCGGGATCGGGCTGGTCGAGGCCGTCGTATTCGCCGTCCGGTCCCAGGCCGAGCCCCTGCAGGTCGCGGGCGACGCCCTCGAGGAACCGCGCCTCGTCGAGGAAGAGATCCGGCTCTACCGAGGTTGGATCCTGCGCGACGACTTTCGCGGCCGCGAAGAGTAGGGCGGCCGCGACGAGAATTGTCCTTGGTGCAGACATCGACCCGCCCAATAGACTCTCGCCGCCCGCCGAACAACCGCAATCCGTGAGGCGACGGTTCTTGGCACCGCCGCCCGGGTCGCGCACACTGCCTGTCCATGAATCCCGCTGGCCTCCAGAGGCACCTCGTCGGAACCTGTGTCGGCGCGCTCGTCGCGTCGCTCGGGGCGTCCGCGATCGCGTTCGAGATACGCGACGCGAACGACGCCGCCGAGCTCTGCGCGCACTCCCGGTCTGCAACCGAGGAGTTCGCCCTCGCTGGCGAGGGTTCGGGGGATTCCGCCCATGCGAGTAACGGCGTGGAGGGGCTCGACGAAGAGCCGGGTGCAGACGGCGTCGTGACCGTCGCGGACCCGGTCATCGAGGGGTTCACGGCCCGCGATTACGCCCGGCAGCGAGGTCACCTGCTACTCCAGCCGCACGAAGTCGTCGTGGAGAGCGCGGCGTTCCCCATCGTCGCCTACGCCGAGGAGGTGGGGAGTATCGTCGTGCCGTTGACCGACGAGATCGAGCTCTTCGGAGGCGTCTACGCGCTCGTGGTCGAGGATGCCGACAGCCTCGAGTTCCCGATGGCGGCAGAAGAGGCCGATGTCGTCCTCGCCCTGCATGCGATGGGGTCGCTGGCCGTTCGGCTCGCGTTCGTCGTGTCCGGGTCGGCCCTCGAGGCCTTCTGCTGGGAGAGCGAGTCTGGCGTGACCGGGATCGACGCCACCCTGATCTCGGCCGATCTCGTCGAGCCGCTCACGCGCACGCGCCGCGCCCGCGCCGTCACCGCGGCGTATTCCGACCTTCCCGCGGGCGCGGATCCGGGCGCCGAGATCTATGGGCGTCGCCCGGTCACCGAGGTGACGGCCCTCGACGTCGAGGGCCCGGTGGGGTGCTCGGCGACGGAGGCCACCGTGTTGCAGATGCGCATCGAGACGGTCCTGGCCGACTGCTACGTGGCCGGTCTGCGCGACAACGGCCGGCTCGGCGGCGCGCTGGTGCTCGGCTTCGGCCTGGGGAGCGACGGTCGCGTGGCCTCACCCGAAGTCCTGATCGATGTGTTGGAAGACGAGACGACGACCGACTGCGTGCTGGAGACGATGGCGGCGTTGGCGATCCTCCGCGAGAGTCCGGCTGACGATGTCTCTGTCCGCGCGACGGTGGTCTTCCGGCGGGAGTGACCGACTGCCCGCGGGGTAGGGCGCGGGGATCGGGACCTCGGAATCGCGACTTGACAGGTTGCCGGCCCTCACTATAGTCCGCGCGCCCAAGCCCCTGGTACGCGTCGTGAAAATCCATATCCGCGAGCTCAACGAGGGTTCGAATCTCCGCCGATTCGAGATCCCGCCCGATCGCTTCGAGCAGATCCTGCGCGAGGTCGACGATCTGTACCGGGCGGAAGGCGCGCCGTGCGTGGCCGAGATCGACGTCCAGCGCGTCGATTCGCTGCTGTCGTTGCGGGGCACGGTCGACGGAGATGCCGCGTTTTCGTGCGCGCGCTGCCTGGCCGACCGCCCACGTGCCATCGACCTCTCACTGCACTGGACGCTCCTGCCGAAGGAGGAGATTGCGGCCGGGCTCAGCCCGGACGAAGAGGTGGAGCTGACGGCCGAAGACCTCGACACGAGCTTCTACGACCCCGAAGCGGAGATCGACCTCGAGGCGCTGGTTCGCGAGGCCATCCTGCTGGAGTTGGAGCCGATCCCGCGTTGTGACGTTGACGACTGCGAGGCTTCCGCCTACGGTGACGCGCCCGCGGAGCCTGAGGGCGAACCCCGACTCGACCCCCGCTGGGCGCCGCTGGCCGCGATGCTGGCGGACGACAAGAAGAACTGACCCGCGGCGCGCCGCGCCGCGCCGCAAACCCCGGATAGCGACATGGCTGTTCCCAAGCAAAAGAAGAGCAAGTCCCGCACGCGGCGGCGCCGGTCGTCCCACGACGTCGTCGCGGCGAAGAACGTCGTGTGGTGCTTCAACTGTGGCGCGCGCAAGCTCCCCCATCGCGTCTGCCTCAGCTGCGGCACGTACAAAGGACGGCAGGTCATCCCCGTCGTCGCCCGCTGATCCGCGGTGACCGACGACCGCCAGCCCGGCGCGCTCGGCCGCTCGGTGGCGATCGCCGCCGATCACGCCGGCATCGACGTCAAGACGATGCTCGCCAGCGTACTAAGGGAGCTCGGCTTCGCGGTCACTGACCTGGGACCGACCGACACCGTCTCGGTCGACTACCCGGACTTCGCCCATCGACTCGCCCGCAAGATCGCGGCCGGCGATGTCGATTGGGGCGTGCTGGTGTGCGGTAGCGGTGTCGGGATGTCGATCGCCGCCAACAAGGTCCCCGGCGTCCGCGCCGCGCTCGTCGGCGACTCCTATACCGCGCGACTGGCTCGAAACCACAACGACGCCAACGTGATCGTTTTCGGCGCCCGTGTGATCGGACCCGAACTCATGAAGGCCTGTCTCACCGAGTTCGCCGCAGCGGCCTTCACCCCCGGCGATGACGGACGTCATCGCCGACGAGTCGACAAGCTCGAGATTCCCTGATTCCATGCGCCGCCTGCGGCGCCCCGCCCGAAGCCAGACGCCGAGGCATCGGCGCTTCGCCGGCTGGTGCTCGCGCCCCTCCCCGCGCCATTCGCGCGACTCCCTCAGCCCATCGAACGCCATGCGTTGCCCCCGCTGCGGACACGTCGACGACAAAGTGGTCGACAGCCGGCAGAGCAAGGACGGCGTCTCGATTCGTCGCCGCCGGGAGTGCCTCGAGTGCGCATTCCGGTTCACGACCTACGAGCAGCTCGAGCTCCGACTGCCCATGCTCGTCAAAGCCGACGGGCGGCGTGAGGCATTCGACCGCGAGAAGGTGCTCCGAGGCATCCGGACCGCCTGCCAGAAACGTCCCGTCCGCACCGAGGATCTCGACGGGATCGCCGACCGGATCGCGGTCGCCCTGGCGTCGCGGCCGGAGCGGGAGGTCCCGGCCGCCGAAGTGGGCAACCTGGTCATGCAGGAGCTCCGCGCTCTCGACGACGTCGCCTACCTGCGCTTCGCGAGCGTCTACCAGTCGTTCGAGACCATCGCCGAGTTCGTCGCCGAAGCGGACCGAGTGGGGCGGAAGCGGGCGTGACCGGCCAGGATCACAGCAGCGAGACGCGTGACCAGCGCTTCATGCGAGCAGCCCTCCAGGAGGCCGCGCGCGGGCGTCACACCGCGCACCCCAACCCCGCGGTGGGCGTCGTCCTCGTGCGCGGCGACGAGATCGTGGCGACCGGCTTCCATGAGCGAGCCGGACTCGCCCACGCCGAGCGCGTTGCGTTCGACGCCGCCGGCTCCGCGGCCGCGGGGTCGGAGGTCTTCGTCAACCTCGAGCCGTGCAGCCACTACGGTCGTACCCCGCCTTGCGCCGACGCTGTGATTGCCGCCGGGGTCGCCAGGGTCGTCGTCGGCATGATCGATCCGAACCCGCAGGTCTCCGGCAGGGGCATCGCGCGCATCGAGGCCGCGGGCATCCCCGTCGATGTCGGGATTCTCGAGAGCGAGTGCTGGCGGGAGAACGAAGCTTGGGTCGTGTCCATCCGCGAAGAGCGCCCGATGGTCACGGTCAAACTCGCCACCTCGCTCGACGGGCGCATCGCGACCCGCGAACGCGCCAGCCGCTGGATCACCGGCCCCGCCGCGCGCGCTCGGGTCCACGCGATGCGGAGGGAGAGCAACGCGATCCTCGTCGGAACGCGTACCCTGCTCGAGGACGACCCCGAGCTCACGGCGCGCATCGACGGCGAGACGCTTTCGCCGACCCCCCACCGCTTCGTCCTCGACGCGGCGCTCTCGCTGCCCGACACCGCCCGGGTGCTAGACGTCACCCCTGCCGCGACGACGATCCTCTGCGGCGAAGAGGCGAGCGTGGAACGCCAGCGGGCCCTGGCCGCGAGAGGCGTCGATGTCGTCGAGATCCCCAGTCGCGACGGCCGTCTCGATCTCGACGCTGCGGTCCGCCACGTCGGCAGCCGCGGCTATGTGTCGCTGCTGGTAGAGGGCGGGGGCGAGCTCGCCGGCGCCCTCTTCGAACGACGCCTGGTCGACCGGCTCGTCCAGTTCGTCGCGCCGCTCGTCCTCGGCGGCCGTGACGCCGTGCCGGCCGTCGGAAGCGTCGGCGTGGCTGCCGTCGACGACGCCTGGAGAGCGAATGCAGTTGACGTCGAACGAGTCGGCGACGATCTGATGTTGACCGCCGACTTCAGCCCCCATCTCCGGCCCTCGCGCCCGCCGCGCGCGGCGCCGGGTCTCTCCCACGACGGCGGCGAGGCGTAACGCCCACTGACGAGGACTGACGTGTTCACCGGATTGATCCAGGACATCGGGACGCTGGCCCGCCGCAACCGCCGCGGCGACGACGTCGAACTCGTGATCCGCACCGGGCTCGACCTCGGCGATGTCGTCCTCGGCGAGAGCATCGCGGTCAACGGTGCGTGCCTGACCCTTACCGCGAAGACGGACACCACATTTTCGGCAGATGCCTCGGTGGAGACGCTCGCGCGCACGTCGCTCGGCCAGGTGGGCGTGGGCGACGAGGTGCACCTGGAGCGTGCGCTCTCGCTCGGCGACCGGCTCGGTGGGCACATCGTGCAGGGCCACGTCGATGGTACCGGTACGATCTCGCGTCGCACCCGGTCTGGTCGAGCCTGGAACATCACGCTCACGATGGAGCCCGCCCTCGCCGAGGAGCTCGTGCCGAAGGGCTCCATCGCGGTCGACGGCGTGTCGCTGACGGTCAACGAGGTGTACGACGACGCCTGCGGGCTCACGATCATCCCGCACACCGAAGAGCGGACGCTGATCGCCGGCTACCCTGTAGGGCGCATCGTCAACGTCGAGACAGACGTGCTCGGCAAGTACGTGCGCCGCTACGTCGCCGGGGCGACGCGCGGGGAAGCACCCCCGAACCTCGCCACCCTTCTCGACCGGTTCGGCTACACGTAGCAGAAGGATCCACGATGCCCATCGCCTCGGTCCAAGAAGCGATCGCAGCCATCGCCCGCGGAGAGGTCGTCATCCTCGTCGACGACGAGGACCGCGAGAACGAAGGAGACCTCGTCGTCGCGGCCGAGACCGTCACCCCCGAGGCGATCAACTTCATGGCGAAGCACGGTCGCGGGTTGATCTGCCTCTCGCTGACCGACGAGCGCCTGCAGGAGCTCGAAATCCCGATGATGGTGCACGAGAACTCCTCGCAGTTCGGCACCGCTTTCACGGTGTCGATCGAGGCGCGCGACGGGGTGACCACCGGGATCTCGGCGGCAGACCGTGCGCGGACCATACAGGTGGCGGTGGCCGACGACGCCCGACCGCGCGACCTCGTCCGGCCCGGGCACATCTTCCCGCTGCGCGCTCAGCCCGGTGGGGTCCTCGTGCGCACCGGCCAGACCGAGGGATCCGTCGATCTGGCGCGCCTCGCGGGGCTCAAGCCGGCGGCGGTCATCTGCGAGATCCTCAACGACGATGGGACGATGGCCCGCATGCCGGACCTCGAGGTCTTCGCGAGAGAGCATGGCTGCCTGCTCGTCTCGGTCGCCGACCTGATCCGGTACCGCCTGGCGACCGACCACCTGGTCCAGCGCGTGCTGGAGACCCCATTCCCCTGCGAGGCCCACCCGGACTTCCGGCTCCGCGTCTACACGGACATCGTCAACGGGGCCGAGCATCTCGTTCTGGTCCTCGGTGATATCGCGGGAAGCGACGAGCCACCGCTCGTGCGGGTACAGCACCAGAGCACCGTCGGCGATGTCTTCCGCGGCACCGAGAGCGGCTGCGGCTGGCAACTCCACGGCGCGCTCGAGGCGATCGCCGCCGAGGGCCGCGGCGTGTGCGTGTACCTGCACAAGAAGGAGCTCAGCCGTCTCGACGCCGTGAAGCGATTCTGCGTCGACGAAGCCACCCGCCGCGATCTCGACAGCCTGGCGACGCCGCGCGTGCGAGACGTGAACCGCCCGAAACCCGAATTCCGAGATTTCGGGATCGGCGCCCAAATCCTCGCGGATTGCGGCGTCCGAGCGATGCGACTGCTCTCCGACAGTCGTCCGAAGCTCGTCGGCCTCGACGCTTACGGCCTCGAGGTCGTAGAACTCCTGGATATCCCGCGGCCGGCCTACTACGTGAAACATCACGCCGCCCCCGAGGGCTGAGGCGCACATCACCGACAGGAAGACCATGCCCCGTATGCTGGAAGGCAACCTGATCGCCACCGGACTTCGCTTCGCGATCGTCTGCGGGCGGTTCAACGAGTTCATCGCCGAGCGCATGCTCGAGGGCGCGCTCGACGCGCTGGCGCGACATGGCGGGGATGTCGACGGGACCGACGTCCTCAAGGTCCCGGGATCGTTCGAGATCCCGCTGGCCGCGCAGCAGGCGGCCCGGTCTGGCCGATACGACGCCGTCATCTGCATCGGCGTGCTGATCCGAGGCGGCACCCCGCACTTCGACTACATCTCCGGAGAGGTCACCAAGGGGATCGCCAGCGCAAGCCTCGCGACCGGCGTGCCCATCTCGTACGGCGTCCTCACCTGCGACACCATCGAGCAGGCGATCGAGCGCGCGGGCACCAAGGCGGGCAACAAGGGACACGACGCCACGATGGCCGCCATCGAGATGGCGAACCTCATGAAGTCTCTCTGAGGTGACATCCTCCGTCCCCGAGCGCGAGGACCAGCGCCGAGAGTGGACCCTCTGGCTGCTCGTGGCCGCAGACATGACCGGCGACAGCGTCGCCGTGGCCGGCCGGCGACTCGAGGACGCGTTCGTCGGACCCGTGCCGACGCCCTCCGCACGCGAGGCTTCGCCAGCCTACCGGATCCAACGCTTCGAGGACTTTCTTCCCGATGAACACGTCTGGGGTCCGCATCGCGAAGCGGTCTATCGGGTGGCGCTCATCGTCGAGGAACGCGCCGCGGAGATCGACGCCGAGATCGGCAAGGCGTCGCCCCGATGGCGGCTCGACCGTATGCCGGTCGTCGACCGCACGCTGCTCCGCCTCGGGGTCGCCGAGTTGCTCTTCGCCGAACGGCCTCGCCCGCGCGCCACGATCAACGGCCTCATCGAGCTCGCCAAGCGTTATGGCTCCCCCACGACGCCCGGGTTCGTGAACGGCATCCTCGACCAGATCCGGCGCGACCACGACGTGCCGTTCTCGTGACCGCCGTGCCCATCGCGGTCGCCCTGATCATCGCGGCGACCGTCGTCGGTTGCGCCGATACCCGGGGCACCGTCCCGCCGTTCCGGGAGCGGACCTACGGCCCCGGGTTGGAGACCCACACGCCCGGTCGGAAGCTCGAGCTGGTCACCCACGACGGCACCGTGTTGGCGCGCTGGCGTGTGTCGATGGCCGGTGTGCGAATCTACGCGCCCGACGCCCGGCGCATCGGACGGGTCGGGCCTGCGCTCGTCGGGTGGTCGCTCACCCGTGCCGACGGTCGGCAGATCTGCGCGTTGGAGTCGACCGATACAGGGTTTTCGGCGGACTGCACCGAACTCGTGGACTTCGCCGGGACCGCGACGGACTCCGGTTGGACGATCACGCGAGACGGCGCCGAGTGGCTGCGGATCGATCTAAACGACGACCGGGCGACGATATTCCTCGGCTCGTCGCCGGAATCCTACGCCGAGAGCACCGACCGGCGCGTGCGGTCCCCCCTGGGCGAGGCGACGCCGCGCGGTTGGCAGTGGACCCCTGCGTCCCGCGTCGCGGCGGTCGTGCCCGTCGACGGCCTCGATGAGGACGACGTCCTGCTCGTTCGGGCGGCGCTCGCATGGCTGGTGTCCGGGGCTGCCCCGGCCCCGTTGGAGCCCGGATCCGAGTGATTCGGATTCGGATCGTTCGGCGCCATCGAGCGTTCCATCTCCATGACGGCCCGCATCACCGACCTCGGGCTGTGGCACCGGAGAGCCGGGCGACTCCTACGTCAGCGATGGCTCGGGGCGGCGCTCGGCCGTCGGATCACGGCGCGGTCGCCTCGTCGTCGCCCGCGACCGCCTCGTCGTCGCCCGCGACCGCCTCGTCGTCGCCCGCGACCGCCTCGTCGTCGCCCGCGACCGCCTCGGGGTCGCCGTTCAAGGTCGCGACGGTCGCGTCGATCTGCTCGACGTCGTAGCGGTAGGGGTCGGCAAGGAAGTTCATGCGGCCGTCGTCGTCACCTCGGACGGTGTAATACTCGATGTGGATCGGGATCGGGTCGATCAGGGAGACCCACTCCTCGGTCCCCGGCGCGAGCCTCCGCTCGATGAAGCGGCGCGACCGCCACTCCGACCAGTCGCGGTCGCGGCGAAGCAAGAGATTCGCCAGGTCCAGGGGGTCGTCGACCCGTACGCAACCGTGGGAGTAGGAGCGCACGGCCCGGCGGAAGAGCGACCGCGACGGAGTGTCGTGCATGTACACGTCGTGCGCGTTCGGGAAGAGGAATTTCACGATCCCGAGGCTGTTCCCGGGCCCCGGCAGCTGGCGCAGCATCTCGTTCCCGCCGGAGCTGTAGTGGAACTCGAATCCGTTGTCGGCGAGCCAGTTCGGGTCGGCGGCGATCAGCGGATCGTACTCCTCGCGCTGGATCGTCTCCGGCACGTTCCAATACGGGTTGAACACCAGGTATTGGAGTCGGTCCGAGAACAAAGGCGTCCGACCGCGGATCTCACCGTTCGGGCCACGACCGCGCTCGCGGCCCACGATGACCCGCCACCGGTAGACGCGCTCGGGTCCGTCCCAGAGCTCGGCGTGGAAATCGGCGACGTTGACGAAGATGTAATCGCCCTGCCAATCGGCGGCGGCGCGGCTCTGACGCCAGCGGACCAGTGTCACGATGATCTGCGCGAGACGGCGGTCGGCCGGCACGTTGAGTGAGCGCAGCGTGCCACCGGTGACCTCGCCGTCGACCTCGAGTTGATGCGTGGTCTGGTAGTTCTCGACGGCGGCGTTCAGCTCGGCGTCGAACCGGTCGTTCTCCACGTCGCCATCGAAGTAGTTCTCGGCGGCGAGTCGTCGGCGCAACGCGAGCACGTCGTCGCCGCGTCGGCCCTCGCTCAGGGAGCGGTCGAGTTCCAGGGTGTCCCAGCCCCCGGCGTCGACGTACCCGCGGTACTCCTCGATTCCGGCAACCAGCCGGTCGTACTGCTGGAACGGAGGCTCGAGGTTCTCGATCTCGGCTGCAAACCCCACGGAGTCGGTGGCCCTTCGGAACGACTCCGTGAGCCGCGCACGCAAGATCTCGTCGCGTTGCTCATCGTCATCGGGATCCCAGCTCCGCTCCACGAGCGTCTCCGTCGGGATGTCGTGGAACGACGACAAGCGCTGGTCTGCTGCGTATCGGAGGTAGCCGGCCGCCAGTACGAGTTCGAGCTCCGGTCCGCTCGTCGCGACGTGCTCCAGGATCCGGGTCAGCTCCGAAAGCGTGTCGGCGAAGCCGGGCAGCGGATTCTCCCAGCCGTCGATCGCGATCACCTCGAACGCCGCGTCGGACGCGGGCATGCTCGAGTCGAGGCCGCTCTTGTCCAGCAGGAACGCGAGCAGCCGGGCCTCGTCCTCCGTGGTGAGCTGTAGACGGCCCACGATCGGCCCCAGGTCGCCACCGGCCGCCAATCCGGCCGCGTGGACCCGGATCTCGGCGGCGTAGTAGTCGTCCGGCGAGAGCCCATGTCGGTCGGCTCCAAGCAGGGTCCGGACCACCGCTTCGCCGTCGGGGGTGAGCTGCGTACCGAAGACGAAGAGGTGCTCGTACTCTCGCTCGGCGAAGAGCAGCGTCACCATCTCGCGGACCTGCGCATCGGGCTCGAAGCCGAGCCGCCCCTCCTCGATCAACGCTCGGATGCTCGGCCTGTGCGCGTCGGCCTCGGCGCGGGCGACGGCCCGCTGCGGTGCCGCGACCGCGAAGGTCCGCACGAAGTGCTCGACCTGGTTCTCGCGGATCGACCTGGCGAGCTCGTCGGCGCGCATCTCGGCGCCCTGGTTCGAGCAGCTCCAGACTCCCAGTGCGAGGAGCAGCGCGAGCCAAGGCACCTGCGCCACGGCGCACCTGCGAGCAAGCGCCGAGCAGGCGTGAGGGGGGATGTTCGGCCGGGTCGTCACCGAGGACTCCGTCGTACGGACGCCACTCCAACGTAGGCAGCACCGCCAAACCCGTCAAAATCCAGCGTACCCGACAAGCGACCGTCGAACGGTGACTCAGGGCGAAGCGATCGGGATGCGGTCGTCGCGCGTCGACGTCGCACCTCCTTCCTCCAGTCGGTACCCGAGCACGTGGTGCGTTCCGGGCTCGAGGTCGACTTCGACCCGGCCGCGCGCCCGTCCCTCCTCGGTGGTCAGATCGAAGGTCAGCCGGTACCGGCCTGCGTCGAACTCTCGACCCTGGACGGCGGTCGTACCGATCTCCGTGGCGCCCGGTGACCCATGCCGAAGCTGCTCGGCATAGATCGTCGCGCCCTCTGGCTCGACCGTCAGCGTAAGCAGGCTCGGACCGGTCCGGATCGGGGTCAGGATGGCACTCACCGCGAGCTGCCCGACGGTCCCCTCGAAGCCTCGGACCCAGTCTTCGTGGTCCGGTGCAGACACCTCGACCACGTGGTGGAGCGAAGACTGCAGGTTGACCGCCCCTGCGCCGCGATGCGGCTCCCCGTCGATCGACAGCTCCGACTCACGTGGAGTAGGTAACAGGCGCAGCGTCGTCCACGCGTTGGCGTCGCCGATGTCGGCGGTCATCTCCAGGATCACCTCTCGAGCTGTCAACGGCCCTTCCCACACCCTGGCCTCCGCGTAGGCGGCGGAGTCGCGGAGCCCTCCCGCGCGGACGGTCAGGTGCTGCACCTGGCGGGAGTCGACATCGACCGAAAGGGGCGTGGTCCCAGGCTGCGCCTCGCCGTTGAGCAGGACCTCCGCCTCGACGCGGTCGCCGGCCGTCGTCCTGGCGACGACATTCAGACGACCTCGGCCCGCTCCGGGCCCCGGATCGCCGGAGCCCTCGGCCGCGGCCGCTGCGGCTTCGGAGGCAGCCGCTTCGGCCTCTGCCGACGGTGGGTCGATCGGGGTGAGCGCGATCGGCGAGAGGTCGAGCGACTCTCCCGCGTCGAGATTGACGAAAGTCGTCTCGTGCCCTTCGAGGTGCAGCGAGACGGTGTTGAGGACGTCTGCCACGAGCGAGACAGTAGTTGGCGTCCGTTGTCGGGAGGCGATTCCGTTGACGATTACCGCGGCGCCTTCCGGCTCGGTGGCCAGCGCCACGTCGACGCGCGGCGGCGGGTCGGGTCGCTCGATCGCCTCGGGCGCGAATTCCGCCGGGTCCGGGTACTCGATGCCGTCGAAGAAGCTGGTGCGCACGCCCTCGTTGACCAGCTTGATCCCGATGAAGACGAGGAGCACGGCGGCCACGTGGGTTTTGACGAGTTTGGTGGTCCCGGGGGC
>CAZFPM010000101.1:0-3152 GCA_964520965.1 uncultured Myxococcales bacterium
TCGAGTCCGTGATTGATGCCGCCGATCGCGTTGTCGCCCACGGGCTCGGACCGTTCGCGGACGCCCTGGCTCAGCAGTCCGCGATGCAGGTGCGCGTGGTGGCACCGGTTGCACTGCGAGTCTGGGATCAGGTTGGTGAGGCGATGACGCTCGACGTGCCCGCCCTCCTCGACGTCTTGCGTCGGGTCGGTGGTCGCCGGTCGCCCGTCGTCGGCTGTGAGCATGTGGCAGGCGTTGCAGCCGGAGCTCGTGTAGAGGCCGGGCACGTGGGGGTTGTCCCGGGCGAGGTGGCAGGTCACGCAGATCTGGCCCATCGCGGCGTAATAGGCGTCCGCCGCGGCACCGCTGCTCTCCTCGTCCGGAACGAGGTCCGGGAGGATGGAGAGCGAGGGCACCGTCCCCGGCAGTGGCGCCGGATGTGGATCCTCGGAGTCGAGCACGGCGTATCGCGCCTCGCGGTCCGTGTTCCCGCCGAAATACAGGCCGCCGGCGATCTGACCGGCCAGGGTGGTGTGCGTCGACAGGAGCGTGGTGTCGACGATGCGCGTGTGGCAATTGCCGCCCCCGCGGGTCGTCGAACCGCACGTCTGCCGAACGATCCGGTAGTCGGACGGATTGAGGAACATCAACGTCTCCTCGTCGAGCGCATCGAGCTCGGCGAGCGAGGCGCCCGCGAGCAGGAGTCCGCCGGGCTCTTCGACCCCCGGAGTAGCGGCGTTGAACGACACCGTCGTCGTCGGATGTGCGGCCTCCTTGGTGATCGCCGCCGAGTCGCCACCGTGGCAGTCGACGCAGGTCAGGGCCGCTCCGCCATAGTGGATGTGTTCCACACGCCCGTGACAGGCGTCGATGGAGCATCCTTCCTGGCCGACTGCGGTGGACGCGGGCTCTGCACAGGCCCCCACGAAGAGCGCGGCCAGTGCGGCCACCAGTCCAAGTCGATACGCTTCGCCGATCCGCGCCAAGACAACCTCGTGACGAGGCCAGCCCCTGGGAAACGACCGCGAACGCGTGCGTGAGCACGAGTCTCGCCGATCCGGGGGCTTGGCTCTGCCCTTGGAACCGTGTAGCACCAATCTCTGAAAATGGACACGCGGTGCGGGTCAGCCCCGTGCGTCCAATTCGGGCGTCCGAAACCGTAGGAGAAGTCATGTTCGGCATTAATCGGTGGCGCACGGCACTCCTCTGCGCGTGCCTTGTGCTCGGGTCCGGGTCCTGTGGTTCGGACGACGGTCAGAGCGACATCGACGAGGATCTCGGCCCGATCGACTCGACGCTCGAGTTCGGTGAGCGCATCGACTGGCCCGGCGTCGACGAAGCCGACGGGCGGGTGATCCCGCTCATCCGCGGCTTCGGGGACGGCCGGCCGGCGTCGTACTGGTTCCTCGGCTTCGCGTCCCGCGAGACCGCCGACTCGTTCTGGTTCTGCCGCGAGGGCGACGACGCCTGTCCGCTGGACGAACATCAGCGTCTGAACTGGGACCGCCTTGTCGGCCGCCCGCTCTTCACGCGGATCCCCGGCCAATCTGGTTTCTCTCCCTTCTGGCAGATGTGGAAGGTGACGGTACCCGAGGATTATGAAGCGGACTCGATCAAGACGACCGGGACGCTCGACCGAATCGAAGCGCGCGGCGACATCACTGTGGAGCCCTTCGTGCTCGATTTCGGGGAGCTCTTCGGAGAGTACTTCGGTACGCAGGAGGTCGTGCTTCACTGCGCCCTCGTGCTCGAAGGGACCGTGCTGGAGGACAACGGCGGCGAGATGCCGGACGGGTCCGGACCGACGCGACCGCTCGAGCGGAAGCTCGGGTGGCACGAGGGGTTCGGTGTCTCCTTCTTCGACTTCTCGCCGAGCGACGGCATCTTCCCGGAAGCCGACGACAGCGAGGGACGCCCGCTGATGCCCTTCGCGAACATCTACATCCACTGGCGCGATTGCGCCGCGGAACCGCGACCCCCGATCTGCGACCTGCCCGGCCACGCCTACACCGACCGCCGTCCGGTCTCTGAGCGTGGGCTCGGCCAGGACATCACCGGGGACGCCGACGACGGCGACACCAACAACGTCGTCGGCGCGCTCCCGTGCGAGCGAGAGCGGGAAGAGGAGAACTTCTACTCGCCGCTATGGGGCGTCCAGTTCACCACCGTGCCAGCCACGTCGACGGTCAGCCTCATCGATACGTACGTGGACCAGGCGGAGTCCGACATCATGTCGGCTGTCGATCTCTTCACGGCGGTCGACGCCGGGGCACTGCTTCAACCCGAACCACAGACCGAGGACAGCACCGGCAACCCCGTGCCGGGCAACGAGGGTCAGATCTTCTTCAATTGTCCCAACCCGGTCCCCGCGGACTACGTGCCTTTCCCATGTTCCGACAACGACTAGTCGCGACCCTCGCCGTCCTCGCCGTCCTCGCCGCTTGCGGAGAAGACCCCCCCGAGCCAGGCGTGCTCGATATCGGCGTCCGTGCCGACGACGGCACGTTCCAGGCCCTGACGCCCGGCCAGGCGGTCGCGGTGGAGCTCGGGGCCAACGGGCTGAACATGATCGTGCCGAGCCTGCGTGCGGTCGACATCAACCCGAACGCACCCAATCCGGAGATCCTCGTCGAGGTGAGCGGGATCGTGATGGCCGCCGACATCGAAGGTTCGCGGGTCGACATGGAAGACACCGGCGACGGGCATGCCCTGTGGGACCTGCGGGTGCCCTTCCAGGCCAACCTCTGCTGCTACGTGTGCCGCAACGCGGTCGTCCGAGCGACGGTTCGCGACCGCTCCGGGCGGGACTTCATCGGCGAGGTCGACGTGCGGCTCGAGCGGGGTGGCTGTCCCGATCCGGACGCATGTTGCGCCGACGAGAGCGCCTGCCCCGATGTCTCGTTGACCCAGGTCTGTGAGTGAGTCGGCGGTGGGCCGTCGCCCTCTGCCTGACGGTCCTTCTCGGCGCCTGCTCCCGCTCGGACCGAATGTGGCGCGATCAGTACGTCTTCGTCGGCGATTCCGGCGAGATCCTCGCCCTCGGATTGCAGCGGAGCGGCAGCGGTTCGGCCGAGGCCAAGGGGTGGCTGAGCGACCGGGACCAGTGGCGCTCGGCGTTCTATCATCGCTTCTCCGTGAGCGGCCGAGGCGGCGACGAGCACGCTGTCCTGTCC
>CAZFPM010000101.1:3162-19085 GCA_964520965.1 uncultured Myxococcales bacterium
ACACCGGTCCGCGCCTCGCTCTCTCGGCCGGGGTCCGGCGTGACTCTGCGCCTCCGTACCCCGTCGGCGGCCTTGACCCTCCAGGCCGCGGAGATGACCCCTCTCGGCACCGCCCGCGATCCCGAGGGGGAGTCGGAGTACCACGCCGGGAGGGCGCTGCTCGAAAGCGGAGCCGAGCCGGTAGAGGGCTGGTTGATCAGCGAGACGACGCCCCATGCACGGCCGAGACGGGAATTCGTCGCCTTCGGAGACTTCGTCTTCCTCGTCGCGGCCGACGCAGAGGTCGGTCCGATCGTGCTCAAACACTCCGTCGCCCTGCCCGCCTACGACGTCGCGCTCACCCTCGGCGCCGAGGGCCGACCGAGCGCCGATGTGGACGTCGCGATAGAGACCGACCGCCTGCGGGTGACGGCAGACGCCCTCGGGCTGGATCTCGCCTTCGCGGTCCACGACCGCGACGCCACCCATGGAGTCGCGCCCGACGGCTCGGCCGTTCGCTACGACACCCTCCTGCTGTCGGGCGACGGCAGGGCCGGCGTGGCCTTCGCAATCCGCCCGGAAGCAGATGTCGAGTCAGACTGACGGGTCGTCGACGCCCGTCGGCATGGGCGGCGGACTCCTGCTCGGCGGTCGCCGACGTCGGCCGGGCCGAGGTGTCAGGGCTCGGCGGTGAAGCTCGGATCCCAGGTGGCCGTCCCTGCCGTCGTCACGGTCACCTCGGACGTCAGCTCGCCGTAACGCTCGTGCCACGCGCGCACCGTGTACGTCCCGGCCGGTACGTCGGAGAGCGTGAACGAGCCGTCCTCTCCGGTCACCCCAAAGTACGGGTGCTCGAACACGTGTACGAACGCTGACATCCAGGTATGCCCTGCGTCGCATTGGACCGCGACGATCCCCGGGCGGGTCAGCCGCCGCGGGATCTCGATGCCGGCGTTGGGCAGCGCCAGGTTGAAGACGGTCCGACGCTCCTGGATGCCGTGGGTGTTGTGCAGCGTGCTGTCCGACGACGTGATGACCATCTCGCTTCCGCGCGTCGTGGCGGCCACGTGGGGAGTGTAGACGCAGCCGATCTGGTCGAGCCGCAGGTTCCGAGGCTCGGCGAGAGCACCGGACGTGATCCCGTCGATCCACACCACGACGTTCGCGAGAGAGCCGTCGGCCCCGACGATGACCTGCTCGTTGCGGACCGTCTCGCCGCAGACCGGCACGAATGCCTCGTCCTCGACGACGTGGGGCTCCAGCGTCGGCGGCGTCCCTTCGAGGCGAACGGTCCCGGCGATGGCTCCGCCGCCCTCCACGGCACCTCCCTCGTAGCTGCCCATCAGCAGCACAGCACCGGCCGCCAATGCCGCGAGCGCGGCGATGCGGCGGGCTCGTCCAACCAACTGTCGTTTCATGCGCACTCTCCTGGGCAACGCGCTCGGGTCAACCTATCCAGGGGCCTTGTCGATTTCAACCGCGCCACCCGCGCGGGCAACGGCGCCTCAGTCCACGGCACAGGGATACGGCACGAAGTCTTCGCGAACGGGTGACGGGCAGTTGAAGAAGAGCTGTCCAGAGTCCACGGGTTCGACGCCGCCGAAGACCGAATTATTCGTCTCGGCACGCGGCTCGCCGAGAACACCCGCATCGACGGCGAGTCGCATCTCGCCCGCCGACCGGACATCGGACACGCGTTGATCCCCCGTCGTGTCGATGAGCGACACGACCGAGTTCGGCAGGACGTCGACGGCGCGCACGGCCCACAGGGGTGAGTAGGCTGGCTCGTCGACGCGCGGACTCCGGTCGCAGGGCAACGAACCGACGACATTGTTCGTGTCGCTGGCGTCGCCGTCGCCGTTCAGATCCTGACCGAGGCCTCGTTCGGAGACCGGACGGCGGGTGGGGTCGGCAATGGTGATGGCGCAGATCTCCGGCTCCGGGTCGGCTTCGCATGACCGCCAGTAGATGTAGATGTTGGCGAAGGGCATCCGCGGACGGTGCTCGCTGTCGCCGGCCGCAGGGAACACACCCTCTGCGGGCGAGAAGTCGATGACTTCGACGCGGAGTCCCTGTCGCCAGGCGACGTGCCGCTCCAGGCGGAGCCGGTTGCCCGAGCCATCGCGCATCGGCCCGCCGTTTCCTTCCAGCTCGGTGCCGCGGAGCACGACAGGGAAGTGGACGACCGCGTCCCGGACACCGATCTCCTCGCCGTCGACCGTGCCGAAATCGACGACCGTCCGCTCCACCCGCACATCTTGGCGCCCGACGGCGTCGAAGAGCTCGCCGATCGTCTTGATGGAGTCAGGCTCGAAGTCCGGGCCCACGACCACGGTCCACATCTGCCAGAAGTCGGAGTAGCGCGGATCGCCCGGTACGCGGGACAGGAGCGGGGTGCTGGCGAAGCGGTCCCAGTGGAGCCGGCGAAGCCCGTCGAGGGGGCATTCGTCATCGCCGTCGGCGCAGAACCAGAACGCATCGGTCGTCTCGCGTGTGCCGAACCCGACGAACCAATACGACGCCGGCCGACCGCGGCCGAAACCGCCGATCAACGGGATGATGCGTCCCTGCTCGGTGTCGACCCCCGGCCAGTGGATGCGGTCGGCAGCAGAGAGGGTCTCGTCGACCCACTCCGGCGCGCTGTTCGACTCGGCCGACTGGTCGCCGCAGGCTCCGAGCGCGATGCCGAGCAGGAACGCGGCCCACGAGTTCCGGTTCACTGGGGTTCGACTTCGAGGATCGGTGAGTTGGAGCAAGCGTGGTCGGCGGCGACGAACTGCCACGGCCCCGTGTCGTCCGCTCCTTCGGGGAGGAAGACGGTGAGCGTGTAGAGCCCGTTCGGATAGTTGCCGTCGATGACCGGCCCGGGCGGGTTCATCTGTTGTCCGACCCCCGAGGCGATGTGATACGCCAGGACCTGCACCGAGAGGTCGCCATCCGGGTCGTCCGCCATGAGTTCGAGCTCGAACGCGCCGGGCCCGACGCGACGGACGACCGGATCGCTGATCACCGGATCGTCGCTGAGGTCGAGATCCTGCCCGGGCGTCAGGATCTCGATCACTTCGGACTGCTCGACCCACTCGCAGTTGCCCCCGCGGTCGCACATGAACTCCCAGTCGACGTCCGTCTGGGTGACGGTCGTCATCACGCCGTCTTCGACCTCGACCTCGATCGGCAGGTAGAGGTACGTGTCGGTGAAGTAGGCGTGGAATCCGTGGGTGCCGGAGTCATCGAGGCCGATCGAGAAGGTCCCGTCTTCGGCGATCAGGCCGGCACGAATGAAGGTGCCGTCGTGGAGCGGGCCCCGTTCGATGAACACGACGCCCGGCCCCGCCGAGAGACGGCCCTGGACGCCGTTGACGAGATCGGCGCCCCGGTCGACGCAGCCGGTGAGCGCCGCGAGGAGGACCAGGCCCGCGTAGATCGACGCGCCGCGCTTCGCAGGCCGGGCTGACGGCGCCAGGCCCAGGATCCGTTCGGTGTCGGAGAGCCAGGCCGACACACCCTCGAGAGCGCCGCCGCGGGCGGCCGTTCTGGGGTGCCCTGGCCCGGTGCTCGCGTCCAGAATTGAGATGGGAATCATGGCCGCCGTGGTCCTCGATTCGGGCCACCATACACCTCTTGTACGTGCTGGCTACATCTGTTTGGCTGACGCCGTGAGGGCTCTCTGCCACATCCTCCCCGCGGCTCTCTCGCTCGCCCTCGCAGGTTGCTACGACCGCGGCGATGAGGCCGAGCCTTTCGATGTCATGCCGCACGATCTCGCACCGCCGGATCTCAGCGGGTGCGTCGAGGGGCCAACCGCGGCTTCGAGCACCGGTCCGCAAATCCGCTTCACCACCATGGACGTCGATCGACGGTTCATCCAGGTGCGGTCGGGCGAGGCCGTGACCTGGACGAACGGCGATACGGTGGTCCACACGGTGACCGCGGGCGAGCCGGAGGCCGTTCTTCCCGACGCCGCCGGGGGGTTCGACAGCGGGGACATGGCCCCCGGGGCTCGGTGGGCGTATCGTTTCTGCGCACCGCGCCAGACCTTGTACTTCTGCCGAACCCACCCCGCACAGATGAGGGGCTACTTCATCGTGGTGACGCCGTGACCCAGGTTCGTCTCGTGGCGACTCTCGCATTGCTGCTGTCCGGGTCGTTCGCCGGATGCGGCCTCGTCGATGCCGGCCGAGGCGGCGCGCCGCCGGGGACCCTTGCCGGCGCCGTGCATTACGAAGGCGAGCTGCCGACCGCCGGCCGCGCCCTCGCGATCGCGGTCTACGGTAGCTTTCCGCCGACGGGGCCGCCGCTGCGGGCCCTGTTACTGGAGCGCTACGAGCTCCCGCAGCCCTTCGTCTTCGAGGGGCTGGCGTCGGGGAACTACTACGTCGGGGCGCTGGTCGATGTCGATCGGATGGACACCCGGCATTCCGGCATGTTGAACGCGGAGCTCGACCCGTACGGCTACTTCGGCGGCGGGCAGCCCATCGCCCTCGATGCTGGCAGCGGTGCGGCGAACCTCGATGTCGTGCTCGAGGATCCTCGATGACCCGGACGAGATCACGCTCGACTCTCAGTCCGCGGCTCTGCGGTGCCGTCGCTGCGACCGTGCTATTCGTCGTGCACGCCGGATCGGCGCCGGAGCTAGGAGCCGAACCGCGTTTCGCGGTGCGCGAAGGCGTGACATGCGCCACGTGCCACGTGAATCCGTCGGGCGCGGGTCTGCGCAACGACTACGGCCGATACGTCTACGCCGCGACCCAGCTCCCATCGGGCTACCCGGCCGACGGCGCCGTGCGGGAACTGCTCGACGTCGACCTCGGCGACAGCATCGATATCGGCACCGATGCGCGCATGATGGTGTTGGAGCAATTCCCCACCGATGACTCCACCGAGGGGCTGAGCACCTTCTTCCAGATGCAGGCCGACCTCTACCTGGCCGCGACGCTGCTCGACGGGCTCACGCTCTACTACGATCAGAGCCTGCTCGGGTCGTTCGAGGCTTTCGGGATGTATCGGTTCGACTTCGGGAACCCGGTCTTCGCCGCGTACCTCAAGATGGGCCGCTACGTTCCGCCGTACGGATTGCGGCTGCCGAACCACAACGTGTTCACCCGCGACGAGATCGGGTTCGGACCTCGCGACAAGGACACCGGGCTGGAGCTCGGGTTCGAGCTCGGCCCGCTGTTGGTCCAGGGGAGCGTCTCGAACGGGGCTGGCTCCGAGCGGCTCCTCGACGACAACGCCGAGGTGGCCTGGATGGGTCGCGCCGAGCTGATCGGGCGTCTGGGCGCGCTGCGCCTGATGCTCGGCGGGTCCGTCTACAGCAACACGACCGGCACGCGAACGGAGTTCGTCGGCGTCGTCACCGATACGCGGACCGACACCCTGCGCGCCGGTGGACATTGGGGCATGAACCTCGGCCGATTCACCGTGCTCGGCGAGGTCGATGTCGTCGACGTCGAGGCGTCGGAGGACAGCCTGGACGCGGCGAACAACAGCCTGCGCGCGTACAACTCGGCGTTCATCCGGTTGTTCCGCGGCCTCGAGCTGATCGCCGGCCACGAGTACCGCGACGCCGACCTCGACCTGAAGACCGGGACCGCCCATCGGCTGACCGGCGGCCTCGACTGGTTCCCGGTCGCCCAGATCCAGCTGACGACATTGTACCGGCACATCCTGGGCGCCGGTCGTGACGAGGGGCTGAACGACGGCTTCCAGGAGTTCCTGGGCATCGTTCACTTCTACTACTGACGATCGCAGCGCGGCCGGCGGCGCTCTACTCGTCGCGGCCGGGACCGAAGAGCGGCGGCACCGGGTCGAGCCCCGCCAGGCGGCGGCCGAGCGAGCCGGCCCGAGAGAGGCTGTCGGTGTAAAGGACCAGGTCCCAGTGCCACCGTCTGGTCTGTTCCGCCTGCTCCGCCGGGTCCATCGCCGCCGCCTCCTCCAACGTCGGCAGACCCTCGGCAAACTCCCGAAGCGCCTCGAGTTCGTTGTCCTCGAACTCTCCGCCGCTGTAGGTCGTGAGCTCGTCATAGAGCTGTTGCCAGGCGACCTCGTCGGGTCGGGAGAGAACGACCGGGTGCAGGTAGGCAGGCATCGGAGTGCCGTCGAGTCCCGTGGCGAGTGTGCGGTACATGTCGGTCGCCGTATCCCCACCGCGGAAGAGCCCCGACGTGAGGTTCCACGGGACGACTGGCTCACCGGTGTCGTCCGTCAGCACGTCGGCCTGCGGTCCGCTCGCAGCCCCGTCGACGCCGTGGCACGTCCAGCACCGTTGCATCAGGTAGATCTGACGGCCTCGGTACAACGCCTCGTCCGTCGCCTCGGGTTGCTCGGTCGGCAGTGACGCGACCTCCGGTGGGTACTCCTCGTAGTCGTCCCAGTAATCGGAGAAGGTGCGCAGGTAGGCGACGGCGTCGGCGATCCGTCGCTCGCCGAGGACGCCAGCGAACGGGGGCATCGAAGTGCCGGGGATGCCTCTTCGGACCGTGCGCTCGAGGTCTGACATCAACGGGAGGTTCCCCGAAACGGTCGACCGGAACTTGAAGTTCGCCGTCGTGAAGTCGCGAGGCCGAAACCGGGAGTACCGGTGCGCGGTCGGCCCCTGGCCGTCTCCCAACAGGCCGTGGCAAGTCGCGCAGTAGCGTCCGTAGACCGATTCGCCGCGCGTCGCGTCGCCCACCACGGGAGCAGGCGGCGCCAGGATTTCCGGAGCTTCGGGCCCGCCGCACGACAGCGCGAAGGCCGCCACGAATCCGACACCGATGGCAATGCGAAGCACGGGCGATGCGGAGTGGTGAGGAGGGGTGTGCGGGGCCGGCTATCCTGGGCGGGAGTATTCAACCCCAGCTCTCCGAGCGTCAAGCACGCGAACCGAAAGTCGGTGCCAGGCCGCCTTCCACCTCACCGGTCGCACTCCCACGGCGACTGCGCTAGAGTGCGCGCTCCCGTATGGTCCTCCGTACCCGGTGCGCGGCCGTGGGTATCGAGAAGTCTCGACGAAATCTCTTGTTACGGTGCCTCTGGCTGGCTGTAGGCTTGGCCGCGGGGATGGCGGCGTCATGCGGCGGCGAGGAGCCATCGCCCGATCCGGATCCCTCCGGGGACGCCGGGACGGCCCCCTCCGCCTCCGGGCCACCCTGGATCGCGGTCGGCACGGGTTTCCCGGACTTCGAGCCACTCGAGGACGGCCAACAGGTGCCGATCATCCGCGGAATGCAGGGCGGCTACCACGTCTACGGCGGCTTCGAGGTCTCCGGGATCTCCCCCGGCGACGTCACCATCGACTTCGAGATCCTGCTCGACGGGGAATCCATCGCCGTCGCCGCCTACCAAGACGTCTTGCAAGGCGACGGCCCAACGTACCGATACGCCGGCGTGGCCGTGATCCTGTACGACAACGTCGAACCGGACGACGTCTCCGAGCGAACCGTAGAGATGACCGTGCGGGTCGAAGACCGCCGCGGGGTCGTCCTCGAAGATTCCATCACCCTGGTGCCAATATGCTGCGAAGTCTGACCGCCCTCACGCTTGCGCTGGGTCTCATCACCGCAGGCTGCGCCGACGACACGGCGTCCCCGGAGGCTTCCGACGCACCGGCCGACGCGGCGGGCGCCGATGCCGCCGGCGATGCCGCCTTCGACGTCGCCGAAGACGCGGGCGACCTCGGGCCGTGCGACCCCACTCCCGGTGCCTGTGAGGGCGCAGGTGACGACGGTCCGGGGCGCATCAGCGAGCACGCTGCCGCCTACGACGAGGGCACCCTCCAGATGCTCGTCTTCGGTGGTTCGTCCGCGGTGCCCGAGAACTGCGACCCGGCGGTTCCAGCCGCTTTCCTCGCGGACACGTGGCTCTGGGACGATGTCTGCGACACCTGGACGGCGGTCGACGGTACGGGGCCGAGCGCCCGCGGGCGACACGTGATGGCGTCCGGCAACGGCTCTGCCTGGACGTTCGGCGGTCGCTTCCGCGCCGACGGCTCCACCGGCGGCAACTACACCCTGTTCCCGGAGCTGTGGCGTTTCGACTTCGCGACGCGTGGGTGGACCGAGGTCGCCGTCACCGGCGCGGGTCCCGACGGGCGAACGAACGGGGCGATGGTCTGGGACACCAGCCGCGAGCGCCTCTGGCTCTTCGGCGGCAACACGTCGGGCAATGGTGGCGCCTACGCGCCCGAAGACGACGTCTGGAGCTTCGACCCGGCGACGAGCACGTGGACCGAGCACGCGGCACCCGGGGGTCCGACGCCGCGGCTCTTCCATAACGCGACCTACGACGCCGCGCGGGATCGGCTCGTCGTCTATGGCGGCCTCGACGACCCGGGGTTCGTCGCCCCGCCGGATTACTTCACCGACATCTGGGCGCTCGACCTCGACGCGCTCACCTGGACGCAGCTCCAGAACGAGGTGGGTGCGCCCGACGGCCGATTCTGGGCCGGCCTGGTGCACGACACCACGTCGGACACCTACCTGCTCTTCGGCGGCCACGACGCGACCGACGTCGGCAATCGCAACGACTCGTGGATCTTCTCGGCCGCCAACGACGTGTGGCTCCGACTGGTCGAGGGCGACACGTACAACAGCCCGCAGATCGGGCCCTGCGACTTCCCACCGGACTTCACGACCGTCGACATCGCACAGCCCGAGCGCCGCAGCGGCCACACCCTCGTGTGGGCCGAGACGTGCGGGCACGCCCTGCTCTTCGGAGGCAAGACCGATTGCGGGGCTGCCAACGACGTCTGGGCCTACCAGGACGAGACGTGGACCGCCGTCGCGACCGCGACGGCCGGCGAGGTCTGTCACCGCTTCCGCCCCAACCCGGACAACTGCGCCAACCTCTGCTTCTGAGGTCGCACACCGGGCCGCGAACGCCTTGACAGCCGGGGGCGCCGGTGGGACACGCCGCGCATGCCCCGACCGTGGAAAACACTAGGCGATCGCACGATCCACGAGACCCCGTGGCTCCGCCTTCGGGAGGATCTCGTCGAGCTGCCGACCGGCCGACAGATGACCTATTGCGTCGTCGACACCGGCCACTGTGCCGGCGTGCTCCCCTTCCTCGATGACGGCTCGGTGCTGCTGGTCCGGCAATACCGACACATCGCCGAGCGGGTGACATGGGAGATGCCGACCGGCGGCGTTGGCGAGGGCGAGACCCCGGAGCAGGCCGCCCAACGCGAGCTCGCCGAGGAGGCGGGCTATCGGGCGGCGCAGCTGCAGCACGTGTGCACCTATCACACGTCGAAGAGTTCGATCGACGAGACTGCACACCTGTATATCGGTACTGGACTGACCCCGGCCGAGGCGACACCAGACGATACGGAGGAGATCGAGCGGGCCGTCGTCCCGTTCGAGAAGGCCGTCGCGATGGTCCTCAGCGGTGAGATCACCGACTCGATGACGATCATCGCCGTGCTCCACGCCGACCGCATGCAGCGCTGACGCTTCACCGCTTCCGTCGCTTGCCCCCACCGCGGCGTCTGCGCGCTCCCTGCTGCGGGCCGCCTCCTTGCCGTGGCCGGGCGCCACTCCCGCTCCGCCCTCCGCCCCGGCGCCCTTGGCCCGCGACCGGAACGAGGCAGCGGTCGGCGTCGCCGATCAGGTCGGTCCGCCCCATTCGGCGCAAGGCTTCGCGGAGGAGATCCCAGCCGTCCGGGTCGTGGTAACGCAAGAACGCTTTGTGCAGACGCCGGACGCGCCCGCCCCGAGGCACATCCAGCGCGTCGCTCTTCGCGCTGACCTTCCGCAGTGGGTTCTTGCCGGTGTGATACATCGCCGTCGCCGTCGCCATCGGAGACGGCAAGAAGGTCTGTACCTGGTCGACCCGCATGTCCCGCCGCTTCAGCCAGAGCGCGAGCTCGAGCATGTCTTCGTCGGTGGTCCCCGGGTGCGCGGCGATGAAGTAGGGGATCAGGTATTGCTTCTTGCCGGCGCGCTTCGACGCTCGCGCGAAGAGCTTGGCGAAGCGGTCGTATGCCGCGACGCCGGGCTTCATCATCGCCGCGAGCGGCCCGTCGGAGACGTGCTCGGGGGCGATCTTGAGGTACCCGCCCACGTGGTGTGTCACGAGCTCGTCGATGTAGCGCGGATCCTCGTTGGCGAGGTCGTATCGCACCCCGGACGCAATCGAGACCTTCTTCACCCCGGGAAGAGCCCGCGCGGCGCGGTAGAGGTCGATGAGCTCGCTGTGGTCGGTCAGCAGGTTCTCGCAAACGCCCGGGAAGACACACGACGGACGTCGACACGCCGCCTCGATCGCCGGGTCTCGGCAGTGGAGTCCCCACATGTTGGCGGTCGGCCCGCCAAGATCCGAGATTGCACCTGTAAAACCAGGCACATCATCGCGGAGTTTATCCACTTCTCGGAGTATCGAATCCTTGGAGCGACGCTGAATGATGCGCCCTTCGTGCTCGGTGATCGAGCAGAAGGTGCACCCGCCGAAGCAGCCCCTTTCGATGATCACCGAGAAGCGGATCATCTCGTACGCCGGGATCTTCTCGCCGGAGTAGCTCGGGTGCGGCACCCGGGCGTAGGGCAGCCCGTAGACGCCGTCCATCTCGGCGGTGGTGAGCGGTATCGGCGGGGGGGCCAGCCACAGGTGCCGATCGCCGTGGGCCTGGACCAGGGCACGCGCGTTGCCCGGATTCGTCTCGGCGTGGAGCGTGCGCGAGGCCTGCGCATAGGCCACCGGGTCTGCGCGCACCTCTTCGTATGCGGGCAGCCTGACCACCGTCAGATCGCGCGGGCGGCTTCGGCCGACTTCGCGTGCAGAACCCACGTCTCGTGGGTCGATCTCCGCGAAATCGGCGGGCAACTCGCTGAGCGGATAGGCCGTGCCGCGCACACCCCGGATGTCGGCGATCGACTCCCCGTCCGCCATGCGGTGCGCGACCTCGACGACGGCTCGCTCGGCGTTGCCGTAGAGCAAGAGGTCCGACCGCGCGTCGAAGGCGATGGAGCGTCGGACCTTCTCGGACCAATAGTCGAAGTGCGCGACCCGCCGCAGGCTGGCCTCGATGCCGCCGAGCACGATGGGTACGCCCTTGTACGCCTCGCGGCAGCGCTGCGCATAGACGAGCGCGGCGCGGTCTGGACGTCGGCCGGCGACACCGCCGGGGGTGTAGGCGTCGTCGCTCCGGATGCGCCGCTCCGACGTGTACCGGTTGACCATCGAGTCCATGTTCCCGGCGGTGACTCCGAAGAAGAGCCGCGGACGCCCGAGCAACGTGAACGGCTCCGCACTCTGCCAGTTTGGCTGCGCGATGATGCCGACCCGAAACCCGTGCGCCTCCAGCACCCGCCCGACGACCGCCATTCCGAAGCTCGGGTGGTCGACGTAAGCGTCTCCCGTCACGATGATCACGTCGCAGGCGTCCCAGCCGAGCGTGTCCATCTCGGTGCGTGACATCGGCAGGAAGCGTGCGGGCGCGAGCTCGTCGCGGTAGCGCGGGTAGCCGAAGAGCGGGGGTGCCTGGAGCAACGGGTATCGTTGGGGAGAGCAGTGGGTGCGGGCACGAGTGTACGGGGTTGGCCTTCCCACTACGGCGGCCCTCGAGTCCTGGCAAGTCGCGCCGGTGCGTCGAAACGTGGCGCACCGTTCGCCGGTTGCGCCTGGAAACTCCTGCTCGTCCGCGGCGTTGGACTCTGATAGCCTGAGCAGCCGGCGGGGTCGACGACCCTCGTGGTCCGCGGACAAGAAACCGGAGGGAAAGGATGAAAACGATGACGCGCCTTTGCCGTACCGCGCTCCTCGGCGTGTCGCTGACCCTGCTGGCAAGCGGCCTGCACGTTCACCGCCCCTCCGCTGGGGGGCAAAGTCGCTCCCTACAGCTGCCGTAGCGACGATGACTGCGTGAGTGGGTTCATCTGCCATCTCCCGTCGGAACCGCAGGCCACACTCGGGTTCTGCAGTCAGTACGGTGCACCTTACAAGTGCGACGACAACGACGGGGACAACGCGTTCGAAGGCGCACAATGCGTCGACCAGTTGCTGGACTGCGACGACACGACGGCGTCGGTCAGTCCGCTGGCGTCCGAGGTCTGCGACGGTGTCGACAACGACTGCGACGACGCGATCGACGAAGACCTGGTCCCGGTTCCGTGTCCGTTGCAGGCCGGCGTATGCCGCGGCAGCCGGGTCTCGTGCTCCGACGGCGCTCTCGCCAATTGTGCGACGGCGGGTCTGTACGGCCCCGACTTCGAGCTGACCGAGGTGACCTGCGACGGCCTGGACAACGACTGCGACGGCCGCGCCGACGAAGATTGCGAGTGCCGACCGAACGTCGACATCGCCGTCGACTGCGGGACCGACACCGGAGCATGCACCCGCGGCGTACGGTTCTGTCAGCCGGACGGCTCGCTGTCGCAGTGCATCGCCGCCGCGCCGGGCCGGATCTGCGCGGACGGAGAGGGATGCGAGACCGACGGCGACTGTGCCGACGGTTCCGAGTGCACATTGGAGCGCTGCGAGTTCGACGCCGACTGCGCGCTGGGTGGATTCTGCGTCTCGGAGCAACTCGAGGTCCCGGAGGACCTCTTCGATGATTGCGCGGACGAGACCGATCCGGGATGTCAGCGGCGTGTCTGCCGACACCTGGTCGGAACGGCCGAGTGTGCGTCCGTCGACGATTGCGGCCAACACGCTCTCTGCCTCGACGGTCTATGCGAGCCGCTCGCGACGGACCGGCTGGCCGAGGTCGCAGAGGTCTGCAACGGCATCGACGACGACTGCGACGGACAGATCGACAATGACGCTGACCGGCGCGAGATCTGCGGCCCATGCCCGTTCAACATGGCGTTCCTGCCAGTCTCGACCCCCACCGGACAGGACGAGTTCGTGTGCATGGACTGGTACGAAGCGGCGCGACCGGACGCCACCGCCGACCACGCGGGCGTGCTCGAGCACCACGCAATCTCGGCCCCGGGCGTGCTGCCCTGGACCAAGGTCACCGCCGACGTTGCCGAGGCAGCCTGCCGAGCGGAGGCGTACCGTGACCTCGCCCCGTCCAGCGCGCTTCCAATCGTGACGCGGCGTCTGTGCAAGACGTACGAGTGGCACCAGGGTTGCGGTGGCAAGCGAGATACCACCAACCATGTTCGCTATCCGTACACGCTCCCCGGCACGGAGGAGGTCTTCGTACTCGGTGCCTGCGTTGATGGCTCGACGGGCTCGGATTCGCCGAGCGCCACTGGAAGCGCGCCGGAGTGCTGCAAGGGCAGTGTCTGCGACGCGGTCGGCAACGTCGCCGAGTGGGTCATCGGCGCTGGGGACGCCCCGATGGTCGCCGGTGGGTCCTTCCGGGATACCGACCCCGACACGCTCTCGTGCGGAGACGGATTGAGTTACCTGCCACCCCCGGACGATCCGGCCACGGCTGACGAGATCGGCTTCCGTTGCTGCGTGCCGGCTCGCTGAGCGCCCGGTCCTCTGCTTGCCGCCGTGCGATGCGAGGAGTCAGGGGGCAACCTGGCTTCAGAGACTCCAATCCAGCCCGCAGCGACGGCAGAACTCCGCCCCCTCGCCGGTGAGCAGGCCGATCCGGAGTGCGCGGTAGCGGTCGCCCCGCCAGGTCGCGGCGAACTGCCCGTCGAACGCTGGCCCCATCGCGATTTGCTCCAACGGGGTGTGGAAGGTGCCGAGGCAGCAGGCGACGGCCTGTCCGTCGGCCATCACCACCGCGGACTCCCACGTGCGACGGCAATCACGCCAGGGCGCGTCGTCGTCGGTGCCGGCGAGCATCTCGCGCGGGGAATGACCGCCCGAGGCGCCGAGCCGGACGCCGAGCGCCTCCGCCCGCTCCGCGGCGGCGATCAACGCGTCCTCGTGCTCCTGCGCCAGCGGACCGTGCAGCGAATTCTCGGAGGTCGCGAGCCCCTCGCCGAAGAAGACCATCCGTTGCAGGAACACCGCCTCCGCGTCGACCCGCGCCGCGAGCTCGACCAGCCCGGGCAGCTCGCACAGGTTGTGTCGGTTCGCGGTCATCCAGAGGACGACGCTCGGAGCCTGCTCACGCCGCCGCCGAGCAGCCGCCAGGTTCTCCAGGTTCCGCTCGATGATGTCGAACGCATCGACGCCGCGAACACGGGCGTAGGTCTCCGGGGTGGCCGCGTCGACGGATATGTGCAGGCGGTCGAGCCCGGAGTCGAGGAGCCGCTCGCGCCGCTTTCGCCGCACGGCCACCCCGTTCGAGTTCAGTTCGACGTATACACCACGAGCCTTCGCAAGTTCGATGACCGGGACCAGGTCCGGGTAGAGAAGCGGCTCGCCGTTGACCTGCAACGCGACCGACTCGAGCGTCGGGAACTGGTCGAGGACGCTGGTCGCCTCGGCGAGCGTCATGTCGCGGTCCGGCTTGGGATCGGCCGTGCGGTAGCACGTCGCGCAGAAGCTGTTGCAGCGGTTCGTCAGCTCGATGTGGAGCCGGCGCGGGAGCGGAGGAGCCAGGTCGGGGCGCTCGGCCATCAGCGCGGCGAGCACCCGGCGACTCCGGCCATCGCGGCGCAGGTAGGGCGCGGCGAGGCACAGGTCGTCGAACGTATCGACGTCGTCGAGGGCGCCGACGGTGGCGATGCGGAGACCGAGCGCCTCGGCACGCCGCCGGGTCGCCTCGAGGACGCCGGACGTGCCCATCTCGACGCCGGTGAACACGTCGTGGGGCTCGCGCATCGCGATCAACCAGTAGCCGCCGTCCGGGCACGGCCCGAGCACGATGTCCACGGTGTCCAGCAGCTCGAAGGCGCGGGTCAGCTCGCCCGGCCCAAGGTGCGGAGAGTCCGCCGACACGACCGCGACAGGACCGTCCGAGCAGAGTGCCCGAAAGCCGGCGAGCAGATCGGAAGCGAGATCGTGACCGGGGAGTGCGACCCGGTGGGCACCGCCGGCGATGCCGTCCAGCGCCGCCACCTCGGCATCGGACCGCGGCGGGTCGTGCACGATCATCGGTTGGAACCCGGCGTCCGTGATCGCCCGAAGCTCATCGTGGAGGAACGCTTCGTGCAACCTGGTTGCTGCGGCATCACCGACCGTGTGAGCGAGTCGGCGCTTCGTCTGCCCCTCGCGCGGTACGCGGGAGATGATCGCGACGCGTCCTGTCGAGGTCATCGCCCCGCCCTCCCCGCTCCGCGCATCGCGCGGCCGGCGATGCGTGGTGCGCACTCCCGGGCGAGCACCCGCAGGAAGTCGCGGGCAGCCCCGGCCCGGCCGCGGACCGTGCCGGACACGAGCGAGTGCCCAATCCGCGGCCTCGGAGACACGTCGACCTGTTCGATGCGGAGCCCGTTCGCGCAGGCCCGGACCTGGACCTGCAGCGGCCATCCGTAGGCGTCTTCGGTGATCGCGAGTGCGCGATACGCGGCGCGCGTCACCGCTCGGGGGGCGCCGACATCGCGGTAACGCACGCCGTGTGACGCGGCGACGACCGCGGTCGCCAACCGGTTTCCGAGCCGCTGCATCGCCCGCTGGGTCTCCGGCGGGCGCACTCCAATGACGAGATCCGCCTCGTCGTCGACGACCGGGCGGAGCACGGCCGCCATGTCGGCCGCGCCGAATACGCCGTTCCCGTCGACGATCAGAAAGGCCTCGGCGCCGATGGCCTCGGCCGCCTCGACCCCGCGTCGAACGGCGAGTCCGTACCCGCGCGTGGGTTCGACGACGACGGTCGCACCGAGCGCTGTGGCCGCGTCGGGCGTGCCGTCGACGCTCCCGCCGTCGACGACGACCACTTGCGGACATAGGCCCGGGTCGATCTCGCGCAGGGTCGTCTCGATCGCCTCGCGCTCGTCGAAGACGGGGACGATAGCTGCCGCGCGCAGCCTCATCCTCCACCGCCAGAGCCGGGCGCGACCACCTCGAGGGCGACCGCGCGGTCGAGCGCCGGGCGGCTCTCCGGGTCCGGGCGCGCCTTCGCCATCGTCTCCCGCAGCGTCGCCGTGCCGACGACGCCAAGGCCGACGGTG